>CAZXRA010000314.1:0-3291 GCA_964643485.1 uncultured Iamiaceae bacterium | reverse complement strand
GCACGTCCCCGGCGGTGGGGGCCTGCACGCCGGCCAGGCAGCGCAGCAGGCTGGTCTTGCCCGCCCCGTTGAAGCCCATGACCACCATGCGCTCGCCCCGCCCCTGGGTGAAGGACACCTCCGCGAACACGTCGAGGCTGCCGTATCTCACCTCCAGGCCCTCCACCTCCAGCACCGTGCGCCCGGCGTGGGGCGGGTCGGGGAAGCGCACCCGGGCCACCTGCTGGCGCCGGGGGGCGTCGGTGGCTCCGGCCTGGATGCGGGCGATGCGCTTCTCCAGGCTGTGGGCCATGGTCGCCTTGGTGGCCTTGGCCCCGAAGCGGTCGACGATGGTCTGGAGACGGTCGACCTCCTTGGCCCGGGCCGCCGCCTCCTTCTTGAGGCGCTCCTCGTCGGCCGCCCGCTGCCGGTGGTACTGGGAGTAGGTGCCCTTGTACTCGTGCATGGTGCCCGTCTCGTCGTGGCCGCCCCGGTCGAGGTGGATGACCCGGGTGATGGCCTCGTCGAGCAGGTCGAGGTCGTGGCTGATGACGAGCAGCCCGCCCCGGTAGCGGCGCATGTAGTCGAGGAGCCACTCCTTGGCGTCGGTGTCGAGGTGGTTGGTGGGCTCGTCGAGGAGGAGCAGGTCGCTGCCGGCGAAGAGGATGCGGGCCAGCTCGACCCGGCGGCGCTGTCCGCCCGACAGCGACGTGACGGGCAGGTCGAGGCGGTCGTCGGCCAGGCCCAGGCCGGCGGCCAGGCGGCGCACCTCGCTCTCGGCTTGGTAGCCGCCGTCGATGCGGAAGCGCTCCTCGGCCCGGGTGTAGCGCTCGACGGCCCGGTCGGAGGGGTCCTCTTCCATCCGGGTCCGGAGCTTCTCCAGGCGCACCATGGCCTCGTCCAGGCCCCGGCCCGAGAGCACGTGCTCGACGCCGGTGCGGCCGTCGGGCACCCCGTCGAGGCGGGGGTCCTGGGGCAGGTAGCCCAGGCCGCCCTCCCGACGGACGGTGCCCCGGGACGGCTCGCCCGCGCCGCCCAGCAGCTTGAGCATGGTGGTCTTGCCGGCCCCGTTGCGGCCCACCAGGCCCACCTTGTCGCCGGCGCGCACGGTGAAGGACACGCCGTCGAGGAGGATCGTCCCCCCCACGTCGACCCGGAGCCCGGTCACCGTCAGCATCCGACGAGGGTGCCACGTCGGACCCCCACCACCAACTGCACCCCCGCTGGCCGCCCCGGCGCCCCGTGGTCCGGGCCGTGGGGTTGCTACGGTCCGCTGCCGATGTCCGGCCTCCTGCCCTTCCCGCCCCAGCCCGACGGCGTCGCCTGGCCCACCTCGGAGTGGGAGGAGGTCGCACCCCCGCCCCAGGTGGTGGACGGTGGCCTTGACGCCAAGCTCGATGCCCTCATCGGCCCGGGGACCGAGCCGGCGGTGGGCCACACCAACGCCATCGCCGTGGTCCACCGGGGCCGGATCGTGGCCGAGCGCTACGGCGAGCGGGAGATGGGCCCCCTGGCCGAGCTGGCCGGGATCCAGCCCGGCCCGCTGGGCCCGGCCGATCCCCTCTACTCCTGGTCGATGGCCAAGAGCATCCTGCACATGGCCGTGGGGCTCCTGGTGGACGAGGGCCGGATCGACGTCAGCCGGCCCCTGCCCGTGCCCGAGTGGGCTGGCGACGACCCTCGGGCCGCCATCACCTGGGACGACCTGCTGGCCATGCGACCCGGCCTCCAGTGGTACGAGGAGTACAACGACTTCACCCCCGACAAGCTGCCCGACGTGGTGACCATGCTCTATGGCGAGGGCCAGGGCGACGTGGCCGCCTTCGCCGCCGGCTTCCCGCTGCGCCACCCGCCGGGCTCGCCCGAGGCGTACTACTACTCGTCGGGCACCACCAACATCGTGGCCCGGGCCCTCCAGCACGTCCTCGGCGTAGACGGCGACGGCATGGATGCCGTGCTGCAGGAGCGGATCTTCGCCCCGATCGGCATCACCAGCGCCACCGTCGGCCACGACCCGGCCGGCACCTGGATCGCCTCCTCCTTCGTCGACATGGTGGCCCGCGACTGGCTGCGCTTCGGCCTCCTCGCCCTGCGGGGGGGTACGTGGGACGGCCGGACGATCGTGTCGCCCGGCTGGATGGACCACGGCCGCACCCCCCGCTCGTTCGACCCGAAGATGGGCTTCCCCCACGGTGCCCACTGGTGGGCCCGCCCCAACCGGGACGACGGCATGTTCATGGCCCACGGCTTCGAGGGCCAGCGCCTGCTGATGTCCCCCACCCGGGACGTGGTGCTGTTCCGCCAGGGCAAGACGGCCGACGCCGACATCGACCTCCTCAACGACCGCCTGCTGGCCGTCGTCGACCTCTTCCCTCCGGTGGCCGGTGCCTGACCGAACGACGGCGGGCGCCCCGCCCTGGCGCCTGCGGGACCTCGACCGGCGGAGCCGGCTGGTCGCCGTGGCCACCGCCCTCCTCCTCCTGGTCCCGGTCGGCACGAGCCTGGCCCGGGCCCTGGCCGCCGACTGGGTGCCCAGCGGCGACGACGCCCTGATCGTCCTCCGGGCCTTCGACGTCTTCAGCAGCGATCCCCCCCTCGTGGGCCAGCCCTCGACGGCCGAGGCCTACGCCTCCGGGGTGGCGGCCCGCCATCCGGGCCCCATCGAGTTCTACGCCCTCGCCGTGCCGGTGCGGCTCCTGGGGCCCGCTCTCGGGACCCTGCTCACCATCGCGGCCGTGACGGCGTCCTCGGTGCTCATCGCCGCCTGGGTGGCCTTCCGCCGGGGCGGGCCCGCCGTAGGCCTCGGGGCCGCCGTGCTCCTGGGCCTGGTGATGTGGACGACGGGCACGTCCCTCTTGACCGACCCCATCAGCTCCAACATGGGCACCTACCCCCTGCTGGCCGGCTCGGCCCTGGCCTGGGCCCTGTGGTGCGACGACCGACGCCTGTGGCCCCTGGCCGCCGCCGTGTGGTCGTTCACGATCCAGCAGCACCTCGCCATCTTCGGGGTGGCCGGCCTGGTGGCGGCGTGGGGCGTGGCCGGGGCCGTGGTGACCACGTGGCGTCGCCGGGGCGAGCCGGGGCGCGTCCGCTCGGCCCTGCGCTGGGGACCGGCGGCGGCCGCCGTGGCCGTGGCGTGCTGGCTGCCTCCCCTCCTCGACCAGCTCGCCGGCCGGGGCAACCTGGCCAAGATCGGGCGCTTCTCCGGCGATGGGGCCCGGGAGAGCCTGGGCCTCGACTACAGCATGCGGGTGGCGGCCCGGGCCGTGGCCTTTCCTCCCTTCCTGCTCGACGGCGACCGGGAGCTGGCCC
>CAZXRA010000313.1:0-5028 GCA_964643485.1 uncultured Iamiaceae bacterium | reverse complement strand
CCGAGGCGTCGGCCGAGGCCTCGGCGCCGGCGAAGGCATCGACCCCGGCTTGGGCCTTCACCCCGTCGACGCCGATCGATCCCGATGCACCCGCCTCCCCACGGGCGCCGACGAAGGCGCTCGCTCCCCCGCGGTAGGTGGCGGGGCCCGCCGTGGCCGTGCCCGAGGCCGCCACGCCGGCGCCCACCGCACCGGTGATCCCGAGCGCGCCGTAGAGGGCGCCGTCCCGGAACCCGCCGTCGGCCGTGGCGTCGTAGCGCGCCCCCGCCCAGGCCTCCGCGTCACCGGCCAGGTCCACGCCGCCAACGGTCGTCTCACCCCACACGGCGCCGCTCGTGCCCCAGAACCCGTCGGGTTCACCGGAGGAGGGAGCGAACTCGGAGAAGCCCACGGCTGTGCCACTGAGCCCGAGTCCCAGGCCAAAACCGGCGATCCCCCCTCCCCCACCGGCGGTCCCCCCCTCGCCGCTGGCGGCTCGTTGCTCGGCGGCGTGCGTGCGCAACTCGCCGGCCAGGCGCTCGAGCAGGGTCGTGGCCTCGGTGAGGCGGCGGCGATGGAACTCCGACCACTCGGCCATGAACCTCTCGGCATCAGGCCCCGTCCAGCGCGACCCGTCCAACGCCGGCTGCACCGACGCCGGCACCCCGGCCAGCGCCGCCGCCGCCGCGTCGAGCTGCCGCGCCGACTCGTCCAGCCGATCCGGATCTGATCCGATCATCATCTCTGAGGCTCCCTCCGGCAAGGGAGCGGTGACAGCGTCCTCCCGCCGTCACCGCCCTCCCCCGTTCGTCAGCGGTTGGCGACGTTCTCCTGCTCGGTGGCGTTGTTGTCGGCCGACTGGGCCGCCCCCTCGAGCCACTCCTTCATGGACTGAAGCTGGGTCTTGTGCGACTGCCACTCGCTCTGGAAGCGATCGCTGTCGTTGCCCTTCCACGAAGCGCTGGCGTTCGAGACAGCCGTCTCCGTCTGGTTGATGGCGTCCTGGACCTGCCCCGCCGCAGTGCGGATCGACGACGCCGCCTGGCGGACGGCATCGACGTCCATCCCCACGAAACCTGCCATGTGTCCTTCTCCTTCAGTGGTGTTGGTGGCCCCCGGCGGGCGCCAGGGGCATCTGACCAGGGATCGGGCCCGTTGACCATGGGCACAACTCCCCGGGCCCCTCCCCGGGGGGGGGCGACTGGCCCGGCCTCAGCCGGTGTCCTCGGGCAGCGCCAACTGCACCTGTTCGATGTGGCCGTCCCGCACGTACAGGGCCCGGCCCGGGGGGAAGCTCGATCGGCTGATGCGGGGGAACGGCGTGCGGAAGACGTTGTCGCCGTCCCCCTGGTCCGGCACCAGGGCGAATCCGTGGCGCTGGACCTTCATGACCTTCTGCAGGCCGAACCCAACGTTCATGCTGCTGGAGTCACCGTCGCCCAGGACGGCGTGCCCGGCCTTGAGCGCGGTGTCGACGAGGGCGACGACGGCGTCGTGGTGGGGCGACGCGGCCAACCGGACGACGTCGTCCAGCACCAGGATGCACCCGCCCCGAGGTGCCTTCCCCGTGGCGGCGGTCAGGGCCTTCAGGGCGACATCGGCCTCGTCGTCGTCGATGTGCACCGTCTCGTCCCAGGGGACGGCGGTGGCCAGCGGCGAGTGACCCTCGCCCACGTAGACCAGGCGCAGGTCGGGCTGGCGGCGGCGCGCCGCGAAGGCCAGGGTGGCCAGCGTCGTCGACTTGCCGCTGCGGGTCGGGCCGACGACGAGGAGGGGACCGTCCACCGGGACGCCGAAGGGAGACAGGGTCGACTCGGCGATGCCGACGGCGGGACGGCCGTCGACCTCCACCGGCAGGTCCCCCAGGGGGATGGACGAGGGCAGGCGACGGACCGGCGGGGCGTCGGGCCGGTCCAGCGTGGCCCGCATCTGGGCAGCCAGGCCCTGGAGGGCAGCGGCCTGGTCGGCCGTGTTGGAGGTGCCACCGAGCACGGCGACCTGCACCTCGTGGCCGTCGATGAACCCGCGCCCGGCCGGGGCGGCGTCCGTGAAGGCAGCCATGGGGACGCCGGCCATGGCGTACTCCTGCTCCGACGCCAGGCGGAGCACCAGGCGGTTGGTGATCACCGAGGCCAGGGCGGGGGGGATGGCCCCCAACCGGTCGGCCGTGACCACGACGTGCACCCCGACGGTCCGGCCCTCGGTGACGATCGACTGGAACAGCTCGTAGGTGGCCATCCGGGCCGTCACCTCGTACTCCTGACGGAAGGCGGGGTAGCCGTCGACGAGGAGGAGCAGGCGAGGCTCGTCGGGCTGGCCGGCGAGCTGCCGGTACGCGGTCAGGGTGCCGGCTCCGGCGGCGGAGTAGCGCATCGCCCGATCGTCGATCTCGGCCTGCAACGTGCGCAGCAGGCGGGTCACCCGCTCGTCGTCGTCGCCGTCGATCACCGCCCCGACGTGCGGGAGCTGCTCGATCATGTGGAGCCCTCGCGCTCCGAAGTCGAGGGCGTAGACGTGGCACGGTCCGCCCCGGGTGGAGAGGCCGGCGGCGACGGCGAGGGTGCGCAACGTGAGGCTCTTGCCCGCCCCACCGGTGCCGATGACGGCCATGTGGCCCTTGTCGGGTCGGAAGGCGACGGACCGCTGATCCTGGTTCTTCGGGTCGTCGAGGACGCCGAAGATCAGCTCCACGTCCGTGCCGGAGTGGAGGGCGGGCACGTCGTCCTCGGGTGACGGCGTGCGGGCCAGGTCGTAGATGGGCTCCAGTTCGGGCTGCCACGGGCGATCCGGGACGGGAAGGCCGGCCTGCTCGTGGGCGGCGGCGATGACCTGCACCATGCGGTCCAGGTCGGTCGGCCCCTTGCCCCCGGGGCCGGCGCCCTCGTCCTCCTCGGCCTCCGGCGGGAGCCACGCCACCGCGCCGCTGATGTGGTGCTCCGCCACGTCGATGTTCGGCGGCGGTGGCTCGCCCGTCGTGTGCCCGTTGGCGTAGGCGGCCTGGAAGACGGCCAGGCGGCCCGGGCCCAACTTGGCCGCGGCCCGACCCGGTGTGCCCAGGTCGAAGCGGGCCGCCACCTCGTCGCCGACGACGTCGGAGCTGTCGGCCTCGTCGCTCATCCGGAGGGCCACCCGCAGGTTCGTGTTGGCCCTGAGGCTCCCCTTGATCACTCCCGTCGGTCGCTGGGTCGCCAGCACGAGGTGCAGCCCGAGGGAGCGACCTCGCTGAGCCACGTCGACCACCCCGTCCACGAACTCGGGCACCTCGGAGACGAGGGCGGCGAACTCGTCGACGATGATGACCAGGCTCGGCGGGGCGTCAGGGTCGCCCGCCTTCTCCAGCTCCAGCACGTCCTTGACGCCCTTGTCGTTGAGGAGCACCTCCCGGCTCCGCAGCTCCGCCCGCAGCGAGGTGAGGGCCCGCGTCACCAGGTGGGGCGTGAGGTCGGTGACGATGCCCACCGAGTGCGGGAGGTTGATGCAGTCGCCGAAGGCGCTGCCCCCCTTGTAGTCGACGAACAGGAAGGTGAGCCGCGCCGGGCTGTGAGTCGCGGCGAGGGCCATGACCCAGGTCTGCAGGAACTCGCTCTTGCCCGCGCCCGTGGTCCCGCCGACGAGGGCGTGGGGCCCGTGGGACCGCAGGTCGAGCTGCAGGGCCTCGCTGACCGCCGACCCCACGACGGCGTGGAGGGTCGGTGTCCGTCGCCGCTTCCGCCCCGTGCCGGGCAGCGAATCGCTCAACCGCCACCGCTCGAGCACCGCGTCGGGCACCTCCCCGACGTCCACCCCGAGGTGGTCGAGGAGGGCGACTCGGCTGGGCAGGTCAGCGGAGGCGTCCCGCCGCGCTCCGGCGTCGACCACCGGCGCGAGGCGCCGGGCCAGGTCGAGCGCCGTGACGGCGTCCAGGGGCTCGGCCGCGACCGGGGTGACGGTGCGGCCGCCGTCCACGTAGCCGACGGTGGCCGCGTGGGTCACCGGATCGTGGTCCAGGAAGACGGTGCAGGCCGCAGGCAGGCGCGTGCGGTCCCGAGCGACCCAGATCAGGTGGACGCCCGCCTTCGGTCCCCGTTCGGCCAGGTCGACCAGGAGGCTGCGCTCCACCGGGGTGGCGTCCTCGACGAGCAGCACCACAGCCGGTCCCGGCGGGGCGTCACCCTCGCCCTCCCCGCGGTCCTCGACGAGCTCGCGCAGGGCGGATACGAGGTCACGGCCGGCCGGGCCTCCCACCGAGAGCAGGGGCCCGTCGAGCGGCGAGTGGTCAGACGTCGTGTGGGGCAGCCACTTCAACCAGTCCCAGTGCACCGCCGACGCCGAGGGCACGGTGGCCGCGATCACCACCTCCGCCGGGCTGTGGAGGCAGGCGACCTGGGCGACGAGGGCGCGGGCACCCCCCAGGGCGTCGTCGAGGCTGCCCGACACCCCGACCACACCGCAGTCGCGGAGGGCGGCCACGACGGGGACGTCGGCCACGGCGGCCCGCGACGCCAGAGCCGACCGCAGCTCCTCGGCCAGCTCGGGCACCACGTCGACGAGGGGGGGCACCGTGACCTCGGTGCGGCTTGTCTGGGTGGCCACGCCGAGGCGCAGCTCCAAGAAGCCGTGGCGATCCGGGCGGCGCGCCCACAGGAGCGGGTCCCGGTGCTGGGCGGCAGCCACGACCTCGGCCGTGGACGGGTGCTCGCGCCGCCGGGCCTCCCCCTCGTCGACCAGGCGACGATCGAGGCCGGCGACCAGGTCGCGGAGCTGGACCCCGTAGGCCTCCGCCGCCTGGCGACGGCCCTGGCGCAGGGCCCGCCGCCCTTCGATGTAGTTGCCGAGCAGGAAGATCGGGCTCAGGGCCACGAAGAGGATGCTGAGCAGTTGCCGGGTGAAGGTGTAGAGGATCGCCCCCATGAGGAGGGGGGCGACCAGCGCTGCCACCGGGAACCGGGGGCCGGTGGGGAGGCGGGGGGGGGCGGGGGGCGCGAGCTAGTGGCCGTCGTAGCGGGGGTGGGGGTGGGGCGACCGGGTGAACGCCACCGAGGACCCCACCACCCAGGCCCCGGGCGGGCT
>CAZXRA010000312.1:0-8035 GCA_964643485.1 uncultured Iamiaceae bacterium | reverse complement strand
CATCCGCAGCGGGCCCGGCATCGACGAGTGGGCCATCGACGTGATGGCCCGGGCCCGTCCTCAGATGGGAGCCATCGAGACCGACGCCCCTCTCCTCGTGGAGGGCAGCGGGGTGTTCAACGAGCCCTACACCGGGCCGGTGCTGGCCGAGCTCCAACGCCGGGGGATCCCCTTCGGGTTCGCCGACGAGGGGATGATCCGCCAGTTCGGGCCGGAGCGCCGGATCGAGGGCGACGCCCCCCGCCTCGTCATCCGCCAGGGCCGTGCCGCCGAGGCCGCCCCCCAGGGGGCCCGTCGGGTGGTGTTCGTGCCCGGCCTCTCCGCCGCCGAGGAGCGGGAGATGCGCGCCCTGGCCGACGAGCTGGCCTCGTTCTTCACCGACCGCGACGTCCCCCTGACCGACAGGGGACGGGCCCTCCTCGAACGCCCCGGCTATGCCACCCTCCGGGCCGCGGCCACCAGCGGTGACCCGGATCGGGTCCTGACCCAGGCCCTGCCCTTCCTCACCACCTACGACCTGGTGGCACTGCCGGAGCGGTGGATCGCGCCCGTCGCCCGCTACGTGGAGCTGCAGGAGCGGTGGGAGCAGCGCACCCTGGGCCTGTACCTGGCCCCGCCGGCGGGAGCGGAGGGCTGATGCGGTCGTTCAGCCTGGTGGTGCCCCTGTTCGACGAGGAGGAGCGCTTCCCCGAGTTCGCCCCGCATCTCGTCGAGTTCGTCGCCGGCCTGCCCCCCGGCAGTGAGCTGCTGTTCGTCGACGACGGCAGCCGCGACGCCACCGTGGCCCGGGCCGAGAAGCTGGCCGCCGACAACGCCACCGGGCGGGTGCAGGTGCTGCGCCGTCCCCACGAGGGCAAGGGGGCGGCGGTGGCCGCCGGGCTGCTGGCCGCCACCGGCGACGACCGCGGCTTCTGCGACCTCGACCTGTCCACCCCTCTCGACCAGCTCGAGCAGATCCTGGGGGCGGCCCGCCGGGCCCCCGTGCTGGCCGTGGGGTCGCGCGACCTGGCCGCCTCGCACCTGGTCCGGGCCGAGGGGCCGGTCCGGGAGGCCCTGGGCCGGGGTTACAACCGCCTCCTCCAGGTCACCGTCACCCCCGGCGTGGTCGACACCCAGTGCGGGGCCAAGGCGGCGGCGGCCCCGGTGTGGGAGGCGATCCTCCCCCACTGCCGGGAGGCCGGCTTCGCCTGGGACGCCGAGGTCATCGCCATCGCCACCCGCTTGGGCATCGGCGTGCAGGAGGTGCCGGTGGCCTGGCGCCACGACGACCGGTCGAAGGTGCGGGTCGGCCGGGACGGCCTGGCCATGGTCTGGGCCATCCCCCGCATCTGGCGCAGCGCCCGCGACGCGGCCCGAGCGGCGGATCGCACCACGACCCCGCCGATGCCCGCTCCCGCCCCGGGGCCCGTCGTCGTCGGCCGTCGAATCGACGGCGAATCGCCGCCCGACGCCCCCCCCGAGGAGCCGGGCGAGATCTTCGACCGGGACAACGCCGAGAAGCTGATGGCCGCCGACCGGGACCACTGGTGGTTTCGGAGCAAGGCCGCCTTCGTGTCGACGGCCCTGCGCCGGACAGGTGGACGGCGATCGGGGGGCTGGCTGGTCGACGCCGGGGCCGGGTCGGGCGGCGTCACCGCCCTCCTCGGCTGGCACCCCGACCGGGTCGTCGTCATCGAGGGCAACGGCGACCTGGTCGCCCAGGCCCGCCGGGCCCACGGCCTGGCTGCCCTGCAAGGCAACGTCGACGGCCTCCCCGTCGCCGCCGGCTCGGCCGACGTGGTGTGCCTCCTCGACGTCATCGAGCACCTCGACGACCCCGTCGCCGCCCTCCGGGAGGCGGCCCGGGCCCTGGCCCCCGACGGCCGGCTGGTGGTGAACGTCCCCGCCCACCAGTGGCTGTGGAGCGCGGCCGACGAGTCGCTCGGCCACGTCCGCCGCTACGACCGCCGCCTCCTCCGGCGCCACCTGGCCGCCGCTGGCCTGGAACCCATCGTCCTCAGCCACGTCTTCAGCTGGCTCGTCCTGCCGGTGTGGGTGAAGCGCCGCGTCGCCAGCGGGGGGGAGGCCGAGCTGGGCCTCGACCAGACCTCGGTGGCCATCGACCGGGCCGCCATGGTCCTCACCCGCATCGAGCGGGCCCTGATCGGGCGGGCCAGCGCCCCCGTCGGCACGTCCCTCCTCTGCGTCGCCACCCGCTCGGCTCCGTCCGACGACCCGGCCCGGCCATGACCGACGACACCTCCACCGCGCCAGCCCCCCCGGACACGGCCGCCGCCCCCGGCGAGGACGACGGGCCTCCCGAGGAGGCCACCGCGGCCCCGACGGGACGCCGACGGGCGCTCCTCCTCGCCGGGATGGTGGCCCTCGTCGTCCTCCCCCTGCTCGTGGCCCTCGGGGTGGTGCGCCAGCCCCGCTGGTACCCCCAGAGCGACCTGGCCATGACCGAGCTCCGGGTCCGGGACGTGGGGTCGGACAACCCGCCCCTCACCGGGCTGGGCGGGCGCATCGGCCCGGCGGGCATCGATGCCGGCAGCCATCCCGGGCCCCTCAGCTTCTGGAGCCTGGCCCCCGCCTACCGGCTGCTGGGCTCCAGCACCTGGGCCCTGCAGGTCGCCACCGCCGTCCTGCACGCGGTGGCCATGGGCCTGACGCTGTGGATGGCCCGGCGACGAGGGGGCGCGCCTGTGCTCGTCGCCATGACGGCGGCGCTGCTGGTGCTGGTCACCTGCTTCACCTTCGAGGTCCTCACCGTCCCGTGGAACCCCTACATGCCCGTCCTGTGGTGGGTGACGGCCCTGGTCGCGGTGTGGTCGCTGCTCGACGGCGACCTGGCCACCCTCCCCGTGGCCGTGTTCGCCATCAGCTTCTGCACCCAGACCCACATCTCCTATGCCGGCCTGGGCGCCACCCTCGCCGCCCTGGGCGGGGCCGCGGTGGCGGCCTGGTTGTTCCTCCGACGGAGCGACCGTCCCGCCCTCCTCTCCGGCCTGCGCTGGACCGGGATCAGCGCCGCCCTCGGCGCCCTGCTCTGGTTCCCGCCCGTGGCCGAGCAGGTCACCGGGTCGCAGGGCCACAACCTGGGCATCATCTACCGCCACTTCCGCCACCCCGACATCCCCCCGGCCGGGATCGGCGACGGCAGCGACTACTTCTTCTCCGTCCTCAACCCCGGCACCCTGCTGACGGGGCACGCCGTCGGGGGGCCGCCGTTTCTCGGGGCCTCCCCCACTCCCGGTCTCGTCCTCGCCGGGGTGTGGTTGGTGGCGGCCGTCGTCGCCGTGGGGCTGCGCCAGCGGGCGCTCCTCCTGCTCCACGGCCTCCTGGGCGTGGTCGTGGTCGTGGGGCTCCTCTCGGCCACCCGCATCTTCGGCCTGCCCTTCGAGTACCTGGCCCTCTGGGGGTGGAGCATCGGCGCCCTGCTCCTCCTGGCCATCGGGTGGACGGCCGTGGCCGTCGGGGCCCGGCTCCTGGCCGGCCGGCCGGGACACATCCCCTCCCTTCGCACCGGCACGGCGACGGTGGTCGTCGCCGCCCTCCTGGTCGGGGGGCTGGCGGTGCGGGCCACGGCGGAGGCGGCCGAGGTCAAGACGGCCCAGGAGAGGCTGTCCCCCTCGTTGGCGGTGCTGGCCGACGAGACGGGCGCCGCCCTGGCCGCCGGTCGGCTCCCGGGCACGGGGCGGGACGGCCGCTACCTCTACACCTGGTTCGACACCTGGAACCAGCTGGCCCGGGCCTACAGCCTGTTCAACGAGCTCGACCGCCAGGGCTACGACGTCGGCGCCGACGCCGTCTTCCGGCAGTCCCTGACCCGTCATCGGGTGCGGACCGCAGCTGAGGCCACGGCCCAGATCCACCTGGCCGCCGGCCACGACGTCGACCTGTGGGACGACATCCCCGGCGCCGAGCGCATCGCCTCCTACGACCCGGCGACACCGGCCGAGCGGGCCGAGTTCGACCGCCTGGAGGCCGAGGTGCGGGCCGAGGCCGAGGCGATCGGCCTGGCCGACGCCGTCAAGACCCTGGCCCACAACCCCTTCGCCCTGTGGCGCCCCGTCTTCGGCACCGAACCCATCCTCTCCCGGGCCGGCCAGGCCAAGGTGGGCCGCATGATCGAGATCGGCCAGCCCGCCGCCGTCTTCGTCGCTCCCCCCGACGCCCGACCCGACTCCTACTAGCCCCGACTCCTAGGACCTGCGCGGATAGGTCGCCCGCTTCGCCGCAACGCCGTGCGGCTCCGCCCCATACCGACGCCGTGCTCGTCGGGTCGCCTCGCCTATCGGCTCGGCTCCTCAGTAGGGCCAGGTGGTCGGGTCGTGGCCAAGGAGGCGGGTGACCCGACCCAGCTTGGCCACGATCAGGGCCTTGATCAGCACGTTGCGGGCGAACCAGGGCAGCTCCAGGGCCTGGTGCACAGCGTTGGCCACCCGGGCCTTGGGCCGGAGCCGCTCCCGCCGGTACTCGGTCATCGACTCCGAGCGCCCCACGTAGCGCCACCGGGAGCCGAGGAACAGCTGGCGGCCGATGGCGAGGGTGACGCCAACCGAGCTGAACGAGTCGTGGATGAGCATGGTGCCGCCGTCGGCGACGCGGGCCCCCCAGTCGCGGATGTCGGCCCGGGCCGGGCCGTAGCGGTGGGCGCCGTCGATGTAGAGCAGGTCGATGGGGTCGGCCACGTCGACGTGGGCCTCGTCGGACATCTTGCGGACGTGGGTGACCCGCTCCCCCACCCCGGCCGCGGCCAGGTTGGCCAGGAACACCTCGTGGTCCTCGGCCGCCTCCTCGACGTAGCCGTCGATCTCCTGGGGGCCCCGGTCGTTGCCGGCGTGGGGATCGATGGCCACCAGCTCGACGCCAGGCGCCGCGGAGCGGGCCAGCACCACCATGGACCGGCCCCGGAAGCTCCCGATCTCGACGATCCGCCCCCCGTCGGCGACCCGGCCGGCCGCGTCCCACAGCAGGCGGGCCTGGCCGTCGGTCATCCACCCCTCGACCTCGGCCACATCGGCGAGGGTGGTGGCGAAGTCGGAGGAGGATGCAGCGGGAGAGGTCATGCGGTGCGGGCCTGCTCGTCGGGTCGGGGCGGGCAGGTGTCCCGGCCGGGCCAGGTGATCTGCTGCCGCCAGGGCCGGTGCTCTATCGTGCCATCGCCACCCTCACCGGGCGGCACAGCCGGCCACCCTACTCGGAGGCCTTTCCGTCCCCGTGATCCGTTGACCGACGCGCCCCCCTCCTCCTCCGTCCCCGGGGACCCTCGACCCAAGCTCGGCGACATCGCCGCCGCCGCCGGGATCCACCGGGTCCACATGATCGCCTGGCGGGACCTGGACGACGTCGAGGCCGGCGGCTCCGAGGTCCACGCCTCGGAGGTGGCCCGCCACTGGGCCGAAGCCGGCCTGGAGGTCATGATCCGTACCTCGTGGGCCCAGGGGCACCCCAACTTCGACCAGCGCGACGGCTACGAGGTGGTGCGCAAGGCCGGGCGCTACATGGTCTTCCCCCGCACCGCCGTGGCCGAGATGCGCCGTCGCCACGGGCGGCCCGACGCCCTGGTGGAGATCTGGAACGGCATGCCCTTCCTCTCACCCCTGTGGGCCACCGTGCCCCGGGTGGTGCTGCTCCACCACATCCACGCCGACATGTGGAACATGGTGCTCCCCCCCAAGCTGGCCCGGGCCGGTGACGTGATGGAGCGCCGGGTCGCCCCGCAGATCTACCGGCGCAGCCGCATGATCACCCTCTCCTCGTCCTCGAAGGAGGAGATGGTCGAGCTCGGCTTCCGCCCCGACCGGGTCGACGTGGTCCCCCCGGGGGTCGATCCCATGTACACGCCGGGGGGCGAGCGCTCGGAGGTGCCGCTCGTGGCCCACGTGGGCCGCCTGGTGCCGGTGAAGCGCATCGACCGGCTGATCCGGGCCGCCGTCGCCGCCCGAGAGGCCGCCCCCGACCTGCAGCTCGTCCTGGCCGGCAACGGCCCGCTCCGGCGAGAGCTGGAGGAGCTGGTGGCCAGCCTGGGGGCGAGCGACTGGGTCAGCTTCGTCGGCCGCATCTCCGACGAGGAGAAGCTCGACCTGTACCGCCGGGCCTGGGTGGTGGCCTCCTCGTCGGTGCGCGAGGGCTGGAACATGACCCTCACCGAGGCCGGGGCGTGCGGCACGCCGGTGGTGGCCACCCGCATCGCCGGCCAGGTCGACGCCGTCGATGACGGCCGTGGCGGCCTCCTGGCCGACGACGACGCCGAGCTGGCCCGGCACCTGGCCGCCGTCACCTCTGATCCCGCCCTCCGCGATCGCCTGGCCGCCGGAGCCCTCGCCCACGCCCAGCGGTTCACCTGGGAGGCCACCGCCCGCTCCATCCTCGGCGCCCTGGCCGAGGAGGCCGGGCGCTGGCGGGCTCGCCCTTGGCGCGCCCCCCGGCACCGGTGACCACCCCGCTCACGGGGCGACGCCTGCCGGCCTGGTCGCCCGTCGCTGCCCTCGCCGCGCTGTGCTACCTGCCTCTGCTTCTCACCCATCGGGGCCAGGTCGGGGCGGACACCAAGTCGTACCTCTACATCGAGCCCAGCCGCATGCTGGGCCGGGCCTGGTCGATGTGGGACCCCAACGTGGGGATGGGCACCGTCCCCCACCAGAACATCGGCTACCTGTGGCCGATGGGCCCCTACTACTGGCTCTGCGAGGCCGTGGGCCTCCCCGACTGGATGGCCCAGCGGCTGTGGTTGGGGTCGATCCTGTTCGTGGCCGGGCTGGGCGTCCGCTACCTGCTGCGCGCCCTCGGGCAGGAGGGCATCGGCGTGTCGGTGGCCATGGTGGCCTACGCCCTCACGCCCTACGTGCTCACCCTGGGGGCCCGCATCTCGGGCCTCCTCCTGCCCTTCTCGGCCCTGGGGTGGCTGCTGGGCCTCACCATCCGGTCGGTGCGGGAACGCTCCTGGCGCCATCCCGCCCTCTTCGCCCTCGTCGTGGCCACGTGCGGCTCCGTCAACGCCACCGCCCTGCTCCTGGTGGGCCTGGCCCCGGCCCTGTGGGTGCCCTACGCCACCTTCGTCCTGCGGGAGATCCGGGTCCGCCAGGCCCTGGCCGTGGTGGCCCGCATGGGGGTGCTCACCGTCGGCGTGTCGCTGTGGTGGATCGTCGGCCTCTCGATCCAGGGCGGCTACGGCCTCGACGTCCTGCGCTACACCGAGACCGCCCGGACGATCGCCAACGCCTCGGTGGGTCCCGAGGTGTTCCGGGGCCTCGGCTACTGGTTCTTCTACGGCGACGACAAGTTCGGCCCGTGGATCGAGCCGTCGCCGGCCTACACCCAGAACCCCGTCCTGATCGCCGTCACCTACGCCCTACCCGTCGCCGGGCTCCTGGCCGCCACCCTGGTGCGCTGGCGCTACCGGAGCTTCTTCGTGGGCCTGGCCGTGATCGGGGCCGTCATCGCCATCGGGGCCCACCCGTGGAGCGACCCGGCCCCGGTCGGCGAGGGCTTCAAGGCCTTCCTCCAGCTCCAGGTCGGGCTGGCCATGCGCAGCCTCCCCCGGGCCGTGCCCCTCCTGGCCCTCGGCCTGGCCGTGCTGCTCGGCGTGGGGGTGAGCGCCCTCCAGGTGCGGGCCCGGTCCCTCCAGCGGCCGGCGGGCTGGGCCCTCGTCGCCCTGGCCATCGTGGGGCTGCCCCCGCTCTGGCTGGGTCAGATGGTGGGGAACAACCTCCAGCGCGACGAGGATCTCCCCCGCTACTGGCTCGACGCCGCCGCCGACCTCGACGCCCGGGGGTGGGACGGGGCCACCTGGCGGTCGCGGGTGCTCGAGGTGCCGGGCTCGGACTTCGCCTCGTACCGCTGGGGCAACACGGTGGACCCGATCACCCCGGGCCTGGTCGACCGCGGGGTGGCCTATCGGGAGCTGATCCCGTTCGGGCCACCGGAGTCGGCTGCCCTCCTCGGGGCGCTCGACCTCGGCCTGCAGGAGCGCACGCTGGATCCCGCGGCGCTGGCACCGATGGCCCGGCTGCTGCGCGCCGGTGACCTCGTGATCCGCTCGGACCTGCAG
>CAZXRA010000311.1:0-28532 GCA_964643485.1 uncultured Iamiaceae bacterium | reverse complement strand
CCCCCCCCCCCCCCCCCCCCCCCCCCCCCCCCCCCCCCCCCCCCCCCCCCCCCCCCCCCCCCCGGGGCGAGTAGCGTGACTCATGTCAGGACCTCTTTCTCAGGTTCTGGCCGGGCCCCGGGGTGTTCCACCACCGCCGGGGCCACTGCATTTGGGTGTAGGAGACGACCGTCCCACAGCGGGGGGGCGGAGTCAACGACCGTGGGCGGGATTTTCGGGAGACGGGTGAGAACCCGTCAGACGTCGAAGACCTGGAGCACCTCGTCGCCGTAGTCGTTGATGACCTTGACGGCGATCTTGCCCGTGTCGGGGCGGGGGAAGGGGCGGGAGGTGGTGCGGTAGAGGCTGGCCCAGGCGTCCTCGTCGATCTCGGCCTTCAGGTCGCGCTTGAGCTTCTTGTAGGGGTCCTGGCCGCCGGTGAAGTAGGCGTGGCGGACGAAGAAGCTCTCCTCGTCGTAGGCGGTGTCGATCATCCAGAGGGCGATGTGGCCGGTGTCGCGGCTGCGGACCTCGCCGGTGGTGGGGTCGTAGACGTCGACGCCGAGGAGCTCGACCTCGAGCTCGCCGTCGCCGACGTCGCGGATGTCGATGTCGGGCTGGCCGAAGACGGTGAACAGGTTGCCGGCCCCGGTCTTCTTGAGCTCCTCCCCCATGACCAGGTCGGCGTTCATGCGCACGAGGAGGACGGGCACCCGGCCCAGCTTCCGCTCGGCCGCCACGCTGGCGAAGTCGTCGTCGGTGACCTCGGCCCCCTCGACGGTGGTGCCCAGCACGCCGGGGTCGAAGGAGAACCCCAGCACGCACAGCAGGTCGACATCGCCGGCGGCGATGGCCTCGCGGGCCGCGGCCTTGACGAACTGGGGGCCGACGGTGCCGTACTGCGGGCCGATGGAGATGCCGATGCGGGCCGGCAGATCCGAGGACTCGTCGTCGTCGGCTCCCTTGCGGGTGCCGACGGCCTGGATGGCGGTGCCGGCGTAGGGCTCCAGCAGCTCCAGCACGATGCGCTCCTGGCGACGCCCGTTCTGGATGCCGGCCTTGAGCAGGTTGTCGAGGATCGTCTGCTCCAGGTTGGCGCCGCCCACCCCGGTGGTGGCCCCCGACTCCGAGCGGGGCTCGGAGCGCTCCTGGGCCTCGGGCCCACCGGCGAAGGCCAGCGAGCGGTGGGGCGACAGGCTCTCGACGGTGAAGGGGCCGGTGACCCGTCCCTTGGCCTTGTCCTCGTAGGGCTTGTCGTAGAGCAGCTCGAAGTCGGCGTGCTTGCGGATGGCGGCGTCGATCTCCTCCCGGTTCATCCCCTCCTTGATGTCGGGGTTGTTGGCGATCGACTTGAGGGTGACGTGCTGCACCCGCTCGTAGACGAAGCCGTGGCGGATGTCGTTGGTGGGCGAGGAGTCGGGCAGGGCCGTGGCCGTGAGCTGGCCCTCCTTCAGCCGCCCCTCGGCCGAGTCGGCCAGCAGGTACCAGGGGAACCGGGCCCCCATGAGCCGCTGCCGGGCCAGGGCCAGGGCGACCCGGGACGTGTCGACGGTGATCCACCGCCGCCCCCACTGCTCGGCCACGTACGCCGTCGTCCCCGACCCACACGTCGGATCGACGACCAGATCCCCCGGATCGGTGCACATCAGCATGCAGCGCTCGATGACTCGGCTGTTGGTCTGGACGATATACATCTTCGGATCACCAAAACCCGAGGTGCCGGTGTCCTCCCACAAGTTCACGATCGGGAACGCCGGGAAGTCGTCGAGCAGGCGAACATAGCGGAGCGTGTTCCCGAGCCCGATGAGTCGACGCGCTGCGGCGAGCCGCGCGAGACCCGCCTCATCAGACTTGAAGACGCCACCACCTCCCGGCGTGTAGGACTTGCCTTCGAACTGGAACGAACGCAGGTCCGTTCCCTGCGGTGGCCGCTGACTCGACAACTCCCCTGCCGCAAAAAACTCACCTTCAGCCCGCCCTGTAGCGAGTTCATCACGAGTCGCTTTGCGAAACGACCCGTCGTACTCCCTTAGCCAGGTGTACTGACCGCCGGCATCGCCACCCAGCTGCTTCTGCCGGAATAACGGTCGGTACTTCACGTGATCAATGGAGCGCGAGTACCAGAGCAAATAGTCAAAGGCTCCCGGCAACAGTCGGCTGCCCAAGCCGCTCGTCGTCTTGTAGGCAATCTGGCGACAAAAGTTCTCGCTGCCGAAGACCTCGTCCATGAGGCTCCGAACGAGGTGGACGTTCTCGTCTCCGATCTGGACGAAGCAGCTCCCGGAGTCGGTGAGGAGGTCCCGGGCCACGAGTAGGCGGTCGCGCAAGTACGTGAGGTAGGAGCTGATGCCCAGCTCCCAGGTGTCGCGGAAGGCCTTGATCTGCTCGACCTCGCGGGAGGCGTCTTCGACCTTGCCGTCCTTGACGTCGCGCTTGCGGGCGCTGACCTGCCAGTTGGAGCCGAAGCGGATGCCGTAGGGCGGGTCGATGTAGACCATCTGCACCTGGCCCCGGAGGCGCTCCCGCTCGGCCAGGCTGGCCATCACGTTGAGCGAGTCGCCGAGGATCATGCGGTTCGACCAGTTGGCGGGGTGCTTGTAGAACTCGACGGCCGCCATCTCGTCCAGCCCGTCGAAGGAGTCGAAGAGCGTGAGCTCGGGCTCAGCCTCGCCCCCCTTTGCCGTGCGGCGCAGGTTCTCCACCAACACCCGGGGATCGATCTTCTCCTGGATGTAGAGGGGCGGAGCATCGCCCTCCAGCACGTGGGCCTCGTCGTCCTTCCCCTTCCAGACGAGTTGGGGGTCGAGGCTGTGGTCGCGCTCCCAGCGCACCGTCACCGGCTTCTCGATGTCCGGGTCGACGAAGTCCTGGGCATCGGCCGTGGGGATGTTGGGCCGCTTCTCGTCGTAGATGAAGGCATCGACGGGCTTGGGTCCGAACGGGGCCTTCTTGCGGGGTGGCACGTCTGCCCTCCTCAGGCGGGAACGCCGATGATCGGCGCGTCGGCGTACATGTCGGCGATGGCCCGGTTGATGGCGGGGCCGGCCTCGGCCATGGCCGTGACCTCCAGGTAACCCCAGCGGCCCCAGCCACCGTGGTTGTTGACGGCCGTGCACCACAGGTCGCGGGCCGTGGCCGCCTTGGCCTGCGTGGGCAACGAGGGCTTGTGGCTCCCGGACACCTCGATCACGAGGGTGCGGCGCAGCCCGTCGGCGTCGGGGTGGAGGGCCACCAGGAAGTCGGGCAGGTAGGTGTGGCTGCGACCCTGGTGCACGTAGGGGATCTCGAAGCCGAGACGGTCGTTCTTGACGAAGGAGGCCACCTGGTCGTGGTGCTCCAGGATGGCCGCCACCCCCTCCTCCCACGTGTTGCCACCGGGACCGTCGAGGGTGACGTGGTTGACGTGGGACCGGGTGGCCGGGATGGTCGCCTTGCGGGTGACGAAGGCGACGGCGGCCGTGCTGCCCTGGTCGTCGAAGCGGCGCAGCATGGGCAGCAGGCGCTCCTCCTGGTTGCCCTGCTGCTGGGCGATCACCCCGAACAGGACCTCCGCCGCCCGGTGGCAGGCCTGGGCGGGCAGGAGCTGGCCGACGAAGGCGTCGTCGTCTAAGGTGACCTGCTCGCGCAGCCACGCATCGGCGATCCGGGCCAGCTCCACGAACAACCACGGCCGCTGGGGCGGCCGGTCGGGCCGCAGCGTGCGCTGGCCCTCGTCGCCTCCCGCCTCCTCGTGCCGGGCCTCCTCGTCGGCGAAGCGGTGCACGAGCAGCGAGGCGATGCGGAAGGCCACCTCCTTCACCCGGGCCGTGCGGTACAGCTCGAGGTCGACCTCCTCGACCGCCCCGACGATGCCCTCGCTCTGCACCCACACCGCCACCTCGTCCCGGCGCACGTGGAACGCGGCCTCGGGGCCGAAGTCGGCGAAGGGGATGCTGTCGCGCACCTCCAGGCGGTAGCCGTCGACCTTCGGGAAGGTGATCTCGAGGTGGGCCCGGCTCTCCATGGCCCGCACCTCGGTCGCCGGTGGGGCCGGCTTGGGATCGGCCAAGGGACGATCGGTGGGGATGAAGGCGAAGGGCACCCCGTAGATCTCGGCGTACTCGGGATCGAACAGGCCCTGGTCGTTGACGGCATAGGAGCGACGGCGCAGGCCCCGGCCCACCACCTGCTCGCAGAGGAGCTGGCTGCGGAAGGCCCGGATGCCGAGGATGTGGGTGACGGTGTTGGCGTCCCACCCCTCCGTCAGCATGGCCACCGACACCACGCAGCGGACGTGCTCGCCCATCCGCCCCCGCTTGCCCACGGTGTTCATCACCTCGCGGAGCAGATCCTCGTCGGTGAGCTTCTCGACGTCGGCGCCCGGGTTGCGGCGCCGGTACTCGATCTTGAACGCCTCGATCTCGGCCGCCGCCGCCTTCTTGAAGTCGGGAGGCAAGGCCTCGCCCGACTCCAGAGCCGCCGAGTCGATGAGCACGGTGCGGGCCCGGGACGTCGGCCGCCCGTCGTCGTCGATGTTGGCCAGCAACGACAGGCGCCCGGGCCGAGGCGTGGTCGTGCCATCGGGCTGCGGCACCTCCATCCCGGCGATCCAGTCGTAGACCAGCTTCGACACCACGGTGTTGGGACACACCACGATGAGCACCGGCGGGGTGTGGCCCTGGCCGGCCAACGTGCGCTCCCAGGCGGCAAAGCGCCGCTCGTAGCTCCGGTAGAGGCTCTGGAGGGCGCCCTCCAGCACCGCCGGCATCACCCAGTCCTTCGCCTTGTCCGGGTCGAGCCACGCCCTCCTGGTGGGGAGGTCACCGGGCCCGAAGTGGTCCCAGAGGTTCAGGTAGGTGGGGACGTCCCCGGTGGCGTCGTCGTCCACCGGCACCCGCGGGACCTTCACGATGCCCGACTCGATGGCGTCCATGAGCGAGAAGTCGCTGGCCACCCAGGGGAAGATGTAGCCCTCGTTGTAGCCCGAGCCCTTCAGGTAGTACGGCGTGGCCGACAGGTCGTAGACGGCCTTCACGCCCACCTTGCGGGCGATGGCGGCGATGCCCTGGAACCAGATCCGGGCATCGGCGTTGCGGGCCTCGTCCTCCCGGTCGGCGTCGTCGGCCTCCAGGGGCCTGTCCTGGTAGCAGTGGTGGGCCTCGTCGTTGAAGACGACCACCTCGCCCGTGCCCTTGCCCATGAAGTCGCGGAGCACCCGGCTGACCATGTCGTCGGCCGACTCCTTGAAGGCGTCCCGGTCCTTGCCGGCGTTGAGGATGGCCCGGGTGTTCTTGCTGACGCCCCGGATCTCCTTGGCGTCCTTCGGGTTGAAGGTGTGCCAGTTGGTGATGGACACCTGGGCCTCCAGCAGCAGCGGCCACAGGTCGGCCGGCACCAGGTCGCGCAGCCGGTAGTAGTTCTCCTCCTGCTCGGCCGGATCGAGCACCCGCAGCCGATCCCGGATGGTGATGCCCGGGGCGATCACCAGGAACCGCTTGGCGAAGCGAGCATCTCGGGGGCTGGTGACCTTGTTGGCGGTCTGCCAGGCGATGAGCATGGCCATCACCACGGTCTTGCCCGTGCCCGTGGCCATCTTGAAGGCCAGGCGGGGCAGCCCGTCGTTGTGGAGGAGGTTCTGCTCGTCCAACCGGGCGCGGAAGTCGGGCTCGCCTCGCTTGCCGGCGCACTCGGCCAGGTAGATCGCCGTCTCGGCCGCCTCCCGCTGGCAGAACAGCACCGGCTCGTCCCGCACCGGGGGGCCGGCGGCCCAGTGCTCCATGAGCTTGCGGCTCACGGGTGTGGCCCCCGGATAGCCCCGGGCCCGCCACAGCTCCACCCGCTGGCGGACATCGTTGATGAGGGAGTTCTGCTCTCGGCGCTCGCGGGTGAGGTCGAAGTCGAACCCCTCCTGCGACGCCGGCCCCTTCTTCTTGGAGGCGGGGATGGGGATGAACGACTCGCTGGGGCGCCGCCCCACGAGAACCTGCCCCGTCGGCCCGTTGAGCCCGATCTCGAAGTGGCGCTCCGGCGGAGCGTACGGCGAGTTGATGACCGGGTTCTCGAGGCTGTCAGTGGTCACGCGTCTCCTCCCCGCACGGCCGCCGACTGTACGCCCTCGGCGCGACAGCCCGTCTCGACCACCCTCCTCAGTCGAGCCACCAGAGCCAGGAGTCGCCGGTGATGGGGGGGTCGGTGGCGAAGGCTCGCAGAGCGGTGATGAGGACGCCGGGGTAGGCGAGGGTGGCCCGGGCGAAGCGGCGGGGATGGGTGAGGACGATGCCGGGATGAGGGCGGCCGTCGAGGGCCCAGGCCTGGGCCAGGGGGGCGAAGTCGCGGATGTTCTCGGTGACGACCGCCCGGCCCTCCCCCGTCGCCACGACCAGGATGTCGTCGTCGGCGCATCCTCGCAGCTCGGGCCGCTCGGCCACGGCGAGCACGTCGAGGCCCTCCTGGCGCAGGGTCTCGGCGACGACGATGGCGTGCATCTCGTCGAGCAGCAGCTTCACGAACCGAGCAGCTCCCGCTGGCGCCGCCACGCCGCCTCGGCCTCGTCGGCCGCCGCGACCCGGGCGGCCAGGTCGGCGTCGACCTCGTCGGTGAACTCGGCGTAGTAGGCCAGCGCCGCATCCACCACCGCCGGGGAGATGCCGAGCATCTCGGCGGCGCGGTCACGTCGCTCGTCCACGGGGACGTCGCCACCGACGACGACCCCGACGACCTCGACCACCTCGGGCCCCCCGATCATCACGGGCCGGCGGCCCGCCGGTCCGTCCCGGAACACCACCTGGGGATGGGTCGCCATGCGCAGCCCTTCCTCGATCAGCTGCTCGGCCAGCGACGAGACGGCCACGCCCCGCCGCCGGGCCGCCTCCTTGAGGCGCTCGTGGTGCTCGGCGTCGGCGAAGCGGATGGAGACGACGGCCACGACGACACTGTAGTCAGATGTCGCCACTCCTGGCTGGCCTCCATGGAGCCGCGCAGTGGGGCAGGATCGAGGGATGAGCGAGAGCAGCGAGCACCGGGTGGACAGCGGCGGGGTGGAGATCGTCTACGACCTCCACGGGCCGGAGGACGGGACGCCGGTGATCCTGCTCCACGGCTTCCCCGACTCGGCCCGGCTGTGGCGCCATCAGGTGCCCGCCCTCACCGGTGCCGGCTACCGGGTGCTCACCCCCGACCTGCGAGGGGCCGGCCGCTCCGGCAAGCCCGAGGGCGCCGACGCCTACAACCTCCTCTCCCTCGCCGCCGACGTGAGCGTCGTGCTCGACGACGCCGGCGTGGAGCGGGCCCACGTGGTGGGCCACGACTGGGGGTCGGCCCTGGCCTGGGGCATCGCCACCTTCGCCCCCGACCGGGTGCGCTCGCTGACCGCCCTGTCGGTGGGCCACCCGTCGGCCTTCGCCGGTGCCGGCCTGCCCCAGCGGGAGAAGTCCTGGTACATGCTGCTGTTCCAGTTCGAGGGCATCGCCGAGCAGTGGCTCACCGACGACGGCTGGGCCCGCTTCCGCGAGTGGGGCAGCCACCCCGACGCCGACGACGTGATCGCCGAGTTGGAGGCCACCGGCTCCCTCACCCCCTTCCTCAACTGGTACCGGGCCAACGTTCCTCCCGCCGCCCTCGTCGGCCCGCCCCTCGTCCTGCCGCCCGTCACCGTGCCCACCATGGGCATCTGGTCGTCGGGCGACATGGCCCTCCTGGAGCAACAGATGACGGCCTCCGCCGACCAGTGCGCCGCCGGCTTCCGCTACGAGCGCATCGAGGAGGCCGGTCACTGGATCCCCCTCGACGCCCCCGACGAGCTGAACCGCCTCCTCCTCGACTTCCTGACCTGATCGAGGTCAACACCTCAGGATCGTGACCCTGGCCCGCCGTCGCACCCCCTCGGTAGGGTCAGCCGCACTTCCCCTGTTGACACCGACGATCAGGAGAAGTCTCATGGCCATGACCGAACGCAGTCGCAACACGCTCTACCGAGGGCTCTGCGACGTCATCGATGACGAGGAGGCGGTCGGCGAGATGCTCGCACAGTTCCCCGCCCGCCAGATCGACGAGCCCGCCACCAAGGGCGACGTCTCGGCAACTGAGGAGCGCCTCCGTGCCGAGATCGCAGACGTGCGTACGGAGATCGTCGCCGCCGAGACGCGGACCATGGCCTTCGTCCATGCCGAGCTCCGGGCCTCGATGCAGTGGACGATCGCCACCATGATCGCCCTCTACGGGGCGCTGATCGCCGCCCTGGCCATCAACTGACGGCGGTCAGGCGGCGTACTTGTAGCCCAGGCCCCGGATGGTGGTGATGAGGGTGGGGTGGGCCGGGTCGAGCTCCACCTTGGCCCGGAGGCGCTTGATGTGGACGTCGAGGGTCTTGGTGTCGCCCACGTAGTCGTGGCCCCAGATCCGGTCGATCAGGGTGTCACGGGTGAGGACCCTCCCGGCGTGCTCGAGCAGCAGGGCCAGCAGCTCGAACTCCTTGAGGGGCAGGCTCACCTCCGCCCCCCGGATGGTGACCTCGTGGCGCTCCGGGTCGAGGCACACCTCGCCCACCTGGAGCACCTCGGTGCCCGACGACGGGCGCTGGTCGTCGCCCGGGGCCCGGCGCAGCACGGCCCGCATGCGGGCCACCAGCTCCCGCAGCCGGTAGGGCTTGGTGACGTAGTCGTCGGCCCCGACCTCCAGGCCGACCACCGTGTCGATCTCGGCCCCCTTGGCCGTCACCATGATGATGGGCACCTTCGACCGGCGGCGCAGCTCCCGGCACACGTCGATGCCCGACACCTTGGGCAGCATCACGTCGAGAAGCACCAGATCGGGCCGCACCACGTCGAACAGGTCGAGGGCCTGGGCCCCGTCCCGGGCCACCTGCACCCGGAAGCCTTCCCGGGCCAGGCCCACGGTGAGAGCGTCGACGAAGCTGTCCTCGTCCTCGACGACGAGCACGGTGGTGGTGGGGGCGCTCACGCGGACCTCCTGGGGACGTGGGATGCCGGCTGCTCGGGATCGGCCAGGGCGACGGGCCCCGGCCCGGCCGGCAGGTGCAGGGTGAAGGTCGAGCCCTGGCCCTCGACCGAGCGGACGGTCACCTCGCCCTCGTGGTTGGCCACCACGTGGCGGACGATGGCCAGGCCCAGGCCGGTGCCCCCCGTGTCGCGGCTGCGGGCCCGGTCGACCCGGTAGAAGCGCTCGAAGATGCGCTCCAGGTCGCGGGCGGGGATGCCGAGGCCGTGGTCGGTGACCTCGACGGTGACCGTGGTGCCGTCAGCCGCAGCCCGCACCTCCACCTCCGAGCCGGGGTGGGAGTACTTCACCGCGTTGTCGAGGAGGTTGGCCACGGCCGAGACGAGCTGGCGCCGGTCCCCGAGGGCATTGACCCGGGTCGGCACCTCGACCACCCGGAGGGCGATGTCGCGCAGCTCGGCCGCCGGGCGCATCCGGTCGGCCGCCTCGGCCAGCACCAGGTGCACGGCCACGGGCTGGCGCACCATCTCCCCCTGGGCCTCGATGCGGCTCAGCTCCAGCAGGTCGTCGATGGTGCGGCTCACCCGGAACGACTCGCCCACGATGCGCTCGATGAGGCGGTCGGCCACGGCCCGGTCGCTCTCCCCCAGCAACGTCTCGGCCAGGAGGCCGATGGCGCCCACAGGGGTCTTGAGCTCGTGGCTGAGGTTGGCGACGAAGTCGCGGCGCACCGCCTCCAGGCGGCGGGCCTCGGTGATGTCGTCGGTGACGACGAGGGCCCCACCCGGAAGAGGACGGGCCGACACGGCGACGACGCGGGGGGGCGGACCGAACAGCTCCAAGGTGCGCTCACCCGATGCCCCGCGCAGGGCGGCGGCCAGCAGGTCCTCGACGGCCCCGCCGACGAGAGCCTCTCCGTGGCGGGCCTCCTCCAGCTCGGCCGCCGCCGTGTTGCGAGCGATCACCCGGCCCTGCCCGTCGGCGACGATCACGCCCTGGGGCACGGCGTCGAGCGCCTCCCGCAGGCGGGTCGCCGTGTCGTCGGCCGCCGAGGCCTGGGCCCGGGCCGTGGCCACGGCCCGATCGGCCTCGGCCCGCCGGCGGACCGCGTCGGCCCCGAGCAGGCGCAGCCGGACGGCGAGGACCACCACGACCACCGCGAGGACGGCGGCCACCACGCCGAGAGCGATCACCGACCCGTCCTCACGCGAGCTTCTCCGTTCTTGCGCGGCACGAGAGCGCCAGCGCTTCCCTGCCGCGCAAGAACCGACGTGGCGCTGTTCTGGCGCGGGACGAGAGCGCGAACGCTCGCTGAGCGCGCGAGAACGGAGAAGGGGAACATGGTCAGGCCGTTTCCCCTGCCGGGGGGCGGAGGCGGCGGGGGCCGGGGCGGGCGGCCAGACGGCGCTCGACCTCGGCCGCCACCGGCTCCCACTCGGCCGCCCGCACCGGCGTCAGGGTGGTGACGGCGACGTAGCCGGCGTTGACGAGGGCGGTGTCAGAGTCGGGCGGCAGCTCCACCGCCGTCTCCACCAGGGCGAACTCCAGGCGGTCGTCGCCCACCGGGTCGAGGGTGGCCCGCACCGTGCCGAAGGGGGCCAGCTCGGCCCAGCGCACCCCCCGCACCTCGTCGAGGGGCCGGTCGGGGGCGTTGACGTTGAGGATGGTGCGGGCCGGGGCGTTGGCCACCCAGCCGAGAGCGGCCACGGCCACTTCGGCCGCCGCCGCGAAGTGCGGCGACGGGGCCTCGGCCACGCTGACGGCCACCCCGGAGACACCCAGGTTGGCCCCGGTCAGCACGGCGCCGACGGTGCCGGAGTGAAGCACAGCACGGCCCGTGTTGTTACCCGGGTTGACCCCGGCGACGACCAGGTCGGGCGGCGGGCCGAACCCACCGAGGCGGGCGGCCATGGTGCAGAGGGCCGGCGGGCCGACCAGGCCCCAGGCGTCGACGTGCTCGGCCCCGGGGATGGGAACCGGGGTGATCTCCAGCGCCGCCGCTCCGGCGCCGAGGTCGCCGATGGCGGCGGCGTAGCCGCTGTGGTTGCGGTCCGGGGCCACGACCACCAGCTCGTACCCGGCCTTGTCGAGGGCGACGACCAGGGCGTGCAGGCCCGGGGCGTCGATGCCGTCGTCGTTGGTGACCAGGACGCGCATCATCGGGCTCCCGACGACGGTTCGGTGGAGAGTTCGGGGCTCACGGCTCGTCGGGGGGGCGTCGGTCCGGGGTCGGTGCGGAGCCCTCGGCGTCGTTGCCCGCGGCCGGGTCGTTCCCCACGGAGCTGACGACAGTCCGCCGTCGCACCGCCTCGCGCGCCGCGCCGGTCTGCTCCGGCAGCCACCCCGTCACCATGTAACGGACCCGCTCGCCGATGTTCACGGCGTGGTCGCCGATGCGCTCGTAGTACCGGCCGATCAGGGCCAGCTGCACCGCGGCCTGCACCTCGAAGTTCCCCTCGTGGGCCGCCTCGAAGATCTCGGCGATGTAGTCCTGGTGCAGGTCGTCGAGCCGGTCGTCCAGGTCGTCGAGGGCGGCGGCCATGGCCGCGTCGCCGTCGGCGTAGGAGTCGATGGCCAGGCGGAACAGGCGGGCCGCCTCCTCCCCCATCTTGGAGACGAGGCCCCGCAGCCGGGGCGTGTACTCCGTGCCGTAGATGCGGCGGGCCCCCTTGGCGATGTTGACGACGAGGTCGCCGCTGCGCTCGATCTCCGACACCATCCGCACCGCGGTGATGAGCCCCCGCAGGTCGCCGGCCATGGGCTGCTGGAGAGCGAAGACGGCGTAGCACTGCTCCTCGGTCTCCAGGGCGAGGGCATCGAGCGGGTCGTCGCCGTCGATGATCTGCTGGGCGCCGCTCAGGTCGTTGTCGAGCAGAACCTGGGTGGCCCGGGGGATCCCCTCGGTGACGAGGGCCGCCATGCGGACGATGTCGGCCCGGATGCTGTCGAGCTGCTGGTGGTAGGTCCGACGTGTCTCCACGGGGCTCCCCTGGGTGTCGGCCATCATCGGATCTCGGCGGTGAGGTGGGCGGGATCGCCGGTGATCAGGTAGCGGAGCCGAGCCCCGATGATGGCGGCGTGATCGGCGATGCGGTCGAGCGACCGGCCCGCCACCAGGGTACGCACCGCGCAGTGCACGGCCTCGGGACCGTCGGTGCCGAGCACCTCCCGGCTGAAGCGCTCGGTGAAGGCCTCCATGGGCCGCCCGTCGGCCAGCTCGCTGGACAGGCCCAGATCCTGCGTCGACCACGCCCGCAGCGCGGTGCGGTACTGCTCGACAGCGGTGTCGGCCATCGACAGGAGGATGTCGTAGGTGGTCGGGTTGGAACGGAGGACGTCCCACTCGGGGGCCAGCTTGGCCACCCGGAGGGCCAGGTCGCCGATGCGCTCCAGCTCGGACAGGACGCGCAGCACCGACACCACGAAGCGCAGGTCGCCGGCCACCGGGCTCTCCCGCGACAGCAGGTCGTAGCAGCGCTCGGTGAGAGAGACGTTCATGGCGTCGATGAGGTCGTCGGCCTCGACGGCCGTGCGGGCCAGATCGACATCGCCGGTGCACAGAACCTCACGGGTCCGCTCCAGGTTCTCGTCGACCCGCAAGCCCATCAGCTCGACCTGGAGCCGGAGCTGCTCCAGCTCAGCGGTGAAGGACTGGCGCACGGGCCGCTCCGAGGTGGACATGCGTCAGCCGAACCGGCCCGTGACGTAGTTCTCGGTGCGCTCATCCGACGGGTTGGAGAACATCGTCTCGGTGGCGTCGAACTCGACGAGCACGCCGGTGCGGGTGTCACTCGTCTCGTTCACCTCGGTGGTGAAGAAGGCGCAGCGGTCGCTCACCCGGGCCGCCTGCTGCATGTTGTGGGTCACGATCAGGATCGTGTACTGGGCCTTGATCTCCTCCATGAGGTCCTCGATGCGCCCGGTGGCGATCGGGTCCAGGGCCGAGCAGGGCTCGTCCATGAGGATGACCTCGGGGTTGGTGGCCAGGGCCCGGGCGATGCACAGGCGCTGCTGCTGGCCGCCGGAGAGGCCCAGGCCCGATGCCTTGAGCCGGTCCTTCACCTCGTCCCACAGGGCGGCCTGGCGCAGGCTCCGCTCCACGATCTCGTCCAGCGCCGCCCCCTTCTTGGCGATGCCGGCGGTGCGGGGGCCGTAGGCGACGTTGTCGTAGATCGACTTGGGGAAGGGGTTGGGCTTCTGGAACACCATGCCGATGCGGCGCCGCACCTCGACCGGGTTGACCTGGCGGTCGTACAGGTCGACGCCGTGGTACGAGAGCCGCCCCTCCACCCGGGCGATGTCGATCAGGTCGTTCATGCGGTTGAAGCACCGCAGCACGGTCGTCTTCCCGCAACCGGAGGGCCCGATGAAGGCCGTCACCTCGTGCTCGCGGATGTCGAGGTGGACGTTCCGCACCGCCCGGAACTCGCCGTAGTAGACGGACAGGTCCTCGACGTCGAAGACGGTGGCCCCGTCGGCCGTGGGCGCGGGCTCCACCGTCGGCTCGGGGGTGGGGGCGGGCAGATCCAGGTCGGGGGCGTCGGTCATGGTGGGGATCCCGGAGGAGGCGGCGGACGAGGACACGAGGGTCACCTCGACTTCTTCTCGTAGCGGTTGCGGAGGCCGATGCCGACGGCGTTGATGCCGAGGATCACGACGAGGGTGACGACGATGACGGCCTGGAGGTTGTCGTTCCAGTCCCCGGCGGGGAGCTTGGCCCAGGCCGAGATCTGGAAGGGCAGGGAGGTGAAGTTGCCCCGCAGGTCCCCGAAGTCACCGCCGCCGAAGGAGCTCTTCACGCCGAGCAACAGGAGGGGCGCCGCCTCGCCGAGGCCGCGGGCCAGAGCCAGGATCGTGCCGGTGAGGATCCCCGGGAAGGCGTTGGGCAGCACCAGAGTGCGCACCACCTCCCAGCGGGTGGCCCCGGCCCCGAAGCCCCCCTCCCGCAGCGAGGCAGGCACGGCCCTGATCGCCTCGGCCGAGGTGATGACCACGATGGGCAGCACCAGCACGGAGAGGGTCAGCCCCGCCGACAGCAGCGACTCTCGCCCCGTCAGCCCCTCCAGCCCCCCCCGGGCGAAGAGGGCGGCGCCAAGGAGGCCGTAGACGATGGCGGGCACGCCGGCCAGGTTGCGGATGACGACGGCGATCGTCCGGGTGAGGACGTTGTCGGGGGCGTACTCCTCGAGGTACACGGCGGTGGCCACCCCGAGGGGGAAGGCCACGACCGAGATGATGACCGCCATCTGGATGGTCCCCGCCAGGGCCTGGTACACGCCGGCCACCTCGGGCCGGACGGAGTTGTACCGGGTGAGGAAGTCGACGACGCCACGGTCGAACAGGTAGGGGATGCCGACGCTGGAGGTGTTCCACAGCAGGACGACGAGCACGGTCAGCACCAGGCCGAGGCAGCCCAGGAGGGCGAAGCGGAAGGCGGCCCCGCTGATGTCGGCCTTCTCGCCCTTGAGGCGGGTGGCGACCACGTCCCGGGTGATCTGGGAGGGGATGGCACTCATCGACGCGTCCTCAGTAGGTGGTGCGCACCCGGCGCACGAAGCGGTCGGCGACGAGGTTGAGCCCCAGCGTCAGAAGGAAGAGCAGCAGGCCGAGGAAGAAGACCGACTGGTAGGGCTTGCCCCCCACGGACTGGTCGCTCCCCACCAGGACCCCGGTCATGGCCGAGGTGATGGTCGTGCCGGAGTCGAGCGGGCTGTCGGGCTGGCCCGGCGATCCACCGGCGGCCAGGAACACGACCATGGTCTCGCCGATGGCCCGGGAGATGGTGAGGATCAGCCCGGCCACCAGGCCGGAGACGGCCGCCGGCACCACGACGCGGACGACGGTGGTGATCTTCTTGGCCCCGATGCCGTAGGAAGCCTCCCGCAGGGCCCGGGGCACGGCCCGCAGGGCATCTTCGGACACCGAGGTCATGAGGGGGATGCAGAGCAGGCCCACGCCCAGGCCGGCCACCAGCAGGTTGCGCTGCGGGCTGTCGGTGAAGATCCGCTGGGTGAGCTCTGGGGCGATGAAGCGGAAGGCGAACACGCCGACGACCACCGACGGGATGCTGGCCAGGATCTCGATCACCGGCTTCACCGTGCGCCGCACCCGGGGCTTGGCGTACTCCGAGAGGTAGACGGCCGCCCCGAGGCCGATGGGGCCGGCCACCAGCACGGCGATCAGGGTCACCCACAGGGTGCCCAGGATGGGCGAGAGGATCCCGTACTGCTCGCTGCGGGGCCGCCAGACGTCGGCCCCCAGCTCGTTCCAGCTGGTGTGGGACATGAACCCCAGGGCGTCGCGCAGGAGAACGGCGATGATGGCCACGCTGATCACGATGGCCAGGAGCCCGGCCCCGCCGAGAACCCGACCGACCACGGCATCGACGGCCGTGCGGCCGTCCCGGCGGGAGAGCTCGGCCAGGGTCACGGGAGGTGTCTCGGGCACGACGCGCAACCTACGAAGCGCAGGTGGCGCCGCACCCCGCCTGTCGTGAACGGAGGGTGAACGACAGGCCAACCTTCACTCGTCGGCCGTCCGCGGGATGGAGACGACGGAGGCCCCGGCGCCGATGCACCGGGGCCTCCGTCATGCGTTCACCCACTCCCCTCAGTGGGGAGGTCCGAGGGGTCGAGGGGGTCAGCCCGCCTCGACCTGGGTGCCAGTGGTGCGGTCCTCCCAGGCGGTGTCGGTCGGGCCCTGGTCGGCGAGGGCCACGTAGTCCCGACCCTCCACGAAGCCGGTCAGCCCGTCGAGGTAGAAGTCGACGAAGGCGGCCAGCGCCTCGTTCTCCTCGGCCTTGCCCTTGTTGACGTAGATGTACAGGCTGCGGGACAGCGGGTAGCTGCCATCCTGGATGCTCTCCAGGGTCGGCTCGACGCAGTCGCCACCGGGCTCGGCCGCGATGGGCATCTTCTTGATCCCCTCGGCCTGATCGGCGAAGGCGAAGCCGACCCAGCCCAGGCCACCAGGCTCCGCCGCCACGCCCTCGACGATGGCGTTGTCGTTGGCGTTGGCCGAGTAGTCGGCGCGGGTGGTCTCGACCTGGTCCTCTGTGATGTCGCCGGACTCGACGCGGGCCTCGGCCGGATCGGCCAGGGCGATCTCGATGAAGCTGTCGTAGGTGCCGGACTCCTCGCCCGGGGCGGTGATCACCAGGCTCTCGTCGGGCAGCTCGGTGTCGGAACCCAGGGTGGTGGCCACCTCCTGGGCCCCTGTCCAGTTGTCGACGCCCTCGGCCTCGGGGCCCGTCAGGGCGTAGAGGTCGGCGAAGGTGAGGCACTCCAGGGGGTTGTCCTCAGCGGTGATGACGGCAAGGCCGTCCAGGCCGATCTCCAGCTCGACGAACTCGACGCCGCTGGCCTCGCAGGCGGCGATCTCCTCCTCCTTGATCGGGCGGGAGGCGTCGGAGATGTCGGTCTCGCCGCCGCAGAACTTCTCGAACCCGTCACCCGTCCCCGGCCCCTCCACGGTGATGCTGACGTCATCGTTCTGGGCGACGAACGCCTCGCGCACGGCGGAGGAGATGGGCTCCACCGTCGACGAGCCCGAGATCGAGACCGCGCCCTCGATGCCCTCGGGGACGGTGGCGGTGGTCTCGTCCGCCGCGTCGGAGTTGTCGTTGCCGCAGGCCGCGGCGGTGAACAGCATGGCGGTGGCCACGGCGGCCAGACCGGCCTTGCGGACTCTCTGGTACATGTGCGTCGGTCTCCTCGAAGGGGTCCAGGGCGAGCCCGGGGCGGACTCGGCGCGGACCGTACGGAGCGCAGGTGGCCGCCATCCCGGCCTCTCGTGAACCGGGTGTGAACGACCGCCGAACGTTCACCCCGCCGTGGCCGTCAGCCCTCGGAGGAGAGGGTGGTGCGCGCCTCCCAGGCCGCGACCGTGCCCGCCGGATCGGCCACGGCCACGTAGTCGGACAGGGCGACGAAGTCGTCCAGGCCGGCGAGGTAGAAGTCGACGAAGGCGGCCACGGCCGGCGACCGCTCGGCCCGCTCGGCGTTGACGTAGAGGTACAGGGCGCGAGCCAGCGGGTAGCTGCCGTCCTGGATGGAGTCCCGCGTCGGGAGCACGCACGGGTCACCCGCGGTGGCGGCCAACGGCACCTCCCGGACGCCCTCCGCCTGCTCGGCGTAGGCGAAGCTGATCCACCCCAACCCGCCCCGATCGGCGGCGACCCCCTCGATGATGGTGTTGTCGTTGGCGCTGGACGCGTAGTCGGCGCGCGTCGTGCCGACCCGCTCCGGATCGAGCTCCCCCTCCTCGACGCGGACCTCGGCCACGGGGTCGAGCACCTGCTCGATGAAGCTGTCGTAGGTGCCGGACTCCTCGCCCGGGCCGGTGACCACCAGTTGGTCGCCCGGGAACGGGGTCTCCGAGTGGAGGGCGCCGGCCAGCCCCTCTGCGTCGGACCACCGGTCGTACCCCTCGGCTTCCGGCCCGACCAGGGCGTAGAGGTCGGCGAACGACAGGCACTCCACCGGGTTGTCGGCCGCCGTGATCACGGTGATGCCGTCCCGGCCGATCTCCAGCTCGATCACCTCGACGCCCGCTCGCGTGCAGCGCTCCAGCTCCTCGGGCTTGATGGGCCGGGAGGCGCCGGTGACGTCGGCCGCGCCGGCGCAGAAGCGCTCCATGCCGTCACCCGTGCCCGGCCCCTCGACCGACACGTCGACGTCGTCGTTCTGGCCCCGGAAGGCCTCCGAGGCCACCAGGGAGACGGGCTCCACCGTCGACGACCCGGTCACCGCCACCCGACCCGAGACCGTCGCATCGGCCCGGGCATCGGTCAGCTCGGCCGCCCGGTCGGCGTTGTCGTTGCCGCACCCGATCCCGGCGGCCACGAAGCCGGCGACGACGAGAGCGAGCGTCGCTCGACGTCGGGTGGGTTGCATCCGGGTTCCTCCTGGACGGGTAGTCGGCCACCCTACGAGCCCGGTGGGTTGGTGGCCGTCAGTCAGCGGCGAAGGAGGAGGCGTGCACGGGGTGCACCCGCTGGGCGATCGTGCTGGACAGCCAGGCCAGCAGGCCGGCGATGACGGGGACGGCGACGAGCAGGAGGGCGAGGGCCACCCACGGGACGGCTTCGGGCCGGCCGGGCTCGCGCAGCACGATCCAGGCCGGGACCAGGCCGGTGGGGACGGCCAGGGCGACGCCGGTGCCGGCGAGGATGACGGCCTTCACCCCGGCCATGCGGCGCAGGGTGCGGGGTCGGGCCCCCACCGCCACCAACACGTCGCGCTCGTCCCGGCTCTCCGTGGCCGAGAGGGAGAGGCCGATGGCCACCACCAGCAGCGTGAGGAGCAGGGCCACCCCGACCACGGCGGCGTAGAGGAGGGTGACGGGCACCTCGGCCGGCTCGGGCCGCTCCCAGAAGATGCCCACGTCCTCCGTCCCCGTTGACGGGCGCTCACCGACGGCGGAGAGGAAGGTGAAGTCGAGGTCCTGGGTGGCGTAGCGGATGACGTCGAGCTGGCGCATCTGGCGCTCGGTGAGATCTGCGGGGGCGAGGACGTAGACCCCGACGGTGGCGGGGCGGAGGCCCCAGCGAGAGAGGGCCTCCTCAGTAACCAGGACGGAGACGCCATTGCCGTCCGAGGCGAACGGGTCGAGGGTGCGGGGCGCTTCGGTGGTGACGACGGGAGAGCCGATGCTGACGGAGGCCGTCTCCCGCTCCCGCACGAGGAGCGGATCGCCGTCGGGGTCCGTCAGGCCCACCAACCGGTCGAGGTTCAGGATCCCGGCCCGCTCCAGGCGGGCCCGGTCACCGTCGGAGAGCCCGAGCAGGGCGAGCACCTCCTCGTCGGCGATCGTGGGTGCGGACCAGGCTTCCAGGAGGGGGTCGTACGAGTCGAGCGGGGGCAGGCCGGAGGATGGGAGGCCGGGGGCGGACGACTCGGCCTCCGGCCGGCCGTCGGGGATGGCCTTCCGGTGGGCGAGCACGCGAGAACCGGGCAGCACCTCCAGCAGATCGGACCGTAGGTCGGCGGAGACCCCGCTCTCCAGGTCCAAGGCGCCCTGCCCGGCGACCGCTGTCGTCACGTGCACGACGTGGCTGGGCAGGGAGGTGATCTCGTCCCCGGAACGGGTGGGCCAGCGGGCTTCCCTCGTGGCCATGACGGTGGTGACGAGCACCGCGGCCGCGCCCACCACGGCGATGGCGGTGACCACACCGGCGCTCCGCCCCCGGGCGCGGGCCAGGCTGCGCGCCGCCAACCGGGGGCTGCCCCCCAGGAGGGTGACGGCCCGGGCGGCCAGGTCGACGACGAGCGGGCTGGCGCAGCACGCCCCGAAGAGGATGCCGAGGCCCCCGAGGATGGCCACCAGGCCGACCAGCGAACCGTCCGGGCCGCTGCTCGATGGTTGCGACACGGCGACGGCCCAGGCGACCAGTCCCGCGCCCCCGCCGAAGAGGACGAGCCCCACCGGCACGAGGAGGCGGGGGACCCGCCCGACAGGCCGGCGCCCGTTCAGGGCGGCCAGCACCGGCACCCGGGCGATCGAGCGGGCCGGCACCAGTGCGGCGATCGCCCCCGCCACGGCCCCGGTGGCCACGATGACCAGGAGATCGGGGAGACGGATCACGTAGGAGTCGATGACCCGTCCCCACACCCTCTCGAGCCATGGCCGGCCCAGGAGGAGGCCGGCCACGCCGACCCCGACCCCCACCGTGGCCCCCAGCAGCCCCGTCCACCAGCCCTGGAGGACGAGGGTGCGCCGCACCACCGGACGAGGCGCCCCTTGGGCGGCAAGGTGGCCGAGCGTCACCAGCTGGCGACGAGCGCTGGTGGCGAAGGCGGCGGCGATCACGATGCCCACGACGACCAAGCCCAGGACGCCGGCCACCCAGCCCCAGGCCAACTCCTCGGCCTGCACCTCCACCAGTTCGGCCTGCCAGGTCTCCCGCACCCGGGCGGACCCCCCACCCAACGAGGCCAGGAGGGCATCGGCGGTGGCGACGTCCGGCTCCTCGGGCAGGTCCACGAGGACGGTCTCGGAGATCGAGTCGGGTCGGGCGAGGCGCCAGTCGAAGGAGGGGATCACCAACCGGTGGTCGTCGAACCCGGACAGGGTGACGGCCAGTCCCGAGACCCGCCAGGACCCCGCCGGCCGCTCGAGGCGCAGCGTGTCGCCCACCCCGACGCCGAGCTGCCCGGCCAGGCGTTCGGTCACCACCACCTCACCGGGATCAGGCGAGGTCCCGGACCGCAGGATGACCTGGCCGCCTTGGAGGGAATCGTTCACGGGCAGGTCGGTGACGGAGGCCCAGGTGGCCAGGCCGTCGGGCCCGGTCGAGCGGATGGTGCCACCGACCGAGCGATAGCGCAGCCAGCGCGACCCGGCCGGGAGCACCTCGGCCAACCGGTCGTCGGTCGGGGCCACGGCCAGCTGCACCTGCAGATCGGCCACGCGACCGGCGTCGCGGGTGAAGGGGTCGCTGTCCCACCGGGCGTTGCTGCGGGCCACCACCACGCCCAGGGTCATGGCCAGGGTGGGCAGCACGACCAGGGCGACGACGAGGGTGGTGCGCCCCGGGCGGCGGCGGACCTCGCGCCCGGCCAGCCGGGCGGCGCACCGCCAGGTGGCGAGGGACGAGGCGCCGGCGCCGGCGCCGAACCCGATGCGGAAGGTGGACGGGGTCGGTGTCCCGGGGTCGGCGACGATGGCCACGTCAGGCCCTCGCCGCGATCGGTGCCGACGGATCGACGACGCGCCCGTCGCGCAGGAAGACGACCCGATCGGCCCAGGAAGCGAAGCGGGGCTCGTGGGTGACCAGGGCGACGGCGGTGCCCTGGTCAGCGACCAACCCGGCCAGGAGCTCGATCACCTGGTCGGCGCTCAGGGTGTCGAGGGCGCCGGTGGGCTCGTCGGCCAGGAGGAGGCGCCGGTGGCCCACCGTGGCCCGGGCGATGGCGATGCGCTGCTGCTGGCCCCCGCTGAAGTCGTCGGGGTAGCGCCGGCCCGGAGCGTCGATGCCCACCCGGTCGAGGGCGGCCCGGGCCCGTTCCCGCGCCTCGCCGGCGGCCACGCCGTCCAGCTCCAGGGGCAGCATGACGTTCTCCACCGCGGTGAGGGCGGGGATGAGGTTGAGTCGCTGGAACACGTAGCCCACGTGGCGACGGCGCAGCTCGGAGCGCTCGGAGGCGGTCAGGCCGGCCAGATCCCACCCGTCCACCAGGACCCGCCCCGACGTGGGTTCCTCCAGGGCGCCGGCCAGGTGGAGCAGGGTCGACTTCCCGCACCCCGACGGGCCCATGATCGCCACCATCTCCCCGGGCTCGATGGCGAGGGACACGTCGACCACGGCCTGCACCGCCGTCTCTCCCCGCCCGAAGGCCTTGGTCACGTCCACCAGCTCGAGAGCGGGCGAGACGGGACCGCTCGGGGCGTCGAGGGTCGTCATGGGGTGTCCTTCCGGAGAGGGCGGGCCGCGGTGATGCGGGCCTCACAGAGATCGAGCCAGCGCAGGTCGGCCTCGGCTCGGACCACCAGCGCGTCGATCACCAGGGCGGCCGCCAGGTCTTGCTCGCCTCCGCCGGCGGCGGGTCGGGGGGCGCGGCGCCGGGCCCGCAGCAGGTCGTGGAGGGCGGCGCGCTGGCGGGTCAGGACGGCGAGGGCGTGCTCGGAGCCCTGGCCGATGGCCATGAGCAGCTTCAGCATGAGCTCGTCCCGGGGGGGCGGCTCGTCCACCGGCACGGCCTCCCACCACTCGCCCAGGGCGGCCACCCCCGTCGTCGTCAGGGAGTAGGTCTTCTGCCCGTCGTCCTCACCGACGTCGACCAGTCCGTCCCGCTCCAGGCGGTCGAGGGTCGTGTACACCTGGCCCACGTTGAGGGGCCAGACCCCTCCCGTCGTGGCCTCGAAGTCCCGCTTGAGCTGGTACCCCTGCCGCGGCCCCTCCCGGAGCAAGGCCAGAAGTCCCTCCCGCACCGCCATACTCGGTATGCATACTCCGTATGCCCGGTGACGTCAACCCCCGGCGGCCCGGAGCAGGGCGGCGTCGTGGGGATAGCTCAGGAGGGCGACAGCGGCCGTGGGCGCGATCCAGCGCAGCTCGTCCACCTCGTCGTTGGCGACGAAGGGCGCATCGCTCCCCGCCACCACCTCCATCTCCCAGTAGCGCACCCGCTTGGGCCGGCCCCGATGGTCGACGTAGCGGACCAGCGGCAGCTCCCGCCCCAGACGGCAGCGCAGGCCCGTCTCCTCCTCCACCTCCCGGAGGGCGCACGCCTCGTCGGCCTCCCCCGGATCGGCCTTCCCCTTGGGCAGACTCCAATCGTCGTAGCGGGGCCGGTGCACCACCAGCACCTCGACGCCATCCTCGACCACGCGGAGGACGACGCCTCCCGCCGCCCTGACCTCCTCACCGCCGGTCAGGCGCCCCACACCCGTCAGCTGACCCAGGCCCAGCGATCAGGGGCGGCGACCTTCTCCCACAGCTCGGGCCAGCGGGCCCGCAGCTCGGACCGCGCCGCCCGCTCACCGGCCGCCAGCGCCCCCACGGCGAAGGCAACCCGGGCATCGAGCCCGGCCGACGCGACCTGGTCACGGAGCCAGGCCTCGGCCACCACCGTGTCCTGGTGCTCGCCCAGCAGGTTCTGCACCCGCTTGGCCCCCCGGGCCGCCCGGCGGGCCCGCTTGCCCACCACCGGCTCCACGGCCTCGGCCGCATAACGCACCTGCTTGGCCCGCTTGCGCACCTCGTGGAGGTCGGCGTCGGCCGGGTCGTCACCCAGGGCCGCCACCTGCTTGCGCAGTCGCGTCCACGGGGCTCGCACCAGGCCGGGCAGGACCACAGTCGCCGCCGCCCGGGCCGACGAGCGCAGGGGCGGGGCGTCGCCCAGCTCCACCAGGGCATCGAGGAGCTCCAGGTAGCGATCAGACCCCAGAACCTGGCGCAGACGGACCACACCGGCGTCCCGCTCGGCCTCCAGGCGGGCCAGCACGGCGCCCACCGCGTCGCCATCGGCGGCGTCGAGAGCCGAGGCCGCGCTCGCCTGCAGCTTCTCCCGGAGGACGTCCGGGTCGCGCACGTCGCCCAGCACCTCACCCAGCCAACGGAGCTCCCGCCGCAGCGGATCGGTGACGTCCCGCTGGAACAGCGGATCGAAGGTGCGCAAGTCGGACCGGAGCCGGCGGGCCCCGACGCGCATCTGGTGCACGCCCTCAGGATCGACGCCCAGGACGGCCACGGCGTGGTGATCGAGGATGCGTCCCACCGACGCCCGGATGGCCGCGGTGACCACGACGCCGGCCGTCGGGTCGTCGGGCAGGGGATCGACGGCGGCCTCGGGTGGGTCGAGGAAGCGGGGCCCGGCGGCCCGGGCCACCTTGGGCAGGGGATCAGCCGGGTCGGCCCCGTTGCGCCGCAACCGCTCGACCACGGCCTCGGCCACGGCGGGCGGGACATCCGGGGCCACCTCGACCTCGAGCTCGCGGAAGCGGGCCGCCACCCGTCCCCCGTCCATGACCGACACCTCGTCGTCGTCGATCTCGGCCAGGGGCAGGCCGTCGGGACCGTCGACCACCGTCCGGCGGCGCACCGTCATGAGCCGGGCCACCCGCACCAGCGGGGCGGTGCGGACGTGGGCCGCAACCAGGAGGGCCAGCTCGGCCGGTACCTCGCCGAAGGGGGCGGTGACGTCGATCTCGTCCCGCGACATGCCGCCGGCGATGGCGGCCTCCCGGGCCGGCAGCTTCACCGTCCACGTCTCCCGCGGCCCTCGCCGGCGGTGGCGCAGGGTGATGCCCCGGCGCCCGAGGCGGAGATCCGGGGTGTCGAAGTAGCTGGCGTCGAGGTCGATCGTCTCCCGCCGCCGGGTCTTGGCCCCCGGGGCCACCCCGTCGAGGTCGGGCAACGTGAAGCCGGGCCAGGCCGAGAGCTTCACCTCGTGCTCGATCACCGCGTCCTCCTCACCCGGACCAAGTCCCGGAGGCTACCCGGCGAGGACGACGGCCCTGGGCACGTCACCCGGCGTCGTCGTCGTGGCCGTGGCGCCGGGTGCGGGCCAGGGCCAGCTCGCGGAAGCGCTCCTGAGCGTGGGCCTCGCCGTCGCCCTTGACCGGCTGCCACGCCCCGTCGGGCCCCAGCGTCCAGGCCAGGGCGTCGTCGGCCAGGTTGACGTCGAGCACCTCCCGCAGCCGGGCCTCGACCTGGGGATCGGTCACCATGGCCAGAGCCTCGACCCGGCGGTCGAGGTTGCGGGGCATGAGGTCGGCCGAGCCGAAGGCCACCAGCGGCCCCCCGTCGTCAGCCCCGTTGGCGAACCAGTAGATGCGGGAGTGCTCGAGGTACCGCCCCACGAGCGAGCGCACGCGGATGCGCTCCGACAGGCCGGGCACCCCGGGCCGCAGGCAGCAGATCCCCCGGATGATCAGGTCGATCTCCACCCCGGCCTGCGACGCCTCGTACAGCAGGTCGACCATCTGGGGGTCGACGAGGCTGTTCATCTTCATGACGATGCGGCCCCGCCCGGGCCCGGCCTCGATCTCGCCCCGGATCAGCTCGGCGATGCCCGGGCGCAGGGAGTGAGGTGCCACCAGCAGGCGCCGGTAGCGGACGTTGCGTCCGTAGCCGGTGAGGTAGTTGAAGAGCTGGGTGAGGTCGGCCCCCAGCTCGGGGTCGCAGCTCAGGACGCCCAGATCCTCGTAGAGAGTGGCCGTCTTCGAGTTGTAGTTCCCCGTGCCGACGTGGCAGTAGCGACGGATGCCGTCGGGCTCGTCCCGCACCACCAGGGCCGTCTTGGTGTGGGTCTTGAGCCCCATCAGGCCGTAGGTGACGTGGACGCCCGCCTCCTCCAGCACCTTGGCCCACTCGATGTTGTTGGCCTCGTCGAAGCGGGCCTTCAGCTCCACCAGGGCCGCCACCTGCTTGCCCCGCTCCGCCGCCCGCACCAGCGACCGGACGACGGGGCTGTCGCCCGACGTGCGGTAGAGGGTGATCTTGATGGCGAGGACCTTGGGGTCGCGCGACGCACAGCGGATCAGCTCCTCGACGGAGGTGACGAAGGAGTCGTACGGGTGGTGGACGAGGATGTCACCCTCGGCGATGGCCGAGAAGATGTCGAGATCCTCCCCCTCGGGAGCCGAGAGACGGGCCTGGGTGACCGGCGGCCACGGCTCGTCGAGCAGGTCGGGACGGTCGAGGGCGTGAACCGCCCACAGGCCCCCCAGGTCGAGCGGGCCGACGTGCTGGTAGACGGCGTGCTCGTCGACGTCGAGCTCCCGCATCAGCAGCTCGCGCACCTCGTCCGTGGCCCGGGCGTCGATCTCCAGGCGCACCGACCGACCGAAGCGGCGGCGCCGCAGCTCCATCTCCACGGCGGCGAGGAGGTCGTCGGCCTCCTCCTCCTCGAGGGTGAGGTCGGCGTTGCGGGTGACCCGGAAGGCCACGTGCTCCTCGACGACCATCCCCGGGAAGAGCTGGTCGAGGTGGGCGGCGATGACCTGCTCCAGGGGCACGAAGCGCTCGCCGTCGGGCATCACCACGAAGCGGGGCAGCAGCGACGGCACCTTCACCCGGGCGAAGCGCCGCTCGTCGGTGACCGGGTCGCGGACCGTCACCGCCAGGTTGAGCGACAGGTTGGAGATGTAGGGGAAGGGATGGCCGGGATCGACGGCCAGCGGGGTGAGCACCGGGAAGATGCGGTCCTCGAAGACCCCGACCATGTGGGCTCGATCGTCGTCGTCGAGCTCCTCCCACGACGAGAGCACGATGCCGTGGGCGGCCAGCTCCGGCGCCACCTTCTCCAGGAAGAGCCGCTCCTCCCGGTCGACGAGGGTGCGGGCCCGGGCCGTCAGCTCCTCGAGCTGTTGGGACGGGGTCCGGCCGTCGTGGCCCCGCAGGCGGATGCCCGCGGCCATCTGGTCGAGCAGGCCGGCCACCCGCACCTGGAAGAACTCATCGAGGTTCTGGCTGAAGATGGCCAGGAACTTGGCCCGCTCCAGGAGGGGGATCGACGGATCGTCGACCAGGGCCAGCACCCGCTCGTTGAAGTCGAGCCACGAGAGCTCCCGGTTGATGAACCGGTCAGGGTCGTCGGGAGCGTAGGAGAGCGTGGAGGCGTCGTCCGGCCCGGCGGCCCCGTCGGACGGCAACGCCACGGGCAGCGACATGAACCGATGCTACCGGGGGGGTGCAGACGCCGGTCGACGGCCGGGTGAACGGGCGACGACGACGCGCCGGCTCCTACTCCTCAGGCTGGCCCAGGTCCCAGTCGAGGAGGAGGCCCTCCCGCTCGGCGTCCCGGATCACCCGCTCCCGGTTGCGGCGGAACTGCGGGTCGTGCGGGGGCACGAGCTGGAGCCGGGCCTGCACCCGGTCGCGGAAGGCGTCGATCAGGGCCCGGTCGCCGTAGTCGGAGCCGATCTCCCAGTGCGGCGCGACCGGCCCGAGGTAGATGACGCGCGCGTGGCCCCGGGGGGGCTCGTTGGGGTCGCGCTCGTACTCGGTGTAGGTCACGGGTGCTCCTTGGCTGGCGGGACGCGGCCGAGGAGCCTACCGGCGCCCGCCGAGCCGATCACCCCCCGCGCCGGCCGAGGGTGACGGTGACGGTGCGCTCCTCGCCCTCGCGCTCGTAGACGACCTCGACCTCGTCGCCGGGCTCCCGGCTCCGCACCACCTCGCTCACGACATCGACGTTCTCCGCCGTCTGCCCCCCGATGGAGATGATCACGTCGCCTTCCTGGAGGCCGGCCTCCTCGGCGCCCGAGCCCGAGCTCACCGTCCGGATCAGCACACCGGTGTCGGCACTGATACCGAACTCCTCCAACAGCTCCGGGGGGATCGTGGGATCGTCCACGGGGAGGCCGGTGACACCCAGGACGGCCTGGTCGGGGGTGATGTCGCCGTCACCGTGACGCAGCTCGTCGATGAGGGGGCGGATGACGTCGATGGCCAGGGCGAAGCCGATGTTGTTGGCCTCCAGGTTGCCCAGGGTGTTGATCCCGACCACCTGGCCGGCCGAGTTGAGCAGGGGGCCGCCCGAGTTGCCCGGGTTGATGGCGGCATCGGTCTGGATGAGGTTCTCGAGAGTCGACCCGTCCACGGTCGTGACCGTGCGGTCCTTGGCCGAGACGATCCCGGTGGTGACCGTGGGCTCCCCCCCGATGCCGAGGGCGTTGCCGATGGCGACGACGTCTTCCCCCACCCGGAGGTCGGACGACGACCCGAGGGTGGCGGCGCGCAGGTCGTCCTTGCCCTCGACCCGCACCATGGCCACGTCGTCGGCCGGGAAGGACCCCACCATCTCGGCGTTCTCGGTCGACCCGTCGAAGAAGGTGATCGTGATCTGGTCGGCCCCCTCGATGACGTGGTTGTTGGTGAGGATGAGCCCTTCCTCGGCGTCGACCACGAAGCCGGTGCCCGCCCCGGCCACGCCCGGAGAGGCGTCGAAGCCCACGTCGATGGAGACGACGGAGGGGCGGGCGACGTCCAGGAGCTGTTGGATGTCGAGCACGGGCCGAGGGCCGGGGCTGACCAGGGTGGTGGTGGTCGCCCCAGCGGTGCCGGGGTCGTCGTCGGTGGCCACGATCAGGCCGGCGGCGACCACCGCGGCCACGAAAGCCCCGACGATGCCCCCCACGAGGGCCGCCGTGAGCCGGCTGCCCCGATCCGGGCCCGGGCCGGGGGTGGCCCCGGGAAACGATGCCCCGGGGGGAGGCAGCCCGTACCCCGGGGGGTAGGGCGGGTAGCCCCCGCCGGCCACGAGGGGCGGGCCCGCGGGCGCACCCGTTCCCGGCCAGGCCGGCGGGGCCCAGGGGCGAGGATCCGGGCCAGGAGGAGCGGCGCCCCAGCCTCCCGATGGAGGGCCCGGGGGCGCAGGGTTCCAGGCCGGGGCCGGATCGTGAGGAGGCGGGGCCCACGGGGACGCCGGTGGGGCGTGTCGCGGCGGCGGGGCCGGGGCCGACGGGCGACCCTCGTCCGGGCCTCGGGGTGCCCACGGCGACGGCCCCGCGCCCGGGCCCGGTGGGGAGGGGGGCTCTGCGGGCGGCTGGGGCACGGTCTCTCCTTCGGGTCCGGCGATCGGCCGGCGTCCCGTCACGCTAACCCGGTCCCGTCTCATCCCATCAGGCGACCCGGGCCCCGCCGGGGAGGCCTCCCCCATCGACGGAACCCCATGTCGATCGAGACGGATGGGGATCGGAGACGGTTGAGAGGCGGGGCCTTTACGCCACTTTGACCGACAGAGTGGGAAGACCCGTCCCGGACCAGGGGACCGTCCGCATCTGGACGGGCCTCCCGGTGGGAGAGAGAGGGACGCCACCGTGAACGAGTACGAGATCGCCGAGTGGATGCAGCAGGGGAGCTGCGCTCATCAGTCGCCGACCACCTTCTTCCCCAGTGACGGGGTGGGCGTCGAGGTCGCCCGCCGCATCTGCGCCACCTGTCCGGTGAAGGAGCCGTGCCTCGAGTACGCCCTCGCCCACCGCATCGAGCACGGCGTGTGGGGGGGTTGCTCCGAGCGGGAGCGGCGCCGGATCCTGCGTCGGCGCCGCCAGGAGGCGCTGGCCCACCAACCGGGCTGACGTACAGCGGGCCAGCCGAGCTGACGTCTAGCGGGGTTCGTCCTCGCCGCGCCGCAGGGCCTCTTCGCGTCGGCGCACCTCGGCCTCGCGAA
>CAZXRA010000310.1:0-3485 GCA_964643485.1 uncultured Iamiaceae bacterium | reverse complement strand
GCTTGGCCCCGCCGCCGGCGACCTCGGAGCGGGTCTTGGTGGACTGGGTGCCGGAGCGGCGGGCGGCCAGCTGGGCGGTGACCACCTGGTGGAGCACGGCGCCGTTGGGCTCGATGCCGAACACGGCGTCGTCGAGCTCGGCGCTCAGCTTGGTCGCCTTGCCGGCGGCGTCGAGGACGTCGATCTTCGCCATCAGCCTTCCTTCCCGTTGGCCTTGACGGCGTCGCGCACCAGGACCAGGCCGCCCTTGGGGCCGGGGACGGCGCCGCGGACGAGGAGCAGGTTGCGCTCGACGTCGGCTCGGACGACCTCGAGGTTCAAGGTGGTGACCTTCTGGCCACCCATGCGCCCGGCCATGCGCTTGCCCTTGAACACCCGGGACGGGGTGGCGCAGGCACCGACGGCGCCCGGCTTGCGGTGCACGCGGTGGGCGCCGTGGCTGGCGCGCTGGCCGGCGAAGCCGTGACGCTTCATGGCCCCGGCGAAGCCCTTGCCCTTGCTGACGGCGGTGACGTCGATGCGCCCCCCGGCGGCGAGGATGTCGACGGTGAGCTCCTGGCCCACCGAGTACTCCGACACGTCATCGAGGCGCAGCTCGACGAGGGTGGGACCGGGCTCGACGTCGGCCTTGGCGAACTGCCCGGCGACGGGCTTGGTGAGCTTCGAGGCCTTCTTCTGGCCGAAGGTCACCTGCAGGGCGCTGTAGCCGTCGCGCTCCGGGGTCTTGACACTGACCACGCGGCACGGCTCGACCTGCAGGACGGTGACCGGGACGACGTTGCGGTCGTCGTCCCAGATCTGCGTCATGCCGAGCTTGGACCCGACGATCGCTTTGGTTGCCATGGCTCTCTCTTCTCGCGGAGGAACGGGGTCCGTTCACGCGCACGCTCCGCTCGGGCGGGCCCGGCGGAGCGTGTCTCGGTTGTGCCAACGGGTTCCCTCCGGGGAGGGCTGCCGTGGACGTCGATTCCGTGGCCAGGACCAGGTCCCGTACACGAGGAGGAGACTGTAACGGGCCTGCTCGTGGGAGTCCAAGCCGCTCCCCTCCCCCTCTACCTCCCCCAACTTTGTACGGAGTTCGTTTGCCACGACCGAACTCCGTACAAAGTTCGCAGGAGGGAGCCATCGGGCGGTGGGGCAGACTCGGTCGGTGGTCGACGCCGCAACTCCGGGACCGACCCTGTTCGCCGATGTGGTGGCGACGTCCGCCGCGGTGGCAGCCACGTCGGGGCGCTCGGCCAAACGTGATGCGCTGGCCAGCCTGTTGGCCCGCCTGGCGCCGGAGGAGATCGTGCCGGTGGCCGGCTTCCTGGTCGGCGAGCCACGACAGGGACGCATCGGCGTGGGGTGGCGGACCCTGGCCGCGGCGGAGGTCCCGCCGGCCCCCTTCCCCACCCTCACAGTGGGCGAAGTCGACCGGATCCTGGACGAGCTGGCCGCCTTGGGCGGGCCCGGCTCCGCGGGACAGCGCCGCGAGCTCCTCACCGGGCTCCTGGGCCAAGCCACCGCCGACGAGGCCCGCTTCCTCGCCTTCCTGTTGGGCGGCGAGCTGCGTCAGGGGGCCCTGGCCGGGGTGATGGCCGACGCCGTGGCCCGGGCCGCCGCCGTTCCCGGACCCGTCGTGCGCCGGGCGGCCATGCTCGGCGGCGACCTGGGCCTCATCGCCCGCATCGCCCTGGCCGAAGGGGCCGAGGGCCTGGCGACCATCGGCCTGGAAGTGGGACGACCGGTGCAGCCCATGCTGGCCTCGACGGCGACCAGCGTGGCCGAGGCGGTGGAGGCCATGGGCCAAACCGTGGTCGACTGGAAGTTGGACGGCATCCGCATCCAGGCCCACCGCGACGGCGACGAGGTGCTGGTCGTGACCCGCAACCTCAACGACATCACGGCCCGGGTGCCCGAGGTGGTGGAGGTGGTGCGGAGCCTCCCGGCCGAGCGACTCGTCCTGGACGGCGAGGCTCTGGTTGTGAACGACACCGGCCGCCCCGTGCCGTTCCAGGACACCGCGTCGCGGGTTTCAGCAGACCAGGAGCGAACGCAGACGGTACGGCCCTGGTTCTTCGACCTCCTGCACCGGGACGGCACCGACCTGGTGGACGAGCCCCTCATCGGCCGGCGCATGGCCCTGGCCGAGGTGGCCGAAGGATGGACGATCCCCGGCATCGTCACCGACGACCCGGAGGCGGCGGCCCAGGTGCTGGACGACGCCCTGGCCGCCGGGCACGAGGGCGTGGTGGTGAAGGCGGCGTCGTCGCCCTACGAGGCCGGACGGCGGGGCAAGGCCTGGCGCAAGGTGAAGCCGGTCCACACCCTCGACCTGGTGGTGCTGGCGGCCGAGTGGGGCCACGGCCGGCGCCGGGGCTGGCTGTCGAACCTGCACCTGGGCGCCCGGGACGACGACCCCGAATCCGTTCTTGCGCCCAAACGTCGCCCTGACAGCGACACTTCGGCGCAAGAACCCCGAGGGGCGGACCCCGAATCCGTTCTTGCGCCCAAACGTCGCCCTGACAGCGACATCTCGGCGCAAGAACCGGAGGCATTCGTGATGGTGGGCAAGACGTTCAAGGGCCTCACCGACGAGCTCTTGGCCTGGCAGACGGCGGAGCTCCTGGCCCGTCAAACGTCCGAGGAGTCATGGGGCGAGCCTCAGACCGGGGTGGTCCACGTCCGCCCCGAACTGGTGGTCGAGATCGCCCTCGACGGAGTCCAGCGCTCGACGCGCTACGCCGGTGGTGTCGCCCTCCGCTTCGCCCGCGTCGTCCGCTACCGCCCCGACAAGCCCCCCGACCAGGCCGACACCATCACCACCGTCCGCGCCCATTCCTCCCCCACCTGACCCCGGACGCGACGGAGCCGCCCCGAGGGGCGGCTCCGTGAGCAGATCGGGGGTCGAGGGCGCTAGGCCGTCTGGATCTTGATCTCGATGTCGACGCCGGCCGGCAGCTCGAGGCGCTGGAGGGAGTCGACGGTCTTGGGGGAGGGCTCGAGGATGTCGAGGAGGCGCTTGTGGATGCGCATCTCGAAGTGCTCCCGGGAGTCCTTGTACTTGTGAGGCGAACGGATCACCGTGTAGCGGTGCTTCTCCGTGGGGAGGGGCACCGGCCCCCGCACCGTCGCCTGGGTGCGCAGCACCGTCTCGACGATCTTGCGGGTGGACTGGTCGATGATCTCGTGGTCGTACGCCTTCAGGCGGATCCGGATCTTCTGGGAGTCGGCCATCGGTCAGCTCTCTACTTGAGGATCTTGGTGACGCGGCCGGCGCCCACGGTACGACCACCCTCACGGATGGCGAACCGCAGGCCCTCGTCCATGGCGATCGGGTTGATCAGCTCCACCGTCATCGACGTGTTGTCACCCGGCATGGCCATCTCGGTGCCCTCCGGCAACGTGACCGTCCCGGTGACATCAGTGGTCCGAAAGAAGAACTGCGGCCGATAGTTGTTGAAGAACGGCTTGTGCCGACCACCCTCATCCTTGGTCAGCAC
>CAZXRA010000309.1:0-6133 GCA_964643485.1 uncultured Iamiaceae bacterium | reverse complement strand
CCTCCAGGACGGCGTCGGTGAGGTGCTGGGCGTAGCGCTCCCAGGCGTCCGGAGCGGTGCGCACCTGGCCGACGAGAGGGCCGCCGGGCCGCCCCGGGGAGCCGGGGATCCCCTCGGCCTCCAGGGTGGCCAGCTCCCCTTCGAGCCGCTCCTCAGTGGCGTCGTCGAGCTTGAGGCCGCCGGTGGCGAAGAGCTTGATGCCGTTGTCGCCGAAGGGGTTGTGCGACGCCGAGATGACCGCCCCCGGGAGCTGGTCGGCGGCAGCCAGGTAGGCCACGCCCGGCGTGGGGAGCACGCCCAGGTCGACGACGGTCGCCCCCTCGGAGGCCAGGCCGGCGGCGAAGGCGGCGTGCAGCAGCGGCCCGGAGATGCGGGTGTCGCGGCCCACCAGCCACGGCCCGGGGCCGAGCGTGCGCGCCGCCGCCCGCCCCAACGAGAGGGCCAGCTCGGGGGTGAGCTCGGTGTTGGCCGCGCCCCGCACCCCATCGGTGCCGAACCGAAGTGTCACTGGATCCGCAGCAGACGGCAGGGCCCGAGCGGCCCGTGGCCGACGAAGGAGGCCACATGAGCGGACAAGAACGGCATGGGTATGTCCGAGCCGTCAGGCGAGGACACGATGAGCACGGAACCCCAGTTCCGGAGCGATCAACGCTTCGAGTACTGCGGAGCCTTGCGGGCCTTCTTGAGGCCGTACTTCTTCGACTCCTTCTCGCGGGCGTCGCGAGAGAGGAAGCCCAGCTTCTTCAGCGTGGGTCGGGTTTCCTCGTCGAGGGCCACGAGGGCCCGGGCGATGCCCAGGCGCATGGCGCCGGCCTGGCCCGAAGGGCCACCGCCGCCCATGGTGACGTCGACGTCGTAGCGCTCCCGGGCCTCGACGGCATCGAGGGGCTCGGTGAGGATCATCCGGTGGGTGTCGTTGGGGAAGTAGTCGACGACGTCCCGCCCGTTGATGGTGATCTTGCCGTCGCCGTCCCGGAGACGGACGCGGGCGATGGCGCTCTTGCGGCGACCGGTGGTCTGGATCAGAGGCTTGGGCACGACGTGTCTCCTACGCGGACCGGCGGGCGCCGGTGATCTCGAGCGGCTCGGGCTGCTGGGCCGCGTGGGGATGGGTGGGGCCGGCGTACACCTTCAGCTTGGTGAGCTGCTGGCGGCCGAGGCGGTTCTTGGGGAGCATGCCCCGAACGGTGCGACGCAGGGCGTCGGCCGGCTTGCGGGCCAGCAGGTCGGCGTAGCTCTCCTCGGAGAGGCCGCCGGGGTAGCCCGAGTGCCGGTAGACGGGCTTGCGGGTCGCCTTGTCCGCCGTGAGCACGACCTTGTCGGCGTTGACGATGATGACGTGGTCGCCGGTGTCCATGTGGGGGGTGAAGATCGGGCGGTGCTTGCCCCGCAGCACCCGGGCCACCTCGGTGGCCAGGCGGCCGAGCACCAGGCCGTCGGCGTCGACGACGTACCAGCGGCGCTGGATCTCACTGGCTTTCGGCGAGTAGGTGGGCACGGTTGTCCTCTCGGGTCCCGGCCGGGCCGGGGGCGATCTCGTAGCGTGGGAAGCGGCCTGGCCGGCGACGTCGCGCCCGACCAGCCCGCAGGCCGACGGAAGACTCTACGGGCCGGCCCCTCACCCCTTCAACCCGACGGGCTCAGCACGCGAGGGTCCGGACGTCGTAGGCGGCGAAGCCCGCGTCCCTGGTGACCAGCACCAGCCCCTCCGCCTGGGCCTGGGCGATGAGCAGCCGGTCGAATGGGTCGGTGTGGTGCCGGGGGAGATCGCCGGCCCGCTCGGCGTGCTCCACCGTGATGGCCAGAGGGGTGAAGCCCTTCGTCTCGATGACGTTGGCGAGCCCGCGAGGTGCCCGCAGCTTGCCCGTCGCTCGCTTGATGGAGATCTCCCAGACCGACGCTGCGCTGACGGCAACGATCACGTCGGGATCGGTGACCGCCTCGACTGCTGCTGACGAGAGCTCATGGCCGCCGTCCATCCACCAGATGAAGGCGTGCGTGTCCAGGAGGAGGTTCACTCGCCTTCGAAGGAGTCGATGATCTCCTGCGACGTCTGGTCGAAGTCATCCGCCATCCACACCTGGCCTTCCCATCCGCCGGGACGACGGGGCTCGCGGGGTGCCTCGTAGCGCACCAGTTTGGCCAGGGGCTTGCCGGCCTTGCCGATGATGATCTCCTCGCCGTTGGCGGCCCGCTCGATCAGCTTGGAGAGGTGGGTCTTGGCCTCATGGGTGTTCACGACCATGGACCAAGCTTAGTCCAGTTCGCCTCGATCGGGCACCGAGGACCAGCCGTCGTAGCGGACGGTCCACAGGGTGAGGCCGTGCGGGGGGGCCAGGTCGCCGGCCCGGGACCGGTCGCGGGCCCGGAGGGCGGCGTTGACCTCCCCCGCCGACATGCGGCCCAGGCCCACGGCCACCAGGGTGCCGACGACACTGCGCACCATCTGGTGGCAGAAGGCCGACGCCTCGATCTCGAACCGGAGGTGGCCCCCCCCGTCGTCGTGCCAGGCCGCCTCGGTCACCCGCCGGGTCAGGCTGGCCTCCTCGCCGTCGGGGCGCTTGGGCCGGCGGCAGAAGGTGGAGAAGTCGTGCTCGCCGATGAGCGGGTCGCAGGCCAGGCGCATGGCGGCCAGGGAGAGGGGCCGGGGGACGTGCCAGGCCAGGCGGACGGTGAAGGGGTCGGGCTCGGGGTGGTTCCACACCCGGTAGCGGTAGCGGCGGGCCCGGGCCGAGAACCGGGCGTCGAAGTCGCCGTCGACCAGGGCCGGGTCCCGCACCGCCACCTCGGGGCCGCACATGCGGTTGACGGCCCGGGCCAGGAGGGCCAGGTCGTCCTCTGCCGCCACCCGATCGGCAGCCACGTCGAGGGTGACCACCTGGCCCAGGGCGTGGACCCCCCGGTCGGTGCGCCCCGCGCAGGTGAGCTCCAGGGGGTGCCCCAGGTAGCGGGCCAGGGCGGCGGTGAGCGTCCCCCCCACGGTGCGGACCCCGGCGTTGGCGGCGAAGCCGTGGAAGGCGGTGCCGTCGTAGGCCACGGTGAGGCGCAGCCGCCGGGTCGGCCCGACCGGGCCGGCGTCCTCGCCCGGGCCGTCGGGGGCGGCCGGGTCGAACAGGGTCACGGGGCCCGACGCTACCCATCGGGTCGCCTGGTGACCGACGCCACGCCCCGTCGTGTCACATCCGACTGGCCTGCCCCGTCGGCCCCGGTGACACCTCCGTGCATCATGTGCAAGAAGAGAAGGAGCGCCCCGATGACCGATCCCACGCCCCTCGACACCGACGTCCTCGTGGTGGGCGGCGGGCTGGCCGGCCGGGCCGCCGCCACCACCGCGGCCCGGGCCGGGGCCCGCACCCTGCTGCTCGACGCCCACCCCCTCGGGGGCCGGGCCCGGGTCGACCGGGTCGGGGGCTACGCCTTCAACCGAGGCCCCCACGCCCTCTACGTAGGGGGGCGGGCCGAACAGATCCTCCGGAACCTCGGGGTCGACGCCCGCCAGGGGGGGAAGCCGCCGCTGCGCGGCAGCCGGGCCCGGCGGGACGGCCACCTGCACCTCCTCCCCCACGGCCCGGGCACGCTGCTGCGCACCTCGCTCCTGACCGCCGGGGAGAAAGCCCGCTTCGCCCGGCGCCTGGCCTCGCTCTCCCGCGTCGACCCGGCCTCCTTCGCCGGGCTCTCGGCCGACGAGGCCATCGCCGGCCTGGGCCTCGGTCCGGTGGGCCGCCAGGTGGTCGCCGGCCTGGTGCGGGTGGCCACCTACACCGCGGCCACGGAGATCCTCGACGGCCCGGCGGCGGTGGCCCAGGTCCAGGCGGCCGCGGGGAAGGGCGTCCGCTACCTCGACGGCGGGTGGCAGCCGCTGGTGGACGGGCTGGCCCGGGCGGCCGAGACGGCCGGGGCCGAGGTGCACTCCGGGTCTCCGGCCCGAGCCGTGGAGGCTGACGGCGACGGGGCGACCGTGGTCCTGGACGGCGACACCCGGGTGCGGGCCCGAACGGTGGTGCTGGCCACCGGGGGCCCCGAGGCCGCGGCCCGACTGCTGGGCCACCGGCCCGCGGCGTGGGATCGGTTGGGTCCCCCCGCCACCGCGGCGTGCCTGGAGCTGGGGCTCCGCCGCCCGCCGGCCACCCGCTTCGTGATGGGCGTGGACGAGCCGCTCTACTTCTCCACTCACGCCCCGCCGGCCGACCTGGCCCCCGAGGGCCACGCCGTGGTCCACGTCATGCGCTACCTGCGGCCCGACGAGGACCGTCCCGCCGACGAGGTGTGGGCCGAGCTCCGGGCCCTCGCCCGGCAGGCCGGCGTGGCCGACGGCGACGTGGCCGAGGAGCGGTTCCTGGCCCGCATGGTGGTCGTGGGGGGCGTCCCCACCGCCGCCGGCGGCGGACTGGCGGGCCGGCCTCCGGTCGCCGTCGAGGGCCGTCCCGAGGTGCTGGTGGCCGGCGACTGGGTCGGGCCCGAGGGGATGCTGGCCGACGCCGCCCTGGCCAGCGGGGCGGACGCCGGGCAGCGGGCCGCCGACCGGGCCGCCACACTGACGGTCGCATGAGCGGCCGTCCGAGCATCCTCGCCCCGCCAGCCGGCGCGGGCCGCCGACGGTGAGCGACGACACCTTCGCCGACGAGCGGGCCCGGCTGGTGGGCCTGGCCTACCGGATCACCGGGAGCCGCACCGAGGCCGAGGACGTCGTCCAGGACGCCTGGCTGCGCTGGCAGCAGGCCGACCAGGCCGCCATCCGCAACCCGGCGGCCTGGCTCACCACCGTCACCAGCCGCCTGGCCCTCGACACCCTCCGCTCGGCCCGCGTGCGGCGGGAGGCCTACGTCGGCCCCTGGCTGCCCGAAGCCGTCACGCCGGAGGCCGGGCCGGCGGAGCGGGCCGAGGTGGCCGAGTCGATCACCGTGGGCTTCCTGGCCGTGCTGGAGCGCCTGGGCCCGGTGGAGCGGGTCGTCTTCCTCCTGGCCGACGTGTTCGGCGTACCCTTCGACGAGATCGCCACCGTCGTGGACCGATCCCCCGACGCGTGCCGACAGGTGGCCTCGCGGGCCCGGCGTCGGGTGCGGGAGGAGCGGCCCCGCTACGCCCCCACCGACGCCGAGGCGTGGCGGATCACCGAGGCGTTCCTCACCGCGGCGGCGGTGGGCGACGTGGACGCGGTGGTCGCCCTCCTCGCCCCCGACGCCGTGCTCACCAGCGACGGCGGCCCCCACCACCACGCCGCCCGCCGGCCCGTCGTGGGGGCCGAGCGGGTGGCCCGCTTCGTGATCAACCTCAGCCAGCGGGGGCTGCGGGAGGAGGTGGCCGTCGAGGTGCACGCCGTCAACGGCCAGCCCGGCATCGTGGTCCGCCGCCCCGACGGCACCCTGCGGACGGTCCTGACGATGTCGGTCGTGGACGGCCGGGTCGATCGGGTGTGGGGCCTGGTCAACCCGGACAAGGCGGCGACCCTCCACCTTCCCCCCATCCCCTGACGCAGGTCAGGTCAGGTTGGCGAAGGCCTCGGCGGCCCGGGTCTCACCCGCCACCAGCAGGAGGTCGCCCTCGGCGACGACGGTGTCGGCGGTGGCGTAGGTGAAGGGCCGGCCCAGGGGCTTGATGCAGACGATGGTGACGCCGTGCCGCTGGCGGACGCCGCTCTCACCCAGGCTCCGACCCATCATCTCCGACGGGGCCTCCGTCTCGACTAGGGCGAAGCCCTCGTCGAGCTGGAACCAGTCGAGCATCCGGCCGGTGACGCGGTGGGCGACCCGCGCCCCCATGTCCCGCTCGGGGAAGGCCACGTGGGTGGCGCCCACGCGGTCGAGGATGCGGGCGTGGGGCTCGCTGAGGGCTTTGGCCCAGATCGTCGGGAGGCCCAGGTCGACCAGGGCGGCGGTGGTGAGGATGCTGGCCTCCACGTCGGCGCCGATGGCCACCACGGCCACCGCCGCCTCGGCCGCGCCGAGCTGGCGGAGCACCTCGGCCCGGGTGGCGTCGGCCACGACGACGTGGGTCAGCTGCTCGGCGTGGTCGGCCACGATGGCGTCCGACGCGTCGATGCCGAGGACGTCGTGGCCCAGGGATTCGAGGGTCATGGCCACGGCCGAGCCGAACCGGCCCAGGCCCACGACGAGGACGGAGTCGTCCGCGGCCA
>CAZXRA010000308.1:0-5533 GCA_964643485.1 uncultured Iamiaceae bacterium | reverse complement strand
CCGTCGAACGAGCCCACCCGAGGACCGGTCTGGCCGAAGGTGGCGTTGTCGGCGGCGATACTGAGGTCACAGAGGACGTGGAGGACATGGCCCCCACCCACGGCGTAGCCGGCCACCATGGCCACCACCGGTTTGGGCAGGCGACGGATCTGGACGTGCAGGTCGGTGACGAGGAACCGGCCCACGCCTCGTTGGCCCACGGCGTCGTCGCCCACGTAGCCCGAGTCGCCCCGGGCCCGCTGGTCGCCCCCGCTGCAGAAGGCCAGCGGCCCCTCGCCGGTGAGGATCACCACCCCGACGTCGGGGTCCTCTCGGGCCAGGGTGAAGGCGGCGACGAGCTCCTCCACCGTGTGGGGGCGGAAGGCGTTGCGCACCTCGGGCCGGTCGATGGTGATCTTGGCGATGCGCCCGCCGCCGTCACCGCCGGGGAAGGCGGCGGCCGTCTCGTAGCGGATGTCGGTCCACTCCCCCGCCGCCTCCCAGGCCAGGGCGGGGGTGATGGTGCGGTCGGCGTCGGCGGGATCGGCCATGGCGGCGAGTCTCGCCCAGCTCCCCCCTCGGGCGCACCTTCGCCGGGCGGGGCCGGGTGGGTCAGCCCCGGCCGGAGCTGATGATGCGGCGCAGGACCCGGCGCCCGGCGTCGCCGTCGTCGTTCCCCTCCTCCGCGGCCGCAGCCGACGCCGCCGCGGCCACAGCTCGGGCCGCCGCGGGGCTGAGGGCCTCGAGCTGGAGGGCGAGGTCGTCCTCGCGGCCACCGACGGTCGGCTCGGCCGGAGGGACGGTGGCCGCTTCGGCCGCGAGGATCTCGACGTCCACGTCGTCCTCGTCGATCTCGTCCTCGTCCACGACGGGAGCAATGTCGTCGTCAGTCAGGTCGGGCACCAGGGCCGGGGTGAAGGGCGCCCCGGGGAGGGCCTCGGGCAGGGTGGAGGCCTCGCCGCCCAGGTAGCGGTGCTCGGCGACGGTGCCGCCCAGGTGGCTGTCGAGGTCGACGGCCAGGTCGCCGCCCGCCTCGGCCGGCAGGACGGGGGCGAAGGGGTCTCCGGGGACGGGGGTGACGTCCCAGCCCGCACCCCAGCCCGCGGTGTCGTCGTGGCCGGCCACGATGGGATCGACCGGCGCGGGCTCGTCGACGTCCGCGAACTGCTCGTCGTCGAAGGGTTGCTCGACGACCGGTTGGTCGTCGAAGACCGGCGCGTCGACGGTCTCCTCAGGCAAGGGAGCCACGGCGACGAGGGCGACGGGCTCCTCGACGGTGACGGCGAGGTCGGCCGCGAGGTCGGCGACGTCGACCTCCACCAGCCCCCGGTCGGCCAGGGCCTTCACGGCGAGGGCCGCCCCCACCTCGTCCAGGTCGAGGGCGGCGGCGAAGCGACGGGCCGTCGTGCCCCCGGCCACGGCGTGGACCTGGCGCCACGTGTCCCGGTCGATGGTGACCTCGGCGTCGGCCAGCTCGTCGCGGAGGCGCAAGGCCACGTCGGGGTGGGGCACCAGGGCCTCCACCGGGCGCCAGGCCTCCACCCGGGCCTCGGCCGTGGCCAGCACGTCCAGGGCATCACGGGCGTCGACCGCGACGGCGGCACCCGGCCCGCTCTCGGGGGCGAAGTGGAACGACCCGCCGTCCAGGCGGAGCAGGACGAAGAGGGCGTCCTCGGCGTCGCCGGGCTCCCCGGCCACCAGGTCGCCGTCCACGAACCAGAGGCGGCCGGCCACCACCTGGCTCTCGTCCTCGATGGTCAGCTCGCCGGTCTTGGTCGTCGTCGCCATCAGCCGCACCAGATCGGCGAGAGCGAACGTGTCGAGGGTGCCCTGTAGGGCCACGGCCCCACCTCCATGCTCGAAGGGATCGGTCACCATCGGCCGCGATTGTCAGCCCTTGAGGGAGACGAACGCCCAGCGTCGTTGGATGTTGCTCTCAGTGGTGGGCGGCCAGGGCGGCGACGGCGGCGGCCGACATGGCCTCCACCGGCGGCTCCTCCCCCGTCCACCGCCGGAAGGCGTGGGCCGCCTGGTGGACGAGCATCCCCACACCGGTCACGGGGACGGCGCCTGCGGCCCGGGCCGCGGCCAGCAGCGGCGTCTCCACCGGGTCGTAGACCAGGTCGGCCACCACCTGCCCAGGACCCAGGCGGCTGGGGTCGACGGCAAGGGAACCGTCGCCGCCCATGCCCAGGGGGGTGGCGTTGACCACCAGGTCGGCGTCGGCCACGGCCTCGGGCCCCGCCACCGCCCCCGCCGGCCCGGCCAGGGCGGCCGCCCGTTCGGCCCGCTCCGGGCTGCGGTTGACCACGGCGACAGAGGCGGCTCCGGCCTCGGCCAGGGCGGCCACCACGGCCCGGGCCGCCCCCCCCGCCCCGATCACCACGGTGCGCCGCCCGGCCGGGTCCCAGCCGTGGTCGACCCGCAGGGCGTCGAGGAAGCCGGGCCCGTCGGTGCTGTCGCCCTCCAGCTGCGTGCCTCGCCACGACACGCAGTTCACCGCCCCCAGCCGCTCGGCCCGGGGGGTGAGGACGTCGATGGCCGCGGCCACCGCCTCCTTGTGGGGCATGGTGACCGACATCCCCCCCAGGCGGAGGCTGCGCATGGCGGCCAGGGCCGACGGGGCTCGCCCGGCCGGGACGGCCACGGCGAAGTACGTCCAGTCGAGCCCCAGGGCGGCGAAGGCGGCGTTGTGGATCGTGGGCGACAGCGAGTGCTCCACCGGCGAGCCGATCACCCAGCCCACCCGGGGACTCATCCGCACCCGAGGCCCTTCTCCTCGCAGGCCGCCTTGGCCGCCAGGAACTCCTCCTCGCTGGCCGTGAAGAAGTGCTGGTCGGGCGTCTCGAGCACGTAGTACATCCAGTCGCCCGTGGCCGGCGAGAGGGCGGCCTCGATGGAGGCCCGACCCGGGGCCGCGATCGGCGTGGGCGGCAGGCCGACGTTGCGCCGGGTGTTGTAGGGCGACTCGCTCTCGAAGTCGATGTCGATGCCCAGGAGCTCGGCCAGGTAGCGGCTGGTGGCGTCGATGCCCAGGGCCCAGTCGGCCAGCAGGCGGTTGTAGATGACCCGGGCGATCTTGGGCGACTCCTCCACGCTGCCCGTCTCCCGCTCGATCAGCGACGCCACGATCAGGATCTCGTAGGGCGAGAGGGTGGGCACGTCGTCGCCCCGCACCCCGGAGGCGATGTCGGCCCGCTGGGCCTCGGCGTCGAGGGTGTCGACCATGCGCTCCACCAGGGACCGGGGCGTGTCCCGGGGACCGACCTCGTAGGTCGACGGGAAGAGCATCCCCTCCAGGGAGGCCTGCTCGCCCGGCTGGTACTGGGACCGGAGGTCGGGGTCGGACAGCGTGGCCCGGATGTCCTCCACGGTGAACCGGGGCACCTCGTCGTTGATCCGGGCGATGATCTGCTGGATCGTGTACCCCTCCGGAATGGTCACATCCGCGGTGGCGATCGTCTTGGGCCCGGCCTTCAGCACCGTCTCCACCTCGGCGAAGGACGAGCTCCGGCGGAACTGGTAGACGCCGGCCTGGAGCTCGATGTCCTTGTCGCGGATCCAGAAGCGGAAGATGGTGGCGTTGGCCACGACGTCGGCGTCACCCAGCAGGGAGCCCAGGTCGGTGAGGCGGGCCCCGTTGGGCACGGTGATGTCGACCGCCTCCCCCGGCGGGCCCGGGGGATCGACCTGGCGGTCGTACCAGCTCCGCCCGCCCACGACCATGGCCCCGAACAGCACCAGGATGAGACCCAGGACCACGACCACCTTGGGCAGGCCCGCCCGATCGCGGGGCATGTCGACGATGTCGTCGTCGGCTTCGGGCATGGGGGGCATCACTCCTCGGCGGGCCCGGACGCGTCGCCGCGCTCGGTCATGGGGCAGCCGCCGTCGAGCCAGGCCTGGAGCAGGACGGCGGCGGCGGCGCGGTCCACCACCCTACGACGCGCCCGGCTGTCGAGGCCGGCCTCGGCGAGGAGGTGGTGGGCGGTGACGGTCGTGAGGCGCTCGTCGTGGAGCACGACGGGGACGGGGAGGGCGGTGGCCAGCGCCGCGGCCCGGGCCCGCGCCGATCGAGCCGCCGGCCCATCGCTGCCGTCGAGGGAGAGGGGCAGGCCGACGACGACCACCTCGACCTCCTCCTCGGCCACCACCTCGGCGATCCGACGGGTGACGCGCTGCTCGTCGCGGGCCCCCTCCACCACCTCGTAGGGGCTGGCCAGGCGACCCTCGGGGTCGCACAGGGCCAGGCCGACGCGGGCGGTGCCCAGGTCGACGCCGAGGGCCCGCACGCGATCAGACGGGGAGGCCGGCGGCCGCCCGGGCCTGGGCCAGGGCCTCGTCGAGCCCCTCGGGCCGGCGCCCCCCGGCCACGGCCACCTCCGCGCCCTTGCCCCCACCCCCACCGACGGTGCGGGCGGCATCGGCGATGAGCTCACCGGCGTGGAGGCCGGCGTCGGGGGCCACGGCGGCCACCAGGGCCACGCCCCCACCCTCGGGGGCGGCGCCGAGCACCACGCCCCGGATGCCGGGCTGGTCGCGCACGGCCAGGGCCAGGGTGCGCACCGCGTCGCGGTCGAGCCCGTCGACCCGAGCCACGACCACGCCGTCGACGGCCTGGGCGGCCAGGTCGGACGCCCCGCCCGCCGCCACCTTGGCCTTGAGCCCGCCGATCTCGTCGCGCAGGGCCTTCAGCTCGGCCAGGCGCTTCTCGATGCCCTCCAGCAGCTCGCCGGTGGGCACACCGACCAGCTCGGCCGCCCGGGCCAGGCGTTCCTCCTCCTCGCGGAGGCGCTCGATGGGCCCGGTGCCGGTGACGGCCTCGACCCGGCGGAGGTTGGAGCCGATCGACCCCTCGGAGACGATCTTCATGGGGCCGATGTCGCCGGTGGCGGTGACGTGGGTGCCGCCGCACAGCTCGGTGGAGTGGCGCCCCGCCTCCAGCACCCGCACCCGGTCGCCGTACTTCTCGCCGAAGAAGGCGATGGCCCCCTTGGCCAGGGCCTCCTCCTTGGTGGTCTCGTAGTGGCGCACGGGATCGTTGACGAGGACGGCCTCGTTGACGAGGTCCTCGATGCGACGGATCTGCTCGGCGGTGACGGCCTCGTAGTGGCTGAAGTCGAAGCGCAGCCGGTCCGGGGCCACGAGCGATCCCTGCTGCTTGACGTGGGCGCCCAGCACCTCGTGGAGGGCCCAGTGCAGGAGGTGGGTGCCGGTGTGGTTGCGCTTGATGGCGGCCCGACGCTCGGCGTCGATGGCCGCCGTGACCTCGTCGCCGGCGGCCAGGACGCCCTCGGTGAGGCGGGCCCGGTGCCGGTGCAGGCCGGGCACGGCGGAGGTGGTGTCGAGCACCGCGGCCGTGCCCGTTGGGCCGGTGAGGGTGCCGGTGTCGCCCACCTGTCCGCCCGACTCGGCGTAGAAGGGCGTGCGGTCGAGCACCACGTCGACGACCGGGGTGTCGTGGTCGCCCTCGACGGGCACCACCGCGAGCACGGTGGCGCGGGAGGTGTCCTCCTCGCGGCCGGTGAACCCGGTCGGGCCGTGCTGGGCCAGC
>CAZXRA010000307.1:0-26139 GCA_964643485.1 uncultured Iamiaceae bacterium | reverse complement strand
CCACACACGTCGAAACAACATCTTGAGGGATCCCCCCTGTCGAAGAACAACCAACAGCGATGACACCACAGCAACACGCGACCGTGATGACACCACCCGACACCCTCCCAGACCAAACCTTGCTGAACATGCGCGATATGGCTCGGGCCCTGACCCCGGCGCCCACGGCCTCCGACGCTCGCGGCGAGCGCATCGTCCCGGGGTTGACCGGGTGAGTGAAAAGAGTTGAAATGACACGAGAGCCCTATGGGCTCCGCACTTCCCCCTAGCCCCGCTCCCCGCCACGGAAGTGCGACCATGCCTGTCCCCGACCTGTCCTCCCCCACCCTCACCGTCGTGCCCTGGGCCGACCCCGTCATCGATGTGATGGGCCACGATCCCCGATCCACCTACGTCGAGCGCTTCTGGCTCGCCGTGCTCGGCCCCAGCACCACCTGGCTCGTCCGCCACCTGTCCCACCGCTTCGAGACCGCCCCCGACGGTTTCACCCTCCACCTGGCCGAGACCGCCTCCGTGCTCGGCCTCGGGCACAACGAGGGCCGCCACAGTCCCCTCGTCCGTGCCCTTCACCGCTCCTGCCAGTTCGGCGCCGCCCGCACCACGCCCGACGGAGCCCTCGCCGTGCGCCGCCACATGCCCCCCCTCACCCGTCGCCAGATCGACCGCCTGCCCGCTGCGGTCCGGGCCGAGCACGACGCCTGGCGGGCGATAGAGCGCGACGCCGCCACCCTCGACGCCCAGGGCCGGCGGGCCCGGCGCCTCGCTCTGGCCCTGGCCGAGCTGGGCGAGGACGTGGCCACCACCGAGCAGCGCCTCCAGCGCTGGCGCATCCACCCCGTCGTGGCCCGCGAGGCCGCCGTCTGGGCTCGGCGCCTCATGGCCGCCCGCACCGCCGACGCGCCGGCCCTCCCCCTTCCCGCCGTCACCCCCATCGCTCCCCCGCGCCTCGACCCCCTCGATGCGCTGGTGCCCGTCGGGCCCGTCGACCTCGGCGGCGATGCCGCCTGATGGGCGGCGCCACTCCTCAGTCGGCGGGCAAGGGCTCCCACCCGGCGAGGAGGTCGGCCAGGAGCCGGACGCCGAAGCCGGTGCCCTGCTTGGGGATCTCCCCCGCCGGCGCTTCGGTGACCCACGCCGGGCCGGCGATGTCGAGATGGGCCCAGGGGATGCCGTCGGCCACGAAGTGGCGCAGGAACAGGGCCGCCACCGATGCCCCCGCCAGGCGCCCTCCGCCGATGTTGCGGATGTCGGCCACGTCGGAGTCGAGCCCGGGGCGCAGGTGGGCCGGGCTGGGCATGGGCCACACCGCCTCCCCGGCCGCGTCGGCCACGGCCCGCACCCGATCGACCAGGGCGCCGTCGCCGAAGAGGCCGGCGATCCGGGGGCCGAGGGCGACCAGGCACGCCCCGGTGAGGGTGGCCACGTCGACGATGGCATCGGGCTTCGCCTCCGAGGCCAGGCGCAGGGCGTCGGCCAGGATGAGGCGGCCCTCAGCATCGGTGTTGAGCACCTCGACCGTCGTGCCCCCCCGGGTGGTGAGCACGTCCCCCACCCGCAGGGCATCGGGGCCGATCATGTTCTCGACGAGGGGCAGGTAGCCGGTCACCCTCACCGTCGCCCCGAGGCGGCCCAACAGGCTCATGGCCCCGACCACGGCGGCCGCCCCGGCCATGTCGCTGTTCATCCCCTTCATGCCCTCGCCCGACTTCAGGGAGTAGCCACCGGTGTCGAAGGTGACCCCCTTGCCCACCAGGGCGATGTGGCCCGTCGCCCGGCCCTTCGGCTCGTAGGTGAGCTCCACGAACCGCGGCTCGTTGGCCGCTCCCTGGGAGACACCGAGCACGCCACCCAGGCCCTTGCGCCGGATCGCCGCCAGTCCGTCCACCCGGGCCCGCAGACCCGTCTCCACCGCCACCGCCTTGATCCGCTCGGCCAACTGGGCCGGGACGAGGGAACCGCCGGGTTCGTTCACCAGGTCGCGGGCCAGAGTGACGGCCCCGGCCACGACCACCCCCCGGGCCACGGCGGCCTTGGTCGCCTTCGCCGTCCCCGCCGTGAGGGTCACGGAGGCCACCTTGCCGTCGGGCGGCGTGGTGCGATGGGCATCGAAGCGGTAGGCACCGAGGAGCCAGCCCTCGGTCACCGCCTCCACCGCCGCCTCAGGCACCACGCCGTCGGCCGCAGCACCGGCCAGCGCCACCGCCACCTTGGGGTGCCGGGTGGCCCGGCGGCCGGCCGTGCCCGCCGCCGCCCGCAACCGGTTGGGGTCGACCTCGGCCGCGGCCCCCAGGCCCACGGCGAGGACGGTGGGCCCGGTGCCACCGACCGGCGGGGCCAACAAGGTCTGGTGCACCTTGCCAGTGAAGCCCGAGGCGTCGGCGAAGGCGGCGGAGACCCCCGCCTCGGCCAGGTCGTCGACCAGGCGATCGGTTCGTGCCCCCATGACGAGGAGGTCGGTGCGGGCCGGGACCTTGGCCGCAGTGGTGGGGGTGACAGGACGAGTCGGCATGGCTTCCTTCGGGCTTTCCGCTCTCCACGAACCGGTGGGGACGAGCTCAGGCGGAGCGGGACGTGAGGGAGCCGCCCTCCTGCCAGCGGGCCAGCACCCACAGCAGGTCGGACAGGCGATTCAGGTAGGCCAGGGCGGCCGTGCTCCCGGGGGCGAGGGCGACGGCGACCCGCTCGGCCCGGCGCACCACCGTACGGGCCACATCGAGGTGAGCGGCGACAACGACCTCGCCGGGGACGACGAACTCCTTGGGCATCTCGAAGCGGCCGCTGATGTCGTCGATCAGGGCCTCGAGGGCGGCCACCATCTCGTCGGTGACGAGCGTGGCGCCGGGGGTGAGCTTGTGGCGGTTCCCGTCGTCGGTCGCCAGATCGGCCATGAGCACCCAGAGGTCACGCTCGATGCCGGTGAGGATGGCGTCGAGCTCCCCGCCCCGCTCGGCATGGGCCCGGGCCACCCCGACGAACGCCTGGGCCTCGTCGACCTGGCCGTAGGCCTCGGGCCGGGGCGAGTCCTTGGCCACCCGCCCGCCGTAGAGCAGGCCCGTGGTGCCGTCGTCGCCCTTGCGTGTGTAGACCTTCACCCCGCCGAGCGTACCGATCGCCCGCGGCGCCCCCGTCAGCCCGTGGTGGGGACAGCCAGGTCCGGCGCCTTCTGCTCCAGGGCCCAGTCGAGGTAGCGAGCGGGCAGGGAGGCCAGACCATCGCGGGTGGGCCCGGCGGGCAACACGGCCAGGGCCGCCGCCGCCGCCTCGTTGAAGGCCCGGGCCCGGTCGAGGGCCTCGGCCACACCGGACGACGCCCGCACCAGCGTCAGGGCGTGGGCCACCTCACCGGCGGCCGGGACGTGGCCCAACCGGGCCCGCAGGGCGGCACCGTCGGGGCCGTCGAGGGCGAGCAGCACCGGCAGGCTGTAGACGCCCTCGCGGATGTCGTTGCCGACCGGCTTGCCCAGGGCCTCGGCCGTGGACACCAGGTCGAGCACGTCGTCGATGATCTGGAAGGCCATGCCGAAGGCGGTGCCGTAGGTGGCCACCGCGGTGACGGCGTCGGTCGGCGCCCCGGCGGCGGCCGCACCGATCTCGCACGAGGCCCGGAACAGGGCGGCCGTCTTGCCCCGGATGGAATCGAGGTAGGCGTCGATGCTGCGGTCGGCGTCGAAGAGGGTGGACACCTCGGCCGACTGGCCCACGCACAGGTCGGCGATGGCCGTGGCCAGGTAGGCGGCGACATCGCGGCTCACCCCGGCGGCGAGCTGGCCCGCCCGGGCCAGGAGGAAGTCGCCGACGAGGAGGGCTTGGTTGGGCCCCTCCACCGAGTTGATGGTGGGCACGCCCCGGCGCTCGTCGGCGTCGTCCATGATGTCGTCGTGGATCAGTGACCCGGCCTGCACCAGCTCCGTCGCCGTCGCCCCCGCCACCACGTGGGCATCGGTGACGGCGTCGGGGCCTCGGCCGGCGGCGGCCACCCCGCAGGCCAGGGCCAGAGCGGGACGGAGGCGCTTGCCCCCCCCCAGGACCACCCGGCGGGCCGGCTGCTCGATCTCGGCCCGATCGACGACGACAGACCGGTCGAGCTCGGCCTCCACGGCGGTGAGGCCGTCGGGCAGGTCGGGGAGACCGAGGAGCGCAGCGAGGTCCGCCGGGGTCATGCCGGGGAGCGTACCGATCGACCACCGGCCGACGGCCACTCGGAGGCCCTCCTCATCGAAAGGTCACTCCGCCACCCATGCGGTGGCATGTTGACCTTTCGACGGTCAGAGGGTGGGGCGGGCGGCGTCGGCCACGCGGGCCGCCCCCATGCGCCGGCGCCGAGCCTGGTACTCGGCCACCGCCGAGTACAGGTGTCCCTCGCGGAAGTCGGGCCACAGGGTGTCGAGGAACACCAGCTCAGCGTAGGTGGCCTGCCACGGGAAGAAGTTGCTGATCCGGTGCTCGCTGGACGTGCGCACCACCAGGTCCATGTCGGGCATGTCCGGGGCGTAGAGGTGGGCGGCCAGGCTCTCCTCGGTGACCTCGTCGGCGGTGGCCCCGGCGGCGATCAGGCCACGGGCGGCGTCGACGATCTCGGCCCGTCCCCCGTAGTTGAAGGCGATGCCCAGAACCATGCGGGTGTTGTGCGCCGTCAGCTCCGCCGTCTCCACCAGCCAGTCGCGGGAGTCGGGCGGGATGCGGGGGTCGTCGGTGCGGCCCAGGAAGCGGATCTGGACGCCCTTCTCGTTCAGCTCGTCCCGCCGCTCCTTGCGGAGGAGCCACTCGTCGAAGCGCATGAGGAAGCCGACCTCCTCGGCATCCCTCGTCCAGTTCTCGGTGGAGAAGGCGTAGGCGGAGAGCCACGACACCCCCAGGTCGAGGCAGGCATCGACCGTCGCCACCACCGCGGCCTCGGCCGCGGCGTGGCCCTCCGAGCGGGTCAGGGCGCGCATCTGGGCCCACCGCCCGTTGCCGTCCATGATCACGCCCACGTGGGCCGGGATCTCCCCCGCCCGCACGTCGGCGACCTGATCGGCCTCGATGATCCGCATGCGGGGCACAGTACCGGGACTCACAGAAGTCACAGAAGGCACAGAAGTCACAGAAGGAATAGGGATGGGCGGCGGTCGGAGGGGCATCGGTAGCCTGGCCCGATGGCTCGCCCGAGCACGTTCATGGAAACCGTCGCCGAACGGGTCGTCGTCTACGACGGCGCCACCGGCACCTGGATCCAGGCCCAGGACCTCACCCTCGACGACTACGGCGGCCCCGCCTTCGAGGGCTGCACCGACATCCTCGGCGTCACCCGTCCCGACGTGGTGGCCGCCCTCCACTCCGCCTACTTCGACGTGGGCGCCGACGTGGTGGAGACCAACACCTTCGGCGCCTTCGCCGTCCCCCTCGGCGAGTACGACATCCCTGAGCGCAGCCACGAGATCGCCCTGGCCAACGCCCGCATCGCCCGCGAGGTGGCCGACTCCTACGCCACCCCCGACCGGCCCCGTTTCGTGGCCGGTTCCCTCGGGCCCGGCACCAAGGCCCCCTCCCTCGGCCAGATCCGCTTCGCCGCCCTGCGCGACGCCTACGACGAGGCCGCCGACGCCCTCATCCAGGGAGGCGTCGACCTGCTCATCCTGGAGACCCACTTCGACCTGCTGGCCATGAAGGCCGCCGTCATCGGCTCCCGCCGGGCCATGGCCCGCCAGGGGCGCGAGGTGCCGATCCAGGCCCAGGTCACCATGGAGCTCACCGGGCGCATGCTCCTCGGCACCGAGATCGGCGCCGCCCTGGCCGCCATCGAGCCTCTGAAGATCGACATCATCGGGCTCAACTGCGCCACCGGGCCCACCGAGATGAGCGAGCACCTGCGCCACCTCTCGGCCCAGGCCCGCACGCCCATCTCGTGCCTCCCCAACGCCGGCCTCCCCTCGGTGGTCGACGGGGCCATGCACTACGACCTCCGGCCCGAGGAGCTGCGCGACCACCAGCGCCGCTTCGTCGAGGAGCTGGGTGTCCAGGTCATCGGCGGCTGCTGCGGCACCACGCCGGAGTTCATCAAGCTCCTGGCCGAGATGGCCCCGGGCCTCACGCCCGCGTCCCGCACGCCCGAGTTCGAGCCCTCGGTCACCTCGATCTACTCGGCGGTGCCCCTGGAGCAGGACGCCTCGTTCCTCATGATCGGCGAGCGCACCAACGCCAACGGGTCCAAGAAGTTCCGCGAGGCTCTTCTCGAGGGCGACTGGGACACCTGCTCGGCCATGGCCAACGCCCAGATCAAGGAGGGCGCCCACGTCCTCGACGTGTGCGTCGACTACGTGGGCCGCGACGGCACCGGCGACATGGACGAGCTGGCCAGCCGGTTCGCCACCCAGGCCAACGCCCCCCTCGTCATGGACTCCACCGAGCCCCAGGTGATGGAGGCCGGCCTCCAGTGGATCGGCGGCCGGGCCATCCTCAACTCGGCCAACCTGGAGGACGGCTTCGCCGCGGGCAGCCGCCTCGACCGGGTCTTCTCTCTGGCCCGCGAGTACGGCGCTGCCGTCATCTGCCTCCTCATCGACGAGGAGGGCCAGGCCCGCGACGTCGAGTGGAAGATGCGGGTCGCCCATCGCATCACCGAGCTGGCCACCGGCACCTACGGGCTGGACCCGTCCGACCTCATCTTCGACGCCCTCACCTTCCCCCTCTCCACTGGCGACGAAGACCTCCGCAAGGACGCCATGGCGACCATGGAGGCCATCCGCCGCATCAAGGCCGAGATCCCCGGGGCCCACACCACCCTGGGCGTCTCCAACGTGAGCTTCGGCCTCAACCCGGCGGCCCGCCACGTCCTCAACTCGGTGTTCATCGCCGAGTGCGTGAAGCACGGCCTCGACTCGGCCATCGTCCACGCCTCCAAGATCCTCCCCCTGTCGCGCATCCCCGACGAGCAGCGCGACGTGTGCCTCGACCTGATCTACGACCGGCGCGGCGTCGACGGCCTGCTCGCTGACGGCGATGCCGCCTACGACCCCCTCCACAAGCTGCTGGAGATCTTCGCCGACGTGAAGGTCCAGGCCGTCGAGCAGGAGGACCGCTCGGGCTGGCCCGTCGACCGGCGCCTCAGCCAGCGCATCATCGACGGCGAGCGCGACGGCCTGATCGAGGAGCTCGACGAGGCCCTGGCCTCCGGGTTCACCGCCCTCCAGATCGTCAACGAGGTTCTGCTCGCCGGCATGAAGGTGGTGGGTGACCTCTTCGGCAAGGGCGAGATGCAGCTCCCGTTCGTCCTCCAGTCGGCCGAGACGATGAAGGCATCGGTCGCCTACCTCGAGCAGTTCATGGAGAAGGTCGAGGGCCAGGCGGGCAAGGGCCGCATCGTCCTCGCCACCGTCAAGGGCGACGTCCACGACATCGGCAAGAACCTGGTCGACATCATCCTCACCAACAACGGCTACGAGGTCGTCAACCTGGGCATCAAGGTCTCGATCAGCGACATGATCGAGAAGGCCCTGGAGGTGGAGGCCGACGCCATCGGCATGAGCGGCCTGCTGGTGAAGTCCACCCTCATCATGCGCGACAACCTGGAGGAGCTGAACGCCCGCTCCCTCGACATGCCGATCCTCCTGGGCGGCGCCGCCCTCACCCGCACCTACGTCGAGCGCGACCTGCGCAACGTCTACGGCGGCCGCCTCTTCTACGGCAAGGACGCCTTCGAGGGCCTCCACGTCATGGACCGGCTGGGCGAGATCCGGCGCGACCCCGCGGCCGACGACCCCGACTGGGGCACCGTTCCCTCGGCCTCCGAGGTGCAGCTCGCCGGCCGCTTCGGCGGGCGCGACGCCGGCGCCTCCGACGACGCCGACCTCCCCGGCCTCTGGGAGGGCCTCGACCGGACCAACGAGGTGTTCGTCCCCCCCTTCACCGGGTCGAAGGTGGTGAAGGGCATCGCCATCGACGACATCGCCGCCTACGTCAACGAGACGGCCCTCTTCCGCAACCAGTGGCAGTTCCGGCCCGAGGCCAAGCCGAACGGCACCAAGGAGACCCACGAGGAGTTCACCGAGCGCCTGCGGCCCATGTTCCGGGCCCAGCTGGCCCAGGCCGTCACCGAGGGGCTCCTCAACCCGGCCGTCGTCTACGGCTTCTTCCCGGCCAACAGCGACGGGCAGGACATCGTCATCTGGTCGGACGAGTCGCGCCACGGGGAGATCACCCGCTTCCGGTTCCCCCGCTCCCGGGTCGAGCCCCACCAGTGCATCAGCGACCTGGTGAAGCCCATCGAGGACGACGAGCTCGACTACGTCGCCTTCTCCATCGTCACCATGGGCGCCGCCGTCTCCGAGCGCACGGCCGAGCTGTTCGCCGCCGACAAGTACCAGGACTACCTCCTCCTCCACGGCCTCGGGGTCGAGATGGCCGAGGCCTTGGCCGAGCTGTGGCACCGGCGCATCCGGGAGGAGTGGGGCTTCGCCCACGAGGACGGGCCCAGCCTGGCCGGCCTGTTCCGCCAGCAGTACCGGGGCGGGCGCTACTCCTGGGGCTACCCGGCCTGCCCCGACCTGGAGGACAACGAGCGGGTGGCCCAGATCCTCGACGCCGGCCGCATCGGCATCGAGGTCAGCGAGGACACCGGCTTCCAGTACCAGCCGGAGCAGACCACCTCGGCCATCATCCTCCACCACCCCCAGGCCAAGTACTTCGTGGTGCGGTAGGGCCCTACCTGCTCAGCGCCTCGAGCTCCAGCACCCGCAGCGTGGTCGTCGGCGGGATCGGCGCCTCTGTCGGAGCGGGCATTCCCACCTCCTCCTTCGGTTCGGGCGCGCGGGCGTCGTCGATCAGGACGAGAGCAGGGGCGTCGCCCGCCCAGAGGAGTTGTTCGGCTTCACGAGGGCCGGGGGGCAGTTCCGTCACCCTCGCCTCCTCGTCGATGAGGAAGGAGGACCGCTCGGGCATGGGGATGATGACCCCGCGGGGGTGGGAACGGACACCTCCGCCGAACCCCATGTCCTCGCCGGGGACGATGCCCTCGACGGGCATCCACTCCTCGTCCCTCCAGGCGAAGACCGAGTGGAGGCCCCCCAGCGTGCTCACCGTCAGGACGGGGAAGGCGTCGTTGCACCCCAGGTTCCCATTTGTGGACGTCAGGTCCCCCTCGGGAAGCGGGATCTCGTCCTCGCGACCGTCGCTCAGGTCGTAGCGGAGCAAGGTGAGGTCTTCCACGTCGTCCGTCGCGTCGTCGGGTCTGCCCTCGACGTCCACGCGCTCCACCAGGCGGTAGAAGTGGGTGGCCGTGATGCAGGTCCACCCATCGAGGGGCATCTCCTCGAGGGCGACGTCCCAGGCGCCATCGGAGAAGCGGAGGACGTCCTGGCGCTGTGGGACGCCCTCCCGGTCGACGGGCCTCATGAAGATGCCGCTCCCGTTGCGCCAGACGTCCCGCACCCCGTCCACCTGACGCGACCGCACCTCGTCGGGCAACGGCACCTCGTCCCAGGTCCCGTCCTCGTGGAGGAGGAAGGAGGCGATGGTGCTCGGGGAACACGTGTCGACCTGGTACATGTCGTTGGACAAATCCTCGGTGGCGGCGCACAGGCGCCCGAGCACCACGAAGTCGTCCCCGATCCCTTCAGCCGCCATCGGGACGAAGGTGCCCTCGTCGACCACGGGATAGGTCAGCGCCGTGCTCGACCCGTCCCACAGGTCGACGATCTCCCCGGCGATCCGGAGGAGTCGGTACCCACGGTCGCCGTCGGTGCCGCCGAAGCCGAGCAGGTGGGTGCCGGTCGCGGTGATCCACCCGTAGGAGAAGGTGCTCGGGCCGAACTCCCACGCCACGTCGAGGTCACCCTCGGCGTACCGGAAGGGACCTTCCTCTCCGGCCACATCGTCCCCGTCCGAGGATCCACACCCCGATGCCAGCAACGCCACCGCCACGACCGCCGCAGCCACCGGCCGAGACCCACGTCGCCAGCGCCGGACAATCCCTCGTTCCGCCATGCGCGCACCGTAGACCCATGGCCAGGCCACCGAGCGGTCAGGTCGTCACGTCAACGATGAGCTCGCCCAAGTCGGATCTACCCGACGACCTCGCCGAGATCCAGCACCCGGACCGTGGTCGTCTCCGGGAGCGGCGACTCCCCCCCGCTCGGGTCCCCCACCTGCGGCGCAGGAGTGGCTTCGACGGCATCCTTCACCAGCACCAGGGCCGCAGCATCGCCGGCCCAGAGGATCTCCTCGTCCTCGACGGGACCAGCGGACAACTCGGCCACCAGCGCCTCCTCGTCGATGAGGAAGGAAGGCCGCGAGGGCATCGACAGGACGATCCCCCGCGGATGGGAGTGGGTGATGTCGCTTCCGTCGAGGGCCATGTCCGCGCCGGCGGCGATCCCCTCGACGGCCGTCCACGCCTCGTCCCTCAGGGCGAAGACCGTGTGCAGGCCCCCCAGCGTGCTGGCCGCCAGGATCGGGAAGGCGTCGTTGCACCCCAGGTCCATCTGGGTGAAGGCCGGGTCCTGCTCGGGCAGCGGGACCTCCTCCTCCTGGCCGTCCCGCAGGTCGTAGCGGGACAACGTGGAGCTCTCCCCCGTCGTCGCCAGGCGATAGAAGTGCGTCGCCGTGACGCAGGTGGGGCTGGAGGGGATCCCGTTGATGAAGATGCGCCAGGCACCGTCGGAGAAGGCCAGGACGTCCTCGCTCGCCTCGGTGCCCGTCTCGGCACCCGTGCTGAGAGGCATCATGAAGACGGTGTCCCCGTTGCGCCCGAAGTTCCGTACGATGTCCACCCGGAGCGATCGCACCTCGGTAGGCAGCGCCACCTCGTCCCAGGTCCCGTCCTCGTGGAGGAGGAAGGACGCCAGGGTGCTCGGCGTGCACGTGTCGGGCTCGTACATGTCGTTGTACAACTCCTCGGGCGCGGCGCACAGGCGCCCGAGCATCACGAAGTCGTCCCCGAGACCCTCTGCCTCCAGGGGGATGAAGGTGCCGTCGTCGAGCACGGGATAGGTCAGCGGGGTGCTCGACCCGTCCGACAGGTCGACGATCTCCCCGGTGATGCGCAGGGTCGGGGCCACCTCGGAGCGCTCGGGATCGGTGCCGCCGAAGCCGAGCAGGTGGGAATCCGTCGCCGTGGTCGTGGCGTAGGCGGTGGTGCTCCAGGCGAACTCCGACGACACGGTGATGTCACCCTCGGCATACCGGGAAGAAGGAGGTTCCTCCCTCTTCGCCTCTTCGTCTCCACCCGGCGACCCACACCCTGAGGTGAACAGGGCCGCCGCCACCACCATCGCCCCCATCGGCCGACGCCACGCAGGGCGCCGAACAATTCCTCTGTCCGCCATGGCGCCCCACCATAGGGCGCCCGGCCCGCCCCTCAGGGGCACCTCACTGGTGGTACCCCTGCTTCCAGTGGTGGTCGCTCCATGCGCTGGGTGACACCCACCCATCGGCGGCCCAGCTGTTGGGGCGGGTCCGGAAGATGTAGTCAAGGGTCGTCCCGTAGTCCGTCGTGTGCGCCAATGCTCCGCCGTGGTCGTCGGCGTCCTTGAAACTGTTCTGAGCCCATGCGGTGGTGGTGAAGCCACCGGGATGGAGATTGAAGTCGCCGGTGGCGAAGAGGGAGAGCCCCGAAGCCGCTGATATGAAGGTGGCAACGTCGCGATACTGAGCGCCCTGAGTAGCGGGATAGTACGGCATGGTTGCCGGTCCAGGGTGGGCCGTGCAGACGGTCGCGAGGTTGCGGGCACAAGAGATGTGGCTGGTGATGCCCGCTGTCGGCTGCACATCGAAGGGCGTCCAGTAGGTGTCGGTGGCATGACCCTTCAGGATGATCCCGTTGCCGGACCACGCACCGCATGCAGGGTAGAGAGCCCACCAATTGCTGTTCGGCACCAAGATGCCGATGTTTGGTTGAGGATAGAACTGATAGCCGGTGGTGGAGGTGTGAAGTCCGTAGAACGCCAGCTCGTAGATGATGTAGTTCCAGTTCTGGGCACAGACCTCTTGCAGACCTACGGCGTAGAGGTGTGGCCACCTGTCACGTATCCGATCCTGTACCGTACCGGTGTTCGTCCCGGTGGTATCGGTCGCTGTCACGTTGGTGTTGAAGCCCTCATACGCGTTGCCGTTGGCACCATAAATGTTCCACGTGGCTACATGAGGCCGTGACTGGTAGACGCCCACCGGCAGCGACGCTGCTGTATGCGGCAGGTGCGACCCAGCCAACAGAACTCGGCTTGGTGTCGACGCGGCCGGCAATGCGCCGGCAGTGATGTTGAGGGTGGCGCTCAGGAAGAGTGCGCCGATCAAGAATCGCAGTATGAAGGTGACCCGCCTCACCGTTTGCATCTCGTCAGATCTCCATCACTCGAACTGTGGTTGACGACGGCTCCTCGGCCGGCGCCTGTTCATCTCCACCGACCATGTCCTGCACCAGGACCAGGGAAGGCGCATCACCCGCCCACCGGATGACCTTTCCCCCGAGCTGGTCGGCCGGCAGCTCGGTCACCCGCATCTCCTCGTCGACGAGGAAGAAGCGGCCTCGACTCGACGGGGGCTCCCGTTCCATGAGCACGGCCGAGACGACGATCCCCCGGGGGTGGGAGAGGACATCAGCGGCATGGACCAGCTCTGCGCCAGCAAGGATCCCCTCGATGGTCGTCCACTTCCCATCGGTGAAGGCGTAGACCGTTTGCAGCCCGTCGATGTCGCTCGTCGTCAGGATGGGGAAGACATCGTTGCAGCCCAGGCGCACCGTGACCCCACCGAACCGCGAGGTCATCTCGGGCAGGGCAACCGCCTCCTCCTTGCCATCCTCCAAGGCGTAGCGAGCCATGGCGAAGGTCGTCACCCCACTGTCGACCGACACCTCGCCCTCCGTGTGGCTCGTGAGGTAGTAGAGGTGGGTCGCCGTAGCGCAGGCGAACGCCTGCCCCCGGGTGCGGCGATGGAACGTCTGCCACGCCCCCTCCGACCACCGGAGGATGATCTGCCCCGTCTCGTGGTCGTCCGTGGCGTGGAAGGCAGTGACGAGCTCGTCACCACTGCGCGCGAAGAACGGGACGTTGGCGATCTGGGTCGACCGGACGTCGTCCGGCAACGCCATCTCCTCCCACGTGCCGTCTCCGTGGAGCAGGAAGGCGGCGGGCGTGCTCGGTGCGCACGTGTCTTCCGCGTACGTGTCGTTGTAGAGCTTGTCGGGATCAGCGCATAGGCGCCCGACCAGCACGAAGTCGTCCCCGAAGCCGGTGGCTTCGTAGGGGATGAACGTTCCCCCCTCTACGACGGGATAGTCCAATTCGGCGCTCGAACCGTCGGCCAGGTTCACCAACATCCCGGCAGTCCGGAGGAAGGCAACACCCTCATCAGCACGATTTGGGTCGGTTCCCCCGAAACCCAACAGATGAGTTCCGGACGCCACGACTCGGTCGTAGGAAGCCGACCAAGCCAAGGCGAACTCTGCGGCAACGGCGATCTCCCCTTCCGCAGATGAAGAGCTGTCCTCTTCGGCCGCGGCCCCTGACACCGTCTCATCATCCGGAGAACCACAGCCCGATGCAAACAATGCCAGGGCCAGAGCCAGTGCCGGCACCGACCGATGCCAACGTAAAGAAGACTTGAAAATCCCGCCGCTACCCGCCATGCAGCGGTTCTTAACATGAGCTTCGCCATCGCGCAATACCTCTCCGCGATTTTTCGCCTTTTCGGCAGCCTCTGTCTACCCATTTTGGGGGTATTGATCGACGGTGCCATCGCACGATGACGATGACGAGTCCGGTGTCAGGCCAGCAGAGCTCGGGCGATGAGGTCGGTGCCGAAGGCGGTGAGGATGGCCAGGTACAGGAGGCCGGTGGCCGCCATCACCGCCGAGTACTGGCGCTCCTCGAGAGCCGCCCGGGTGACGGCCAACAGGCCGAGGGTGGTCACCGCACACGTCACCCAGGTCCACCCCAGGATCCCGCCGTAGCCGTCGTCGATCGAGCCGGAGAGCACCGACGCCATCCCGGTGGGGACGAGCAGGAGGGCCACCTCGACCGGCCACACGATCGCCGTCGCCCGCACCAGCTCCAGCAGCGGGCCTCGAGCCAGGCCGGGCTGCACCAGGTACCAGTGGCCCAGGAGCATGGCGTCAGTGATGGCCCCGAGGAACAGGGCACCGACCAGGGTGCGGGCCACCGCCAGCCAGGCCGGGTCGCCGGCCCCGATGCCCGCCGCCACGAGACCCACCAGGCCCACAGCCGGAGCGATCAGGTCTAGCGCCGGCGGGAACTCGGGGGCGTCGGCGTCGAAGCGCTGCTCGGCCCGGTCGATGCCGGTCATGGCCGCCACCCGGGCCGACCGGCGCTCCACCCGGTCGCGCTGGCCCGCCACCCCCGCCGAGCGGCGCAGCGCCGACACCACCAATGCCGCCCCGGCGACGACCGCCACCCCGACGGCGGCGACGTCCCGCACCCACACGACGTCGACCCGAATTCCGATGAACGCCCCGGCCAGGGCGAGCAGCCCGAACGTCCCCCGCATCAGCCAGCCGTAGCCCAGGCCCACCTCCCGGCGGCGGGTCGTCACCCACAGGAAGGCCAGCCCGCCCACGCTCCACTGCAGGAGGACGGTCGCCGCGTCGAGCCGGATCACGGCTCGGAACCTATTGGTCGGTGGGGGCCGCCAGTAGGATCGGCCCGCCTTGGACGCCGACATCCCCCGCTCTCCCCGTGTCCTCCTCGTCTGCTCGACCGGGGGCCACCTGGCCCAGCTCATGCGCCTCCGCCCCTGGTGGTCGACGCACGACCGGGCCTGGGTCACCTTCGACAAGGCCGACGCTCGCTCCCATCTCGACGGCGAGCGCACCTACTGGGCCCACCACCCCACCACCCGCAACCTCCCCAACGCCCTCCGCAACCTGCGGCTGGCCCGGAAGGTGCTCCGGGACGAGCGGCCCGACGTGGTGGTGAGCGACGGGGCCGGCGTGGCCGTCCCCTTCTTCCTCCTCGCCCGCCGCCAGGGCATCGCCACCGTGTACCTCGAGGTCTTCGACCGGGTCGACAGCCCCACCCTCACCGGTCGCCTGTGTCGGCCCTTCACCGACCTCTTCTGCGTGCAGTGGCCCGAGCAGCAGGCCCACTACAAGGGCAGCGTCGTGATCGGCCCGATCCTGTGAACCCCGACTCCCTTCATTGCCTGGTGATGCTGGGCACCGACCACCACCCCTTCGCCCGCCTGGTGGAGTGGGTCGACCGCTGGGCCGGCGAGCACCCCGACGCCCCCTGCGTCATCCAGCACGGCACCGCCCCGGCGCCCCGCCACGCCGAGGGCCACGCCACCCTCGACCCCGCCGTCATCCCCGCCCTCGCCGCCCGGGCCGCCGTCGTCGTCGGCCACGCCGGGCCCGGCACCGTGCTCGACGCCCGGGCTGCCGGGCGCCGGCCCATCATCATCCCCCGCCTGGCCCGCCTGGGCGAGGTGGTCGACGACCACCAGGTCACCTTCGGTCGCTGGATGGACGAGCGGGGCCAGGCCACCTGCGTCGAGGACGAGGAGGCCCTGCGCGCCCACCTCGACGCCGCCCTCGCCGACCCGGCCGCCTACGCCACCGCCGCCGACACCGACGCCGTCCCCCCGGCCGTCACCCTCTTCGGCGAGCTCGTCGACGGGCTGCTCCGCCGATGACCCCGACCCCGACACCAGAGCAGCCGACCGTCGTCTACATCGCCGGCGCCGGCCGCAGCGGCAGCACGCTGTTGGAGCGGCTGCTGGGCGCCGTCCCCGGGGTGGCAACCCTGGGCGAGGTGGTCCACCTGCCAGCCCGGGGGCTCGTCGAGGGCGAGCGCTGCGCCTGCGGCCAACCCCTCCCCCGGTGCCCCCTCTGGGGCCCGGTGGGTGACGAGGCCTTCGGCGGCTGGGGGAGCGTGGACGGCCAGGAGTGGCGCGACCTCCAGCTGCGGGTCGACCGCAACCGTCACATCCCTCGGCTGGTCGCCCCCACCGGGTCGATGCGGGATGACCTGGCCGAGCACACCGACCGCCTGGCCCGCCTCTACCGGGCCGCGGCCTCGGTGTCGGGCGCCTCGGTCCTGGTCGACTCGTCCAAGCACGCCTCGACGGCCTTCGTGCTCCGCCACCTGCCCGACATCCCCGTTCGCCTCGTCCACCTGGTGCGGGACAGCCGGGGCGTGGCTTACTCGTGGACCAAGGAGGTCGCCCGGCCCGAGACGGCCGACGACGCGGCCATGCCCACCTACTCACCGTCGTCCGCCGCCGGCTGGTGGGACGCCTTCAACGTCCTGCTCACCGCCTACCGGGCCAGCGGTCGCGACGCCCTGCGCCTCCGCTACGAGGATCTCCTCGACGACCCGGCCGCCGCCCTCCGCGCCGTCCTGGCCCCCACTGGCCTGCCCCTGGACGACGGCTGGGACGCCTTCCTCACCCCCGACGGGGCCCGCCTCGACGCCAGCCACTCCGTGGCCGGCAACCCCATGCGCTTCCGCACCGGCACCATCCCCCTGCGCCACGACGACGCCTGGCGCCAGGCCCTGCCCCCCAGGGACCGGCGCGTCGTGACCGCCCTCACCTCCCCCTTCCTGCTCGCCTACGGCTACATGCGGCCCCGCCGCAGCCGATGAACCCCAGGTGGACCCCGTCCCTCCTCCCGTCTCGGTCGTGATCGCCACGCGCCACCGCCCCGCGCTCCTGCGCCGGGCCGTGGCGTCCGTGCTCGACCAGCGCTACGGCGGGGACGTCGAGGTGCTGGCCGTCTTCGACCAGTCCCCCGCGGAGCCCGACCTGGCCCAGGAGGCTCCGGGCGCGGACGGTCGCGGCGCCCGCGACGTGCGGGTGCTGGCCAACGAGCGTTCCCCCGGCCTGGCCGGGGCCCGCAACACCGGCATCACCGCGGCCCGGGGTGAGCTCGTCGCCTTCTGCGACGACGACGACCTGTGGCTCCCCGGCAAGCTGGCGGCCCAGGCCGAACGCCTGGACGCCGAGCCCGGCCTGGAGCTGGTCACCACCGGGGTGCTGGTCGAGGCCCGGAGCAAGGTGTCGACCCGGGTCCTGGACCGCGACCGCATCACCCACGACGAGCTCCTGCGCTCCCGCGTGTCCGAGGCCCATCCGTCCACTTTTCTGTTCCGGCGGGCCGCCCTTGTGAGCCCGGACGGCATCGGCCTGGTCGACGAGAGCCTCCCCGGCAGCTACGCCGAGGACTACGACATCCTCCTCCGGGCCGCCCGCCGCCACCCGGTGGGCGTGGTCACCCTGCCCCTGGCCAAGGTGTTCTGGCACCGGTCGTCGTTCTTCGCCGAGCGATGGCAGACCATCGTCGACGCCCTCGACCACCTCGTCGCCAGCCACCCCGAGCTGGCCGACGAACCGCGGGGCCTGGCCCGCATCGAGGGCCAGCAGGCCTTCGCCCGGGCGTCGATGCACGACCGCCGGGGCGCGTGGCGCACCGCCCGCCGTGCCCTGGCCCACAACCGGCGCGAGCCCCGGGCCTGGTTGGCCCTGGCCGTCGCCTCGGGCGCGGTGCGCTCCGAGTGGGTGCTGCGGGCCCTCCAGGCCGGGGGCCGGGGGATCTGATGGCCCTGCCCACGTTGGCCGGCCCCATAGGCCCTCCGGGACCGGTACTCCCCGCCCCGCGGGCCCGACCCGCGCTCTGGCTGCGCCGCCTCCCCGCCCACTGGCCCATGACGCTGTGCATCGGGGGCTTCCCCCTGTGGTGGGCCCTGGGGGCAGGGCCGTTCGCCTGGTCGATCTTCGCCATCCCCCTCGCCTTCCGCCTCCTCACCCACCGGCGCCCCATCCGGGTGCCCCTCGGGTTCGGCGTCTGGCTGCTGTGGCTGGGCTTCGTGGTGCTGTCGTTCTTCGCCCTCGACTCCCAGGGCCTGCCCTTCTCGTACCTCTTCCGCCTGGCGAACGTGGCGTCGTGCACCGTGTGGTTCCTGGCCATCTCCAGCGCCACCGAGGAGGAGATCCCCTCGTCCCACGTGGTGCGCCTGCTCGCCGGCTTCTGGCTGGTCACCGTGGCCGGCGGTTGGCTGGGCACCCTGTTCCCCTACGGCGAGCTGCCCAGCCTCACCGAGCGCCTGCTCCCCACCTCGATCAGCACCAACGAGTTCTTCCAGGTGATGGTGCGCCCGTCCTTCTCCCAGATCCACGACATCCTGGGCTACCCGCTCGGCCGCCCCAAGGCGCCGTTCGTCTACACCAACGACTGGGGCTCGGCCTACGCCCTGCTGCTGCCGTTCTTCTTCCTCGGCTGGCTCCAGTCGCCCGACGTGCGCCGCCGGTCGTGGGCGTACCTGCTGCTGGCCACCTCGCTGATCCCGGTGTTCATCTCGCTGAACCGGGGCCTGTGGCTGAGCCTGGGCGTCGCCCTGGTCTACGCCGCCTCCCGCTCCGGCGAGGTGGCCCGCCTGGCCCGACGGGCCCTCCTCGCCCTGGTGACGCTGGGGCTCCTCGTCATCGTCTTCACCCCGGTCGGCTCCGTGGTCGGGGAGCGGGCCGAGACCGACCACAGCTCGGAGGGGCGCTTCCTGCTCTACGAGGAGGCGGTGCGCATCACGGCCGAGAGCCCGATCATCGGCCTCGGCGGCCCCCGCCCCTACGAGGGCGACCGCATCATCCCCTTCGTGGGGACCCAGGGCACGCTCTGGACCGTGCTGGTGAGCACCGGGTACGTGGGGCTGGGCCTGTTCCTGGCCGCCTGGCTGCGGTTCATCTGGGAGACGCGGGCCGGCCCCCTCGTGACGTTCTGGTGCCACGTCACCCTCATCATCGGGCTGGTGCAGATCCTGGTCTACGACCTCATCCCCTCGTCGCTCCACATCGTGCTGATCGCCGCCGCCCTGGGCTGCCGGGCCGCCCTGCGGACGCCGACGTCCCACCCCACCCTCGCCCTGGCCGGAGCGCGGCCGTGACCGGTTCGCTGCGCACCGATGCCACCGCCCTCGACGCGGTGGCCGCCCTGCTCGGGCCGGCCTCACCCCACGGGGCGACGCGCGCCTATGCCGTCCTGCCCCGCCGGGACCGGCCTCGCTACGTCCTGCCCACGACCCGACGCCACGCTCGGGGGACGGTCCTCCGGCCCGGCTCCGGCCGGGGTGATGCCGCCGCCCGAGTCCTCGTCGGCGCCGCTCTCCGGGTGGGGGCCGGACGCTTGCTCCCCGGCGGGCTGCGGGTCGCCGACGGGTCCGACGACGACCCCGGCCTGCGCCGCCACCTGGGCCGCCTCCTCGGGGAGGACGGCGTCGACCTGGCCGTGGCCCTGGGGGCGCCCCGCCCCAACCGCAAGCCCGTCATCCAGGTGATCGGCCCCGACGGCACCATCCGGGCCTGGGCCAAGCTGGGCGTCGACGCCCACACCGACGAGCTGGTGGCCCACGAGGCCGCCACCCTCGTCGCCCACCACCCCCCGGCCCCGATCGTGGTCCCCGAGGTGCTGGCCCACGGCGACTGGCACGGGCGGCGGCTGCTCGTCCTCGCCCCCTTGGACATCACCGAGAGCGCCGGCAACCTCGACCTGACGCCCGAGGTGATCCGAGCCGTGGCCGGACCGGTCACCCTCGAGGAGGTCACCCAGGGGGCGTGGTGGAAGGGCCTCGCCGCCCTGGCCGACGATACGACCGTCGACCCGCAGGGCGCCCTCGGCACCCTGATGGGACGACTGGAACCCGCCCTGGCCGGGCGGGCCTGGCCCTTCGGCACGTGGCACGGCGACCTCGCCCCCTGGAACGCCACCTGGTCGGACGACCGCCTCCACGTCTGGGACTGGGAGCGGGCCACCGGCCCCGTCCCCCTGGGCCTCGACCTGGTGCACAACCGGTTCATGGTGGCCATGCTCCGCGACGGCACGACCCTGGGTGACGCCGTGGCCGCCGTCCGGGCCTACGAAGAGGTCACCTTCGGGGCCCTGGGCTACGGCGACGACGACGTGCCCCTCCTGATCGCCGCCTACTTCCTGGCCCTCCGGGCCCGCTTCGCGGCCGATGCCCGGTTCGGGGCCCTCGGCGCGGCCCGGCCGCTGGTCGCCGCCATCGACGGCGACCCCACCCTCGGCGGGACGGTGGGCCGATGAGCGACGGACGCGACCGACGGGCCCGGGACCGTCACGGGCTCACCGAGGCCCAGCGCTACCGGCTGTTCCTCGCCGGCCTCGCCGCCTCCCGGTGGGCCGCCCGTCCGACGGCCCGGTGGCGGGTCACCCCCGACTTCCTGATCGTCGGCGCCCAGCGGGCCGGCACCACCACCCTCTACCGCCTCCTTCAAGAGCACCCGGCCGTCCGCTTCCCGCGGCTCACCAAGAGCGTCCACTGGTTCGATGTCGACTACCACCGACCCCTGTCGTGGTACCGGTCGGGCTTCGCCCGGCAGCGCACCGTCGACCGCCAGGCCGAGGCGGCCGGTGAGCCGGTGCGGGTGGGCGAGGCCGCCCCGTACTACGGGTTCCACCCCTTCGCCCCCGCCCGCATCGCCGAGCGGCTCCTCGACGTGCGCCTGGTGATGATCCTGCGCGACCCGGTGACCCGGGCGTGGTCGCAGTTCCACCACGAGCGGGCCCGGGGCTGGGAGACCCTGGCCGACTTCGAGGCTGCCCTCGAGGCCGAGCCCGTCCGCCTGGCCGAGGCCGAGACCGTCCTGGCCCAGCGGCCCGGGCACCACCTGGCCCACCAGCACAACTCCTACATCGCCCGGGGCCGGTACCAGGAGCAGATCGAGCGGCTGTGGGCCGCCGTGGGCCGCGAGCGGGTGCTCGTGCTCTACAACGAGGAGCTCGACCGCGACCCGGGGCCCGTCGTCGACCGCCTGCACGACTTCCTGGGGCTGAGCCGCCGCCCCGTCACCCCCGGGCGCTGGAACCCGCGCAGCCAGGGGGCCATCCCCCCCGCGGCGGTGGAACGGATCCGGGCCGCCACGGCCGAGTCCGACGCCTGGCTGCGGGCCGAGATGCCCACCCCCCCGCCGTGGACGGAGACGTGAACCCCACCTCCTCGCCCTCCATGGCGGCGGCGCGCCCCGACGGGGCCGACGACGGCCCCGCGCCGGTGTCGGACCACGCGTCGGAGCAAGGCACCCTGGGCCGCTCCAGCCTGCTGAACCTCGTGGGCTTCGGCGTGTTCGGCCTCACCGGGTTCCTCTTCATCATCGTGATCACCCGCCGGCTGGGGGCCTCCGGGGCCGGAACGCTCCTCACCGCCATCGCCGTGTTCAACATCGTGGCCCGCTCGGCCATGGCCGGCACCGACCTGGCCCTCGTCCGCTTCATCAGCCGCTTCCGGGCCCGCGGCCGCCACGGCGAGATCGGCACCCTCTACCGCATCGCCCTGCCCCCGGTGGTGCTCGTGGCCTCGGCCGCCGGCCTGGCCGTCTTCTCCCTGGCCGGACCCCTGGGCCGCCTCCTCAGCGAGGACGGCGCCAGCGCCGATCTCAGCCAGTACCTGCGGGTGCTGGCTCCCTTCATCCCCGTGGCCGCCGCCTACCAGGCCGTCGAGGGCGGCAGCCGAGGCTTCGGCACCATGCTCCCCGACGTGGTCGTCGAGCGGGTGGCCCGCTCGGCCGCCTTGCCGGTGATGGCCCTGGCCGTCCTGGCCGCCGGGGGGGGCGTCACCGCCGTGGCCCTGGCCTGGGCCGGGCCCTTCGCCGTAGCCCTGGTGCCCATCGCCCTCTGGTCGACAGCCCTGCTGCGCCGGGCCGAGCGCGACCTCGCCGGCCGCCTCGACCGGAGCCCCGGCCCCGCCCCGCTGCCCGTGGCCGAACTGCGCCGCCGCTTCTGGGGCTTCGCCCTGCCCCGGTCATTGGCCGGCGTCTTCGCCCTGGCCATCACCTGGATCGACGCCCTGCTCCTCGGGGCCCTGGAGGGGAGCGAGGCCGTCGGCGTCTACACCGCCGCCACCCGTTGGCTGATCGCCGGGAACATCGCCGGCAACGCCGTCACCACCGCCTTCGGGCCCCAGATCTCGGCCCTCCTCGCCACCGAGGGAGCCGCCGGCGCCCGCCGCCTGTTCCAGGGGGCGACGGCCTGGTTCGTGCTCCTGGCCTGGCCCGCCTACTTCACGGCCATGGCCTTCGCCCCCCTCCTGGTGGGGGCCTTCGGCGACGGCTTCGACGAGGGCGCCGCCGTCATCGCCATCACCGGCGTGGGCTTCCTGCTGGCCGCGGCGGCCGGGCCCATCGACATGCTCCTGCTCATGGCCGGGCGGAGCCGCCTCAGCCTGGTCAACACCGGGATCGCCCTGGTCGTCAACGTGGGGGCCAACCTGCTCCTCATCCCCCCGTTCGGGGTGCGGGGCGCCGCCGTGGCCTGGGCCCTCAGCCTGATCGTGGCCAACGGGCTGCCCCTGGTGCAGATGTGGCGCCTGCTCGGCATCCAGCCCTTCGGAGCCCGCAGCCTGCGCGCCCTGGTGGTGGCCGGCGGGGCGGGCGTCGTCCTCGGCCTGAGCCGCCTCACCCTGGGGGCCACCATCCCGGGCCTCGCCGTGGGGCTCGTCCTCGGCGGAGCGGTGATCGCCGTCGGCATCGGGACAAGCCCCGACCGCATGGGCGTGGGCGACGTGCTGCGGAGGTCACGATGATCCCCCGCTGCGCCCGGCGCGCCCCCCTACTCTTCGTCCGACAGAGAGGATCCCGTCATGGCCGTTGAGCCGTCCTCGGTCGAGCTGGGTGACTACCTCGGGGTCATCCGCCGCCGCTATCTCGTGGTCGGGATCACCGTCCTCCTCTGCCTCATGCTCGGAGCGGGCTACGGCCTGACCCGGCCCGCGGTCTACCGGTCCACGGCCCGGGTCGCTCTCCCTCCCGTCGAGGGCACGCCCAACGCCCAGGCCCAGGCGGCCGAGGTGCAGACCGAGATCGCCGTGGTCCAGTCCGAGCTGGTGGCCCAGCGGGCGGCCGAGGCCATCGCCGGCGACGCCGACACCCGTGAGCTGCTGCGCCACGTGAGCGCCGCCGCCCCCACCGAGGCCCGGGTGATCGACGTGTCGTACCGCGCCTCGAACCCCCGGGCGGCCCGGGAGGGAGCCCAAGCCTTCGCCGAGGCCTACGTGGCTCAGAAGGAGGCCGAGCAGCAGGCCACCCGGGACGAGCGGGCCGCCACCTACCAGGCCCGCATGGAGAGCGTGCAGGAGGGGATCGCAGCCCAGCAAGAGATCCTCGACGACGCCGAGCCCGACAGCCAGGAGGCCCGACGGGCCCAGAACGCCATCGACCAGCAGTCGAACACCCTCAGCGACCTGACCACCGAGCTCACCGACGTGCAGGCCGAGGTGGTCGACGGCGGGACGATCATCACGCCGGCCCGGCTGCCCCTCGACGAGGCACCGCGCGGCCTGGCCCGCACCCTGGCCGCGGCCCTGGCCGGTGGGCTCCTCCTCGGCCTGGGCCTGGCCTTCGTGCTCGACCGCCTCGACACCCGGGTGCGGGGGGCGGCCGACCTCCAGCGCACCCTGGGCGTCAACGCCCTGGGCAGCATCCCCGTCTTCGCCGAGCGCTACCGGCACCGGGGCACGGCCCTGGTCACCGTCCACGCCCCCAACGGCCCCGAGGCCGACGCCTTCCGTCGCCTGCGCACGTCGGTGCTGCTGTCGAGCCAGGCCGCCCAGGTGCGCACCCTCGCCATCACCAGCTCCGTCGTCGGCGAGGGCAAGACCACGGTGGCCGCCAACCTGGCCGTGGCCATGGCCCAGGGCGGCCGCAAGGTGCTGCTGATCTCGGCCGACCTCCGGCGCGGCGGGGTCGAGGAGTTGTTCGACCTGCCCGCCGCCCCCGGCTTCTCCGACCTGCTGGTCGGCCACGCCACCATCGACGACGTGGAGCGTCGCGTCGGCGACCTGGTCGTCATCACCCGGGGCTCGCCGGTGGAGAACCCCACCGACCTCCTGGGCTCGACCACGACGGCCCGGGCCCTGGAGGAGCTGGCTCACGGCTTCGACCACATCATCGTCGACACCCCGCCGGTGCTGGCGGTGGCCGACGTCTTGGTGCTGGCCCCGATGATGGACGCCACCCTCATGGTGGTGTCCCTCGCTCAGGCCAGCACGGCCCAGGTGACCGAGGCCGGCAGCGAGCTGGCCCTGGCCGGGGCCCAGGTGGTGGGGGCGGCGCTCAACAACGACACCGACACCAGCCGCCGCTCGGCCAGCGCCTCGGCCTACGGCCTGCGGGTGTAGCCCACCCTCCTCCTCCCCGCGGACTCGCCGTCGGCCAGCGAATCGACAGCGAATCGACAGCCCGCACGGTGACTGGCTTGATGCGCCCAGTGACCGACCGACGCGCACCGTGGTCACCCGGGAACCCTCCCATTCCCGCCCCGGATGCCGAAGAGAGCAGGGAATGTTCCTTTCGCTGCGTGCTCTCCGTAGCATTTTCCACTACTCTGTGTGGCCGAGGAGCAGGACCACCGCCGTGACCATCACCCAGCCCGCCGACACCTTCGCCTTCCCGACTTCGCCGCGGGCGGCGGTGGCCGAGCCCCGCCCTCCACGGGTCGACCCCAAGCTGGTGCTGGGCACGGCCGACCTGGCCATGGTGATGGCGGCCGTCGGTCTGAGCACGCTGCTCACCGACCTGGCCCGCAACAGCCCGCACGGCAGCAGCGACGTCCAGTTCCTGCTCGTCGGCCTGGCCGCCCTCCCCCTCTGGCTGGCCATCCTCTCGGGCCAGCGCCTCTACAACATCCGCTTCATCGGCCGCCGCATCGACGAGGTGCGCCGAGTGGTGAACGCCACCTTCCTGGGCACCATGGGCGTCGCCCTGTTCGGCTACTTCGGCGACGTGGACATCCCCCGCTCCCGGGTCCTCGTCCTCTTCGTGGTCGTGACCGTGCTGATGTCGATCGAGCGGGAGGTGGCCCGGCGCATCTTCGGCCTCATGCGGGCCCGGGGCCGCCTGGTGCGCAACGTGGTGATCGCCGGGGCCAACCCCGAGGGTCGGGAGCTGGCGGCCATGCTGCGGTCCGATCCCTGGCTCGGCTACCAGGTGCTGGGCTTCGTCGACGACACCAGCACCGACGCCGAGCCGGTGCCGGGCATCCCGCTGCTGGGCACCGTGGCCGATGCGGCCGAGATCCTGCGGGCCCGGCCCCGCGCCTCGGTGATCGTCGCCGCCTCGGCCATCGAGAGCAGCACCACCAACCGCCTGGCCCGCGACCTCCTCGACCGGGGGGTCCACGTCGAGCTGTCGTCGACCCTGCGTGACATCGCTTCGCAGCGCCTGGTCGTCCGGCCTCTGGGCCGCTTCCCCGTCGTCTACGTCGAGCCCGTGCAGCGGGGGGGCTGGCGGCGGATGGCCAAGCGCACCTTCGACATCGTCCTGGCTACCACGGCCATGGTGCTCACCGCCCCGATCCTGGCCGTCGCCGCCGTCGCCATCCGGCTCGACACCTCGGGACCGGTGTTGTTCCGCCAGGTCCGGGTGGGGCGCAACGGCCGGCCCTTCCAGGTGCTGAAGCTGCGCACCATGGTGGCTGACGCCGAGGCCCGCCGATTCGAGCTGCTGGCGGCCAACGAGGCCGACGGACCCCTGTTCAAGATGCGAGACGACCCCCGGGTCACCCGGGTGGGCCGCATCCTGCGCCGATCGTCGATCGACGAGCTGCCCCAGTTCTGGAACGTGGTGCGGGGGGAGATGAGCCTGGTGGGCCCCCGGCCGGCCCTGCCCCACGAGACCGAGGCCTGGGATCCCCTGCTCACCCACCGCCTGCGGGTGACGCCGGGCATCACCGGCATGTGGCAGGTGAACGGGCGCTCCGAGTCGAGCTTCGAGGACTACACCCGCCTCGACCTCTACTACGTCGACAACTGGTCACTGCTCATCGACCTGGCCATCCTGGCCAAGACCGTCCCTGTCGTCCTCTTCCGCCGCGGCGCTCAGTGATCTAGGATATTCCACAGATCTCGGCCTTTCCATCTAGGAATCTATGGAATATCAAGGTTTTATTCTTCCGGTGTAGCGGATCATCACTGAACCTGTAGAATCCCCCAGATGACGATGTCGTCTCCCTCCGACCTCGGGCTACGACGCACCGTCGCCGAGTGGGAGGCCCACGTCGGTTCCCAGGCGCGCGAGCTCCGCCGACGTCAAGGGCGCACCCAGGCCGACCTGGCCCGGGACGCCGGCGTGTCGGTGTCGGCCCTCCACGCCCTCGAGCACGGCACGGGGTCGAGCCTGGCCACCGTGACCAGCGTGGTGCGGGCCCTCG
>CAZXRA010000306.1:0-46497 GCA_964643485.1 uncultured Iamiaceae bacterium | reverse complement strand
GTCGTGCAGGCGGCCCGCCTCACACAGCGGCACCGCCTCAGGATCAAGTTCAGTGGCCAGCGCCACGGCCCGCCGCTCGATCTCGGCGACCGCCCCGGCGAACCCGGAACAACTCATACGAACAAGCGTACGCAACCGGTGCGACAGCGAAACCTGCAACTTCACCCCGAGGCCAAGCCACACGCGGCGGACGAGTTCAGTCGGGTCCGTGACCTCCTGCGACAGGCCGGCCTCGGCGACCAGAAGGGTTCGGTGGCGAACCCAGGCGAGGCCGAGCGGATGAGGACGGGGGCTTCACCGCTTCCGAGAAACTCGCAAACGGTCGTTGACACCACCCCACCGGCGTGGGACCGTCGGTCTCACCCACAAAGCAGCGGCCCCGGCGGTGCTGAGAACACCCCGGGGCCCGGCCAGCAACAACCCTGAAGGAGATGCTGACATGAGTCACGGTACTCACCCCTGCCCGTCCGCCTCTGAGGCCCCCCCGCCCGACCCGGCCACCCGGGCCCTGCGCCTCGAGATCGACCCGGCCACCGGCGGCCTCATCCTCGAGCCCGAGGCGGCGACGCGCATCGCCCTGGCCCTCAACCACCTGGCCGCCGTCGTCCACTGGTCACCGACAGCCCGCCCCCTCGACGAAGCCATCGCCCACGACGCGACCTGGATGGCCGAGAGCCTCGGCGACCACGCCCGCACCGCCCCTTCGTCTCGCGAGGTGACGACTTCTTCCGGATCGCGGTGACGTCACCCGATGCTCGTCGTGTCGGTCGCCTCAGGCGATGCGGTCGATGACGAGGGGGCGAGGTGGGGGCGGCTCGGCGGTGACGTCGATGGCGCCGTCGAGGGCGGCCAGGGCACCGTCGAGGCGGTCGGGGTCGTCGACGTGCAGTTCCAGGACGGGGGCGCCGGCCTCCACCTGGTCACCCGGCTTGGCCAGGCACACGATGCCGGCGGCCGGACTGACCGGATCCTCTTTGCGAGCCCGACCGGCACCGAGCCGCCAGGCGGCCACGCCCACGGGCCGGGCATCGAGGCGGGCCAGGTAGCCCGACGACGGAGCGGGCACCGGCACCACCTCGGGGGCAGCAGGGAGGGGAGCCTCGGGATCGCCGCCCTGGGCCCGGACCATGGCGTCGAACACGTCGAGAGCCCGGCCCGAAGCCAGCACGGCGGCCGGGTCGGCGTCGAGGCCGGCCAGCTCGACCATCTCCCGGGCCAGGGCCAGCGTCACCTCCCGCAGGTCGTCGGGCCCGCCGCCCTGGAGCACCTCGATCGACTCGGTCACCTCCAGGGCGTTGCCGCAGGCCCGACCGAGCGGCGCGTCCATGGCGGTCAGCAGGGCCACGGTGCGCACCCCGTGGTCACGGCCCAGCCCGACCATGGCGGCGGCCAGCTCCCGGGCCCGGTCGACCTCGGGCAGGAACGCCCCCGAGCCCACCTTCACGTCCAGCACGAGAGCCGCGGTGCCCGACGCGATCTTCTTGGCCATGATCGACGAGGCGATGAGGGGGATGGCCTCCACCGTGGCCGTCACGTCGCGCAGGGCGTAGAGGCGGCGGTCGGCCGGGGCCAGGTCGTCGCCCGCCCCGCAGATCACGCCGCCGACGGTGGACAGCACCTCCCGCATCTGGTCGAGGGGCAGGTGGGGCGACCATCCGGGGATGGCTTCCAGCTTGTCGAGCGTGCCGCCGGTGTGGCCCAGGCCCCGCCCGGCGAGCTGGGGGACGGCGGCCCCGCAAGCGGCGACGAGGGGGACAAGGATCAGCGACACCTTGTCGCCCACCCCGCCCGGCGAGTGCGTGTCGACGGTGGGCCGGCCCACCCCGGAGAGGTCGAGGCGCACCCCGGAGTCGAGCATCACCTGCGTCCACGTCGACAGCTCGGCGGGGGACAGGCCCTGGAACACGATGGCCATGCACAGGGCGGCCATCTGCTCGTCGGCCACGGTGCCGGCGGTGAAGCCGTCGAGCACGAAGCGGATCTGCTCGTCGGTGAGGGTGCCCCCGTCCCGCTTGGTGCGGAGCACGTCGAGGATGTCGGTGGCCACGGGTCAGCCCGCGTCGCTCGGGCGATCGCGGCGGGCGGCCACGTCGGCGGGGCCGAAGGCCCCGGGCAGGAGCTCGCCCAACGTCACCACGGCATCGCTGGCGTCGGGTCCGCCGGTGGAGATCAGCAGCCCGGGACCGGCGAACTCGTACAGCACCTGGCGGCACCGCCCGCACGGGGCCAGGTAGCGGCCGTCGCCGGCCACCACGACCAAGGCCACGAGGCGCCCGCCCCCCGACGCGGCCAGGGCCGACGCCACCCCGTTCTCGGCGCAGGTGGTGAGGCCGATGCTGGCGTTCTCCACGTTGCAGCCCACCACCACCCGCCCGTCGTCGACCAGGGCGGCCGCCCCCACCCGCACCCCCGAGTAGGGGACGTAGGCGCGCTCGGCCACGGCCCGAGCGGCGGTATGGAGACGCTCCCAGGCGGCGGTGTCGACGGCCGGAGTGCTCATGTCCCTTCCTCCCCGCGTCGGTAGGGCCGGCCGTCGGCCGCTGGCGGTCGCAGCCGCTGGGAGGCGAAGGTGAGCACCAGCAGGGTGGTCAGGTGGGGGAGGAACACCACCACCTCGTTGGGCAGCTCGTCGATGGAGGCGTACCAGAGGTAGGCGCCGACGCCGGCGACGACGGCGACGCCCACGGCCCGCCACTTCCCGGTGACGAGGGCCCGGATGGCCAGGACGCCGGTGAGGAGCGTGACCACCACCAGCAGGGCCCGGCTGGTGCCGCCGCTCTGCAGGCTGAGGGCATCGGCGAAGCCGAACAGGCCGGCGCCGAGGGCCAGCCCACCGGGTCGCCAGTTGCCGAAGATCATGGCGGCCAGGCCGATGTAGCCCCGGCCGTTGGTCTGTCCCGTCTGGAACTTCTGGGCGAAGACGTACACGAGCGAGACGCCCCCGAGGCCGGCCAACGCCCCCGACATGGTGACGGCCACGTACTTCATCAGGTACACGTTGACACCCAGGGACTCGGCCGCCACCGGATCCTCACCCACCGACCGCAGGCGCAGCCCGAACTTCGTGCGCCACAGGACGAAGGCACTGATCGGGAAGGCGAGCACCCCGATCACCACCACCAGCGACAGGTCGTCGGTGAGGCCCTGGACGATGCGGCCCAGCTCGGACACGAAGAACCGCTCCTGGTCGTCCAGGTACGGCGCCAGCTCGATGAGGCAGAGAAGGGCCACGATGGTGAGGCCCACGAGAGCGATGGGCCGGACGATGGCCCGCCCCGGGTGGAACCACAGAGCGACCGCGCCCAGGGCCACCAGCGAGAGCACCAGCCACACCAGGACCGAGGTGTCGGTGAGGTCCCCGGTGATGCCGCCGATCACGTCGTTGAGGCCGGGGATGCGGATGTGGCCGACGCTCTCCGGGATGGTGGGGGACTGGTTGGTGGAGTCGAACTGCTCCAGGTTGAGGAACTGGGTCACGCCGACGCCGAGGATGTTGACGGCGACGCCGGACACGATGTGGTCGACGTTGAAGGTGACGGTGGCGACGGCGTGGACCAGGCCCCCGAGGGCGCCTCCGAGCACCCCGAGGAGCAACCCGGGCCAGGGGCCGAACTCGATGCAGCCCCAGGCCCCCATCCAGGTGCCGAGGATCATCATCCCCTCCAGGCCGATGTTGACCACCCCGGCCCGTTCCGACCACAGCCCGCCCAGGCCGGCGAGGGCGATGGGGATGCTGAGGTTCAGGGCCGAGAGCCAGGTGTTGGGGGACGTGAGGCGCGCCTGGTCGGTGAGCTGCTCGGCGCTGGTGAAGATGAGGACGACCAGGGCGGCGTAGACGCCGAGGCGCAGGGCGGCGGGCAGCCGGGTCAGGGGATCGGGACGGAACGGCCGCCCGGGTTCCGGGCCGCTGACGGTGGGGGTGGTGTCGACGACGGTCATGCCGGGGCCCCCACCGGGGTGGGCTCGTCGGGCCCGGCGGCGTCCGGTGGCTCGTCGATCTCCTCGGCGACGGTCGCCACCTCCCGCTGTCGGGTGATGCGCGCCACCACCTGGTAGGCGACGACCACGGAGAGGACCAGGACGCCCTGCATGATCGTGGTGATCTCCTGGGGGAGGTCGGCCCGGGCCATCGGGGTGCGGGCGATGTCCATGAACGCCCACAGCAGGGCGCCCAGGGCGATGCCGACGGGGTTGTTGCGGCCGAGGAGGGCGATGGCGATGCCGGTGAAGCCGAGGCCGGCGAGGAAGCTCTCGTCGGTGTAGCGGTAGGGGGTGGTGGCGATCACGCCGGACAGGCCGACCAGGCCGGCTGCCGCCCCCGACAGGATCATGGCGGTGAGGATCATCTTCTTGGCGTCCACGCCCGACGCCCGCGCCGCCTGCGGGTTGAGCCCCGAGGCCCGCAGGTCGAAGCCGAAGCGGCTGCGCCAGATGAGCACCCAGTACCCGAGGCCGACCAGGGCGGCCAGCACCACGTAGGACTGGAGGTGCACGCCTCCGCTCAGCTCGGCGGGCACTAGGGCGTCGAGGTCGGGGAGGCGTCCGCCCTCGGGGATGAGGCGGGTGCGGATGGCGTACTGCACCGTGCCGCCGGTCCCCTCCTCCTGGAACCACCGGGTGAGCAGGAACGGCGTCACCCCGAGGGCGATGGCGTTCAACATGATGGTGGAGATGACCTCGCTGACGCCGCGGTAGGCGCGCAGGGCACCGGCGATGCCCGCCCACGCCGCCCCGACGAGCACGGCGACGGCCAGGATCCCGACCAGGCGCAGGGGGCCGGGGAGGGGGAGGGCGGCCCCGGCGGCCGCCGCGCACAGGCCGCCCAGGCGGTACTGGCCCTCGACGCCGATGTTGAAGAGGTTCATCTTGAAGCCGATGGCCACGGCGACGCCGGAGATGTAGTACGGCCCGGCCCGGTTGACCACCTTGACCATCTCGCTGACGTTGGTGAGCTGGTCGACGAAGAGCCGCAGCACCTCGAGGGCGGAGTTGCCCGTGGCGAGGAGCACCACGGCAGAGATGGTGCCGGCGAGGAGGACGGCGAGCAGCGGGGCGGCCAGGGTGAGGGCGAGCCTGCTCCTCATGAGGGTGCTCCGACGGGGTCGGTGCCGGTCATGTAGCAACCCAGGTCGTCGAGGGTGGTGGACGACGGGTCGAGACGAGCGACGAGCCGTCCGCCGTAGAGCACGACGAGGGTGTCGGAGAGCCCGACCAGTTCGTCGAGGTCGGCCGAGATGAGGAGGACGGCCAGCCCGGCAGCCCGGGCCCGGCGCAGCTCCTCCCAGATGGCGGCCTGGGCGCCCACGTCGACGCCCCGGGTCGGGTGGGCGGCCACCAGGACGTGGGGCTCGGTCGTCAGCTCCCGCCCCATGATCAGCTTCTGCTGGTTGCCGCCCGAGAGGGCTCCGGCCCGCACGTCGGGGCCGGGGGTCTGCACTCCGTAGGTGGCGATGATCTCCTCGGTGCGCCGGCGGGCGCCCTCCCGGTCGACGAAGGCGCCGCGGGCGAACGGCGGGCGCGTCTGCTGGCCCAGTGCCGCGTTCTCCCACAGGGGAGCGTCGAGGAGCAGGCCGTCGCGGTGGCGGTCCTCGGGGACGCAGGCGATGCCCTCCTCCCGCCGGCGTCGGGTGCTCCAGCCGGTGATGTCGTCCCCGCCGACGAGCACGGAGCCACCGGCCAGGTCGACGAGGCCCATCACCGCGGCGATGAGCTCGGTCTGGCCGTTGCCCTCCACGCCGGCCACGCCGACGATCTCGCCCCGCCGGATGTCGAGATCGACGGCGTCGAGGGCGGGCCGGGCGCCGGCGCCGGGCACGGTCACACCCTGGAGGGAGAGCTCGACGGTGTCGGTGACCGTGGATTCGCGGGTCTCCGGAGACGGCAGCTCGTGTCCGACCATGAGGTTGGCCAGGTCGCGGGCCGTCACCTCCTCGGGGTCGACGGTGGTGACGGTGGTGCCGGCCCGGATGACAGTGATGGCGTCGGCCACCGAGAGCACCTCGTCGAGCTTGTGCGAGATGAAGATGACGGTGAGCCCCTCGCGCTTCAGCTCCCGCAGGTTGCGGAAGAGGTCGTCCACCTCCTGGGGCACGAGCACGGCCGTGGGTTCGTCGAGGATGAGCACTCGGGCGCCCCGGTAGAGAACCTTGAGGATCTCGACCCGCTGGCGGTCGCCCACGCCGAGATCCTCGACGAGGGCATCGGGGTCGACGCTCAGGCCGTAGGTGCGGCCCAGCTCCACGATGCGGCGCCGGGCCGTGCCCCGGGCGAGGACCACCGGGACGTCGGGCTCGGCCCCGAGGACGACGTTCTCCAGCACGGTGAAGTTGTCGGCCAGCATGAAGTGCTGGTGGACCATGCCGATGCCGGCCCGGATGGCGTCGGTGGGCCGGCGCAGGTGCACCTCGGTGCCGTCGACGGCGATGGTGCCCTCGTCGGGGCGCTGCATCCCGTAGAGGATCTTCATCAGGGTCGACTTGCCGGCCCCGTTCTCGCCCACGATGGCGTGGATGGTGCCGGCCTCGACCCGCAGGTGGACGTCGCGGTTGGCGACGACGCCGGGGAATCGCTTGGTGATGCCGGCCAGCTCGACGGCCGGGACGTTCATCCCTCGGGGGTGGTGGGCACGGTGATCCTGCCGTCGATGATCTGCTCGCGGAAGTCCTCCAGCTGGTCCTCGAAGTCGGCGAGCTGACCGCCGTCGGTGGCGTAGCCGATGCCCCCCGACTCGAGGTCGAAGCTCTGGTCGCCGGCCGCCAGCTCGCCGTTGATCTGGTCCTCGATGGCCTCGTACACGGCCAGGTCGACCCGCTTGAGCATCGAGGTCAGGATGCAGGGCTGGGCCCCGGCATCGACCTGCTGGTACTGGTCGGAGTCGACGCCGATGGCGAGGCGATCCTGGGCCTCGGCCGACTCGAACAGGCCGGTGCCCGAGCCGCCGGCGGCGTGGTACACGACGTCGATGTCGTCGGCGTACATGCCGTCGGCCACGGTCTTGGCCCGGGCCGGGTCGGTGAAGCCGCCGAAGTCGGGGGGCTCGGTGAGGTAGTTGACCTGGATCTCGGCGTCTTCGTTCACGGCGGCGACGCCCGCTTCGAAGCCAGCCTGGAAGGTGTTGATCAGGGGGACGTTCACCCCGCCGATGAAGCCGATGCGTCCGGTCTTCGAGGCCAGGGCGGCCGCGGCCCCCACGAGGAACGAGCCCTCCTCGGCCGCGAACACCAGGTTGGTGACGTTGGCGCCGCCGGCGTTGGCGGCGAACTCGTCGATGATGGCGAAGTGCACGTCGGGGAAGTCGGGAGCGACCTCGGTCATCGACGTGCCGAAGGCGAAGCCCACGCCGATCACCAGGTCGTAGCCCTCTGTGGCCAGGCCCCGCAGCAGGTCGCCCCGGTTGGAGCCGTCCTCGTTGGGCTCCAGCAGGTTGATCTCCACGCCGAAGTCGCGCTCGGCCGCCTCGAGGCCGGTGTTGGCCGCCTCGTTGAAGGAGTCGTCGTCGACGCCGCCGATGTCGAGAACCATGCCGATGCGCACGCCGCTGCCGTCGGCCTCGCCGCCGCCGACGGGCTCGGCCGAGGGCTCGGCCCCGGCCTCGCCCTGGCACGTGGCCGCGTCGTCGCCGCCTCCTCCGTCGCCGCCCCCGCCGTCGTCCTGCTCGGTGTCGTCACCGCCGGTGGCGACAGGGTCGTCGTCCTCCGTACTGCAGGCTGCGACGAGCAGCCCCAGCACCGCCAGGACGGACAAGAGGCGGAACCATCGACGTGGGCGCACGGCGATCTCCTTGGTTGTCGTCCTCGTCCCCGGTGACCGGGTTCGGCCCCGCGGGGGCGGGGGGGGGGATGTCGGCACCCTACCCCTCGGCCGTGACATCTGTCTCCCTTCCCTGCCGGGATAACAACCGTTATTATCGCCCCGTGGCCCTCGCCGCTGAAGCGCTCCCCGACCCGACGCCGCCCGCGTCCGCCCCGTCGTCCTTGGGCGATCGCCTGCTCGACGCGGCGGCCGAGGTGTTCGCCGAGCGGGGCTACGACCGGGCCGGGGTGGCCGAGATCGCCCGGCGGGCCGGCGTCACCACCGGGGCCATCTACAGCCGCTACGCCGGCAAGGCCGAGCTGCTCGTCGCCGCCCTCGACGCCCACACCACCGACGAGCTCGACTCCCTCTTCGCCGACCACCGCTTCCAGGACCGAGCCGAGGACGTGCTGGCCATCGCCGGCAGCCACCTCGTGCAGCGCTCCTGCGACGAGGGCGATCGCGACGGTGCCCTCCTCACCGAGGCCTTCATCGCCGCCCGCCGCGACCCGGCCGTGGCCGAGCTGATCCGCAGTCGGGTCGTCGAGCGGCGCGACCGCCTGCGCGCCGTCATCGAGGCGGCCAAGGCCAGCGGCGGCATCCGCCCCGACCTCGACACCGAGGCCCTCGTCACCTTCTGCCACGCCCTCGGGTTCGGCTTCCTCCTCCTCGACGCCGTCGAGGTGCCGCTGCCCGCCTCCGGGCCGTGGCAGCAGCTCATCGCCCACCTGATCGCGTCTCTGTCCGAGCCCGCTCGGCCCCCCCGATCCGCATCTGGCCGACTCCCGTCGGCCTGACCCTTCGATCCGACCCCTCTCGTCACCACCAGGAGCAAGCGCCATGTCCACGTCCTCCGACCCCACCCGCCGCCCTGAAGGAAGGTGCTGACATGTCCACAGACACCCCCGACCGCGACGCCGAGATCCTCGGCCGGGACCACGTCGACGACCTGGAGGCCATCCTCTCGGTGTCCAACACCGACGTCGACGAGGCCATCCACGCCGTCAAGGACAACGCCGATGCCATCTTCACGTGGGACTACGAGAAGGGGGCCCGGCCCTCGCTGGAGAAGCTGTACGAGAAGGCCAAGCACTCCATGTGGAACGGCACCACCGACCTCCCCTGGGAGACCGAGGTCGACCAGGAGGCCTTCGCCCGCCGCCTCATGGAGATGCGGATGATGGGTGCGGCCGAGAAGGGCATCGACATCACCGGCACCGTCTTCGAGAAGTGGGGCGAGAAGGAGTGGATGGACCTCGCCATCCAGACCCAGAACTGGAGCCTCAGCCAGTTCATGCACGGCGAGCAGGGCGCCCTGCTGTGCACGGCCAAGATCGTCGAGACGGTGCCGTGGATCGACGCCAAGTACTACGCCGCCACCCAGGTGATGGACGAGGCCCGCCATGTCGAGGTCTTCGCCCGCTACCTCGACACCAAGCTCTCGGGCCACTACCCGATCAACGCCCACCTCAAGATGCTCCTCGACGACATCATCGAGGACAGCCGGTGGGACATGACCTACCTGGGCATGCAGGTGATGGTCGAGGGCCTGGCCCTGGCCGCCTTCGGCATGGCCTTCCAGACCACGCCGTGCCCCCTCCTCAAGCAGCTCCTCCGCTACGTCATGAGCGACGAGGCCCGCCACGTCGCCTTCGGCGTGCTGTCGCTCAAGGAGTACTACCCCGAGCTCACCGAGGCCGAGCTGCTGGAGCGCCAGGAGTTCGCCTTCGAGGCCGCCGTGCGCATGCGTGACCGCTTCCTCCAGCAGGAGGTGTGGGACCGCATGGGCGTGAGCCCCAAGGACGCGTTCCAGGTCTTCAACGTCACCCCCGAGCAGAAGAACGAGGACCCGTTCCAGCAGCTCCTGTTCTCCAAGATCGTCCCCAACTGCAAGAAGCTGGGCCTGCTCGACGCCAACGACGGCTGGCTCCGCAAGCGGTTCGACACCCTGGGCGTCACCCAGTTCGAGTCGTGGGTCGACACCGGCGAGGAGTACGAGCTCCTCGACGAGGTGTCCAAGGATCGCGAGGCGGCGGCCGAGACGGCCTGACGTCTTCGGCGGGTCAGCCCTGCTGGGCCCGGCCCCGGTCGATGATCGACTGGCGCCGGGCCTCCACCGCCGAGGGGTCGAAGCCCCGGCCCTGCCAGTCGGCGGCCACCCGGGCCTCGATGGCCCACGCCTCGCCCGCCGTCACCTCGCTGCCCTCGGCATAGGTGGCGAGCAGGCGGGCCACGGCGGCACCGTCGTTGGACGCCGCGTCGCGGGCCAGGGCCTGGGCCGTGGGGAGGAGGCGGTCGTGGTCGACGACGTGGTTGACGAGACCCCAGCGCAGGGCGGTCTCGGCATCGACGAAGTTGCCGGTGGCGCTCATCTCCCGGGCCCGGCGCAGGCCGACCGCCTCGGGCAGCAGGACGCTCAACCCCCACCCGGGCTGGATGCCCACCCGGGCGTGGGTGTCGGCGAAGCGGGCCCGCTCTGAAGCCACGAGCCAATCGCAGGCCAGGGCCAGCTCCAGCCCGCCGGTGACGGTGGCGCCGTTGATCGCCCCGATGAGCGGCTTGGTGTGGGCCGGGAAGGGTCCCCGTCGCCTCCGGGCCTCGTCGTCGGTGCCGCCCAGGGCACCGCTGGCCTTCAGGGGCCCGCCGTCGCTGCCCACCTCTCGCAGGTCGAGCCCGGCGCAGAAGGCGGGGTCGGTCCCGGTGAGCACGATGGCGGCCACGGCGGGGTCGGCGTCGACCTCGGCCACCACCTTCGGGAGGGTACGCAGCAGCTCCATGGAGAGGGCGTTGCGGGCCGCGGGGCGGTTGAGGGTGACGGTGGCGACGGCGTCGGCCACCTCGACGAGCACGACATCGGACATGGCCCCGACCCTACGGCCTGGGCCGCCGGGTGGGGCTCAGTCGTGGGCGTCCTCGGGGGGGAGGTAGTCGAGCTTCACGTCGCCCAGCTTCACCAGCGTCGAGGCGATCCAGCCGCCCATGGAGGCGAAGTGCGAGTCGAGGACCGAGCCGTCGGCCAGCACCTCCTCCTCCAGGTCGTAGGAGCCCTCGTAGGAGACCTCCACCGCGTACTCCTCGGCGCTGAGGTCGTCGTCGAACACCGTCTCCAGGGTGGGGCTCGATCGCTGCAACCGCTCCACGCCGAGGGCGCTCGACTCCTCGGGGAGGATGCCCAGGATGTCGGCGACGGCCGGCGCCGTGGCCAGGCGCTGCACCCGCATCACGATCTCGATCTCGATGCGGGGAGGCTCGTCCAGCTCCTCGCCGATGTACCAGGACCGGTAGGCGGTCTGGGCCCAGGTGGGCCAGTCGAGGGTGATGTCGGCCCGGGTGCGGGGTGGCACGCCCTCACCGGGAAGGGAGTAGGACGTCTCCCAGGTGAGGTCGCCGAGCAGCACGTCGGCGTGGAAGCGCTCCTCGAAGGCCTGGCGCTCCAGGAAGGCGGATTCCATGGCGTCGCGCAGGGCGCCGATGGCGTCGGTGAAGACGTGGTCGAGCATCAGGGCAGCAGCGCGGCGGGGATCACCGGGCGACCCTACTCACCCCGGGATGGCGAAGGGGCCCGTGGGGTCGGGCCCACCGTCCTCGGTCGCGGCCGGCTGGTCGCCGGGCGGGGCCGGGGGGCGGGGCGGGGGCGGACTCATCAGGGCGAGCGGGGTGGCCAGCCCGTGGGCGCCGCGGCGCACGGTGGCGATGAACCGCCCGGGCTGCACGGCCCGACGGGTGGGGCTGAGGTCGTCGCCCAAGACGGCCCGGGCCTTCTCGATGTCGAGGGCGGTGACGGCCAGCCCGTAGGCCCGGACACCCGGCCGGGGTTGGGCCGGCGGAGTGCGGGGGGAGACGATCTCCAGCACCACCTGGCCGACCCGGAAGAAGGCCTGGCGGGCCTCGGTGCCGTCGGGCAGGACGTGGTCGCGCCAGCGGCGGGGGGCGAGCCCGACGGCGGCCGCGGCCTCGACGGTGCGCTCCAGGTGGTCGGAGAGGAGGACGATGTGGTCGACGGCCACGGCCGAGGACGGGTGCTCGGCCGGCACGGCCCGGCCCTGGTCGGTGGCCCGGGTGGGGAAGCCGTCGAGATCCTCGGCCGCGCCCTCCGGCATCCCCCGGAGGGCCCAGCCCACGAGGCCGGCGCCGGCCTCCCGACCGACGAGCTCGATGGTGACGTGGCCCAGCCGGCAGGTGCCGCCGTCCTCCACGGCGAAGCCCGCCGCAGCCCAGGCCTCAGGCGCCTCGGCCAGGGTGAGGACGGCCACCTCGGGCCCCGGGATCGCGGTCGTCTGGGTGGTGTCGCTCATCGGGGGACATCCTTCCATCCCCGGGGCCCGATCACTTCTGGCCTCCTGTCGGTGGAGGGGTGCGGTCGCACTCGAACCACACCACCTTGCCGTCGCCTCGGCGCTCGGCTCCCCACCGCGAGGCGATGCGATCGAGCAGGAGGATGCCGCGCCCGCCGAGCGCGCCCTCGTCGGGTTGCAGCATGCGGGGCATGACGGGGTCGTCGTCGTAGACCTCCACGCGCACCCGCTCGTCGTCGAGGACGATGTCGAGTCGGGGAGAGCTGGAGGCATGGAGCACGGCGTTGGTGACCAGTTCGGAGACGAGGAGCTCGGCGTCGGCGAGCAGGGCCTCGTCCGGCGCGCCCAGGCTGTCGCGCAGGAAGCGGCGAGCGGTGCCGGCCGACGCCGTGGCCGAGGGGAGGTCGGTCGACACCCGCGCCGCCGCCTCCTCGACGAGAGCCGCGGCCACCAGCACCTCGTGGACGAGGCGACGGGACGGCACGCCCTTCTCGACGTAGCCCACCGCCCCCCGGTGCCGGACGATGGCGCCCATCCGGCGCTTCGGGATGTTGGTGAGCACGACCACGCGTGCCTCGGGGACCTGGGCGTGGAGGTCGGGCAGCACGTCGACCCCGGACCGGCCCGGCATCGAGAGGTCGAGCAGCACCAGGTCGGGCCGGGTGGCCACGGCAACGCGGAGGGCGGCCTCCCCGTCGTCCGCCTCGACCACGTCGGTGATGCCGGCGCGGACCAGGAGGCGGCGCAGGAGCAGGCGCTGGTCGGCGTCGTCGTCGGCGACCAGGACGCGGAGGGTGGCGGCGCCGGGGGCGGTCACGGTGCGGCGGGCAGGGCGAAGCCGAACGTCGACCCGACGCCGAGTGCGGACTCCACCCAGATCCGTCCCTCCTGGGCTTCGACGATCGACCGGGCGATCGACAGCCCGATCCCACTGCCCGATGTGCCGATGCTGCCGGGGAGGCGGGAGAAGGGCTGGAACAGGAGGGAGCGCTGGTCCTCGGGGATGCCGGAGCCGTGGTCGGTGACCGACACCACGACCTCGTGGTCGACCCGGTCGGCGGTGATCTCGAGGGGGGTGTCGTCGGCCGAGAACTTGAGGGCGTTGGCCACCAGGTTGACGAGGACCTGCCACGTCCGCTGCGGGTCGGCCAGGGCGCGGGCATCGCCCACGGTGACGGTGAGGGTGCGCTGCGGTGCCATGGCGGCCACGTCGGCGGCGACGCGTTCGATGGTGGGGGTGAGATCGACCGGCACCGGATCGACGCGGAGGCGACCCGTCTCGATGTGGGCCAGGTCGAGGACATCGTCCACCAGGTCACCCATGTCCTCGGCCCGGGTGGCGACGCGGGCGATGGTCTGCAGCTTCTCCTCGTCGGAGGACCCCGCCCACTCGTCGCTGAGCACCTCCAGGTAGCGCCGGATGACGGTGATCGGCTCGCGGAGGTCGTGGGCGATCACGGCGACCAGCTCGTTCTTCATCCGATCGAGCTGGCGCAGGCGGTCGGCCGCCTGGCGCTCTCGTTCGGCGCTCTGGCGCAGGGCCTCCTCGTTGCCCTTCCGCTCGGTCAGGTCGCGCGTCACCTTGGCGAAGCCCACGAGTCGGCCGTCGCCGTCGCGCAGAGCGGTGATCACCACGTCGGCCCAGAAGGTGGAGCCGTCCTGCCGCAGCCGCCACCCCTCGTTCTCCCAGCGGCCCTGCTCCCGGGCGTGGCGCAAACCAGCCTCGGGCACCCCCCGACGGCGGTCGCCGTCGGTGTAGAAGCGGGAGAAGTGGTGGCCGATGATCTCCTCGGCCCGGTAGCCCTTGAGTCGTTCGGCCCCGGCGTTCCAGGTGGCCACCACCCCGTCGGGATCGAGAGCGAAGATGGCGTAGTCGACCACCGCCCGCACGAGGAGGGGGAGGATCTCGTTTCCGGGATCGGGTGGGGGAGCGGTGGCGACGCCGTCGGCAGGCCCCGCGGCAGGCTCCATGTCCCGCAGGTTAGGCGGTGCCGGCGACGGCGAAAGGGGTTCCTCTCCCGTTTGACGGGTGGGTGTGTCGCTCAGGCCGACACCACCGGCGGTGCGGGGGCGCCGAGGCCCCGGACGGGCAGGGCGGTGCCGACGGCATCGGGGTGGGGCAGCACCACGTTGACCGTCGGGGGGAGGAGCCGGCGCAGGATGTGGCGGCCGCTCAGTCGTGAGCAGGCCACCTCGATCACTGCGCTCGTGGTGGCCACGGCGGAGATGAGGCGAACGACCCGGATGGCCTCGGCCGGGATGAGGATGAGGTCGCTCACGTCGATGACCACGGCGCCGTGGCTCTGGGCGGCGAGGGAAAGCTCGACCGAGAGGGCCACCCACTCGGCATCGTCGGCGCCCGCGGGAATGAACACGTGGAGGGCGTCGCCCCGGGGGGTGAGATGCACGTTCGGGCTCCCGTCGTCGAGGTGGCACCGGTCTCTGCCCCGATGGGCAGGGGATGAAACCCCCGGTAACGTCGGCAGGCCATGCGCGACTTCTCCGACGACCTGAGCCGCCTCCGCACCTCCCTGGCCGAGGCCCGGCAGTACCTGCGCATCGACGACCTCCGGGAACGGCGCCCCCAGCTCGAGACCGAGGCCAGCCGGCCCGACCTGTGGGACGACCCCGAACGGGCCCGAGCCGTCACCGGGGAGCTGTCGACGACCATCGAGGACATCGAGCGCTACGAGGGCCTCGAGGGCCGGATCGAAGACGCCGAGACCCTGGCCGAGCTGGCCCGGGAGGAGGGGGACGCATCGCTGGAGCCCGAGATCGCCGAGGCCATCGCCGCCGTGCGGGCCGACGTCTCCTCCCTGGAGCTGCGCAGCCTCTTCACCGGCGAGCACGACGGGGCCGATGCCATCTGTGAGCTCCAGTCCGGTGAGGGTGGGGCCGACGCCCAGGACTGGGCCAACATGCTGCTCCGCATGTACTCCCGGTGGGCCGAGCAGCAGGGCCTCGACATCGAGCTCGACGAGGTGTCGGCCGGGGCCGAGGCGGGGATCTCCTCCGCCCTGTTCCTGGTGAGGGGCCGCCATGCCTACGGGCTCCTCAAGGCCGAGCACGGCGTCCACCGCCTGGTGCGCATGAGCCCGTTCAACGCCCAGGGCAAGCGCCAGACCGCCTTCGCCGCCCTCAAGGTCACCCCCTTCCTCGAGGACATCCCGGACGTCGAGATCGACGACAAGGATCTCCGCATCGACGTGTACCGCTCGTCGGGCGCCGGCGGCCAGCACGTCAACGTCACCGACTCGGCTGTCCGCATCACCCACCTGCCCACCGGGATCGTCGTGAGCTGCCAGAACGAGCGCAGCCAGCACCAGAACAAGGACCGGGCCATGCAGGTGCTCCGGGCCAAGCTGGCCGAGGTGGAGCGGGAGAAGCGGGAGGAGGAGCTGGCCTCCATCCGGGGTGAGCAGCGCTCCGTCGGCTTCGGCAGCCAGATCCGCTCCTACGTCCTGGCCCCCTACCAGATGGTGAAAGACCTCCGCACCGATCACGAGACGGGCCAGGTCGACGCCGTGCTCGACGGCGACGTGGCTCCCTTCATGGAGGCCTACCTCCGGTGGCGTCGAGCTGAGGAGCTGGCCTGACCGCACGGCGCTCGTCGGATCCCCTGGTCGGCGAGGATGTCGCGGTACCGTCGTCACGCGTTGGTAACGTGCGTCCTCGGCTCCGAGGTTCCTCCCCCGCATGATCAAGCTCGAGAACGTCACCAAGGTCTACAAGGGCGATGTCGTCGCGCTGAAGGACGGCTCCTTCGAGATCAACAAGGGTGAGTTCGTCTTCCTGGTCGGCCCCTCGGGCTCGGGAAAGTCCACCCTGCTGCGCCTCCTCAACCGCGAGGAGGCTCCCCAGGCCGGACGGATCTTCGTGGCCGGCAAGGACATCGGCGAGCTCAGCTCCTGGAAGATCCCCTACCTGCGCCGCAACATCGGGAGCGTCTACCAGGACTACAAGCTCCTCCCCAACAAGAACGTCTACGAGAACGTGGCCTTCGCCCTGGAGGTCATCGGGCGCCCCCGCCACGTCATCAAGACCCAGGTCCCGGCCATCCTGGAGCTGGTCGGCCTGGCCAAGAAGCAGCGCAACTACCCCAACGAGCTCTCCGGGGGCGAGCAGCAGCGGGTGTCCATCGCCCGGGCCTTCGTCAACCGGCCCCTGATCCTCCTGGCCGACGAGCCCACCGGCAACCTCGACCCCGCCACCTCGGTGGGCATCATGCGCCTGCTCGACCGCATCAACCGCACCGGCACCACGGTGGTGATGGCCACCCACGACCGCAGCATCGTCGACACCATGCGTCGGCGGGTGATCGAGCTCGACCGGGGCACGATCATCCGCGACCAGGCGCGCGGCGTCTACGAGTAGGACGCCCATGGCCCTCAACGTCAGCTACGTCGCCCGTGAGACCACCAAGAACCTGGGGCGCAACCCCACCCTCACCGTCGCCTCGGTCATCACCGTGGCCGTCTCGCTCACCCTCTTCGGGGTGTTCATCCTGATCGGCCGGGGCGTCGACGAGCTCTCCCTCCAGTTCCGGGGCGACGTCGAGCTCATCATCTTCCTCAACCCGGACATCACCGACGCCCAGCGCCAGGCCGTGGACGACTCGTTGGCCGACAACCCCGAGGTCAAGGACTTCCACTACGTCGACCAGCGCCAGGCCTACGAGGAGGCCCGGGAGCTGTTCAAGGACCAGCCGACCACCCGCGACCTGCTCGAGGAGGAGGACGTTCCCCCCTCCTATCGGGTGACGCCGACCAACCCCGACCTGGAGTCGGTCACCGCCCTGCGGTCGATCTACGAGGACGAGCCCGGGGTGAAGGAGATCGCCAGCGCCACCGAGGCCATCAAGGCCATCCAGCAGCTCACCGACAAGCTGAAGAGCGGGGTCATCGTCTCCTTCGCCGTGCTGGCCGTGATCTCGATCCTGCTGATCTACAACACCCTGCGCACCGCCATGTTCGCCCGGCGCCGGGAGATCGAGGTCATGAAGCTGGTCGGCGCCACCAACTGGTTCATCCGGGTGCCGTTCATCCTGGAGGGGCTGGTGCAGGCCGTCCTCGGGGGCCTGCTGGCCGTGCTCTTCATGTTCGGCGCCAACGTGGTGCTGTTCCGCCGCCTCTCCGACGGCGACTACTTCGAGATCTTCGACTCGTTCAACTTCGACACCTCCACCGTGCTGTGGGCGTCGACTTGGGTCGGCCTCACCGGCGTCCTGATCGGCGCCATCGGTGCCGGCTTCGCCGTGGGCCGCTTCCTCGACGTGTGAGGGCCGTCAGCCGAGGGTGACGGGGAGGGCGCTCACGCCCCGGAGCACCATGCGGCCGTTCCACTCCACCTCGTCGGTGGCCAGGGCCAGGCCCGGGTGGCGGCGGAGCAGGCGGGGGATGGCGAGGCGCCCCTCCAGGCGGGCCAGGGCCGCGCCCAGGCAGTGGTGGACGCCGCTGCCGAAGGAGATGTGGTGGCTGGCGTCGGGCCGGGTGAGGTCGAGCTGTTCGGCCTTGGCCCCGAACTTGGCCGGGTCGCGATTGGCCGCCCCGAGGCCGGTGAGGATGATCTCCCCCGGCTCCACCTGGTGCCCGGCGATCTCGACCGGTTCCAGGGCGATGCGCCGGGAGAACTGCACCGGGCTGTCGTAGCGGAGCAGCTCCTCCACCGCGCCGCTGTCGAGGGACGGGTCGCGCCGGAGCAGGTCGGCCTGCTCGGGGTGGCGCAACAGGGCCAGGGTGCCGTTGCCGATCAGGTTGACCGTGGTCTCGTGACCGGCCAGGTAGAGCAGGGTGACGTTGTCCTGGAGCTCCTCGTCGCTCAGGTGGGTGCCCTCGTCCTCGGCCTCGATCAGGGCGGTGAGGAGGTCGTCGGCCCGGTGGTCGCGCTTCCAGGCCACGGCATCGGAGATCATCGCCCCCAGCTCCAGCGACGCGGCGACGATCTCGTCGGCGTGCAGCATGGCCAGGACGGGGTCGAGCACCTGGGTGACGGTCTGGGAGAGGCTCCGCAGGCGGGCCGTCTCGATGCTGTCGGGCATGCCCAGCATCTCGTGGATCACCTGGAAGGGGAGGGGGAAGGCCAGCTCGGCGATGAGATCGACCCGGCCGTCGGGATCGGCGGCGGCTCGGGCGGCGACGGCGTCGAGGAGGGTGTCGACCTGCTCGACGATGCGCTCCTCGCGGCGGGCCACCGTGCGGGGGGTGAAGGCCTTCGACATGAGCCGACGCACCCGGGTGTGATCGGGCGGGTCGGTGCCCAGGATCGAGCGGCTGCGCCGGGCCCCCACGTCGACGGCCGCCGACTCCAGCACCTCGGCCCGCTGCTGCAAGGTGGCGTTGGCCTCGTTGACGCTGGTGCCGGGGAGGCGCAGCACGTGGTGGCAGTCCTCCCACCGGGACAGGAACCACAGCCCGAGCGGGGAGTGGTGGACGGGGTCGGTCTCCCGCAGGTGCCGGTACTGGACGTAGGGGTCCTCGTAGAAGCCGGGGGCGAAGGGGTTGAGCCCTGATTCGAGTGGGCCGCCGGCGGTGGGGGCGTGGGCGTCGACCATGTCTGCTCCCTGGTCACGGCGAATCTCCGCAGGCTACGCCACCACCGGAGAACTTGCACGCTTCGTGCAAGTCATGTCGGGCACGGAGGGGAGGACGTGGCAGGATCGCGCCCGTGCCCGCCGCCCACCCGCTCCGAGGCGCCGCGGCCATCGTGGGGGTGGCCGACGCCGCCGACCCGAGCGGCGTGCTCGACGGCACGGTCACCGAGCTCGAGGCCCGGATGGTGCGCGAGGCCCTGGCCGATGCCGGCCTCACCCTGGCCGACGTCGACGGCGTCTGTGCCAACAACGCCGTGGGCTGGGCGGCCAGCGTGGAGCTGGCCGAGCGCCTCGGCATCACCCCCCGGTGGACCGACACCACCCAGACCGGCGGGTCGAGCTTCGAGATCCACGTCCAGCACGCGGCGGCCGCCATCGCCCTCGGGCTGTGCGAGGTGGCGGTCGTCGTCTACGCGGCCACGCCCCGCTCCGACTTCAAGGCGGGCACGGGCGGCTGGCGCAGCCGGGCCACGGTCGGCGTCACCCCGCAGGCCGAGTGGGAGCTGGCCCACGGGCTCCGCCTCCCCATGGGGGCCTACGCCCTGGCCGCCAGCCGGCACATGCACGGCTACGGCACCACATCGGAGCAGCTGGCCGAGATCGCCGTCCAGACCCGCGAGTGGGCCACCCGCAACCCCCGGGCCCGGTTGCCGGACCCGATCACCGTGGCCGACGTCCTGGCCTCGCCGGTCGAGGCATCCCCGCTCCACAAGCTCGACTGCTGCCTCGTCACCGACGGCGCCGGCGCTGTGGTGCTCACCTCGGCGGCCCGGGCCCGCGACCTGCGCCGCCCGCCGGCCTACGTGCTCGGGGCGGGCACCGCCCACACCCACGCCATGATCAGCCAGATGCCCGACCTCACCGAGACGGGCGGGGTGGTGTCGGGTCGGGAGGCCTTCACCATCGCCGGCCTCGGCCCGGCCGACGTCGACGTGGTCGAGCTGTACGACAGCTTCACCATCACCGTCCTGCTCGCCTTGGAGGATCTGGGCTTCTGCCCCAAGGGCGAGGGCGGGCCCTTCGTGGCCGAGGGGCCGCTCCGCCCCGGCGGCGCCCTCCCGGCCAACACCAACGGCGGGGGCCTGGCCTACACCCACCCCGGCCAGTACGGCATGTTCCTGCTGGTGGAGGCCGTGCGCCAGCTCCGGGGCGAGCTCGACCCCGTCGCCGAAGGCGGCCGCCAGGTGCCCGGGGCCGAGGTGGCCCTGGCTCACGGCAGCGGCGGCGTGCTCTCCACCCTGTCCACCGTGATCCTCGGCACGGAGGCCACGCTCTGATGGCGACGACCGAGGAACGCCCCACCCCGGAGCGGCCGATGCCGCCCGAGTCGCCCGCCGGCGCCCCGTTCTGGGCCGCCACCCGGGAGCGGCGCCTGGTGCTGCCGTGGTGCCGGGCCTGCGAGGCACCCCACTGGTACCCGCGGGGCTTCTGCCCCCGCTGCCTGGGGGACGACCTCGACTGGCGGCCGGCGTCGGGGCGAGGCGTCGTGCACGCCGTCTCGGTGCAGCCCAAGGCCGCCCACCCCGGCCTGGCCGACCGCGTGCCCTACGCCGTGGCCCTGGTCGACCTGGCGGAAGGGGTGCGGATGATGCTCATCGTGGCGGCCGACGACGCCTGGGCCGTGCGCATCGACGACGTGGTCACCGTGGGATGGGAACCGCTGCCCGACGGCCGCTACCTCCCCGTCGCCCTCCCCGCGGACTGAGGATCGAGTCGTCCCAGGTGGCACAATGGTCGGCCGTCGCGGCCCGCCGGTCCGCCCCTCCGCCTCCCACGACAGCCAGGAGCCCCCAGCGTGACCTTCAAGGTCGGTGACCGCGTCGTCTACCCGCACCACGGTGCGGCGGTGATCAAGAAGAAGGAGAAGATCGAGGCCTTCGGCGAGAAGCGGGAGTACCTCGTCCTCCAGATGGTCCACGGCGAGCTCACCCTGCGGGTGCCGGTCGACAAGGCCGAGGAGGTGGGCATGCGCCCGCCCATCAGCCGCTCCGACGTAGAGGATCTCTTCCGCCTCATCGGCAAGCGCGACGTGCGGGAGCCGGCCAACTGGAGCCGCCGGTTCAAGAACCACCAGGAGAAGATGAAGTCGGGCGACGTCTACCAGGTCGCCGAGGTGGTGCGGAACCTGGCCCTCCGGGAGGCGGGCAAGGGCCTGTCGACAGCCGAGAAGTCGATGCTGGAGCGGGCCCGGGGCATCCTCGTGTCGGAGCTCAGCTTCGCCCTCGACGTCACCGAGGAGCAGGCCCTCGACAAGCTCAACGAGGGGTTGAAGTAGCCGTCCGCTGGCGGCGGGAGAGCTGAGCCAGCTCCTCGGCCGAGCGCAGGGCCGACCGGACGCTCTCCTCGAGGGCGGCCCGGCTGGCGTGCATCGTCTCCCCCTCGGGGGTGGCCGCTCCCGAGCGGCGGACGTGGGCGGTGACCGCCGCGGTGGCCTTGCCCCAGTGGGCCTTGAACATGCCCATGTCGAAGGAGCCGTCGCGGACCCGGGCCCCGTTGAGGACGCGAGCCGGCGGGGTCTTGAGGTCGCGCACGATGCGGAACCACGACAGGATCTTGAGCCCGTAGTAGGTCGGGTCGTACTCCCACCAGAAGAAGCCGTTGCGGGCCGCCGCTTGGTAGTAGTGGTGGTTGTTGTGCCAGCCCTCGCCGCTGGTCCACAGGGCGATGAGGGCGGAGTTCCGGCTGGTGTCGGTGGTGGCGTAGCGGCGGCGGCCCATGACGTGGGCGAGGGAGTTCACGGTGAAGGTGCCGTGCCAGAGCAGCACCGTCGACCAGACGAAGCCGACCACCACACCGGGCCAGCCGGCGATGAAGTAGGAGGCCACGGCCAGGGTCCATGGCGGGATCCAGTCGTGCTTGGTGAGGAACCGCAGCTCGGGGTACTTGGCGAAGTCCTTGATGGCGTCCGGGTCCCAGCCCTTGTAGCGGTCGCACAGGATCCACCCCATGTGGCTCCACCAGAACCCCTTGAGGGGGGAGTGGACGTCGCGCTCGGTGTCGCTGAAGCGGTGGTGGTCGCGGTGGTGGCTGGCCCACCAGAGGGCGCCCTTCTGGGCGGCGGAGCCCCCGCCGAAGGCGAGGACGAACTGGAACCAGCGGCTGGTCTTGTAGCTGCGGTGGGAGAAGTAGCGGTGGTAGCCGGCGGTGACGAACCACATGCGCCCGAAGTAGAGGACGGCGCAGAGCACGAGGGACTGCCAGGTGATGCCGGTGACGAGGGCCAGCAGGCACAGCCCGTGGATGAGGAACATGGGGATCGACGCGATCCAATTCACCCGTTCGTCGGGTTGACGCTCGATAGCGTGTGTGCTCACGGGTCTCCTCGTGCTGTCCAGCTGCGGAGCAGCCTACCTACCGGTAGGTAGACGGTCCAGGCGCCGGGGGAGTGGCGTGCGACACACACCGAGGGCGCGATGTCCTACAGTGCGCCGAACACCTTGCAGTGTGCGTGCAATCACCCTATGCCACCCCTGTTCCTCACGGCCATCGGAGCCGCCGCCCTCGCCACCCTGCCCCGGGCCCTCGACCAGCCGCTCTCCGCCGCGGCCTGGCTCGGGGCCCTGGTCCTGGCCCTGATCGGGGCCCTGACCGGGCGGGACGCCCTCACCCGGGCCGCCGCCCCCGTGGCCGGGGTCCTCTGGCTCCAGGTGCTCCTCTTCCCGATGCCCGCCTCGGCCTGGGCCTTCGGGCTGGTCCTCGGCCTCATGTCGGCCCTCGTCGCCCTGGGCATGGCCCTGGTGTTCCGGGCCAACCGGGTCTTCAACTTCGCCCAGGCCGAGCTGGGGACGGCTCCGACCGTCCTCGTGGTGGGGCTCATCAACTTCAGTGGGTTGCCCTGGCTGCTCGCCGTCCCCACCGGGCTGGCCGCCGCCCTCGCCCTCGGCATCGTCGTCGAGATGGCGGTCATCCGCCGCTTCCAGCGCGCCCCCCGGTTGGTGCTGACGGTGGCCACCATCGGGCTCTCGCAGCTCATGGCCTTCGTGTCGCTGATCCTGCCCCGGCTGTGGGGCGAGGATCTGGTCGACCAGGACATCGACGTGCCCTGGAACGTGGTGCTCTCCGAGGGGCCGCCCCGCCTGGAGGGCGACCACCTGCTCGCCCTGGTGCTGGTGCCCCTGGTGATCGCGGCCCTGGCCGCCTTCATCCGCTTCACCGACGTGGGCATGGCCATCCGGGCCGCGGCCGAGCGCAGCGACCGGGCCGCCCTGCTCGGCATCCCCGTCCGCCGCCTGCAGACCGTGGTGTGGTGCCTGGCCACCGGGCTCAGCTTCCTCGGCGTGCTGCTGCGGGCCGGCGTGGTCGGCCTGCCCGTCGCCGCCACCCTCAGCTTCGGCGCCCTCCTGGCCGCCCTGGCCGCCCTCGTGCTCGGCAACCTCACCGACCTGGTGGCCGTCGGGGCCGCGGCGGTGGCCGTCGGCATCCTGGAGCAGGGGGTGATCCAGAGCCATCCCAGCCAGCTCGTCGCCCCGGTGCTGGGGGCGGTGATCGTGGTGGTGATGCTGGTGCGCCGGCTGGGCGCCAGCCGGCTGGCCGCCGACGCCACCACGTCGTGGCAGGCGTCGGCCGAGGTGCGGCCCATCCCGGCCGAGCTGCGTCGGCTGCCCGAGGTGCGGGGGGCTCGGGCCACCGTCTTGGCCCTCGTCGTCGCCGCCCTGGTCGCCTTTCCCTTCGTCAGCCGGCCCAGTCAGCAGCTCGAGGGGGCCACGGTGGCCTGCTTCGTGCTCGTGGCCGTGTCGGTGGTGGTGCTCACCGGGTGGGCGGGCCAGGTGTCGCTGGGGCAGATGTCCTTCGCCGCCGTCGGGGCCGTGGTGGGCGCCCAGGCCACGGGGGAGTGGGGCTTCGACCTGTCTCTCGCCCTGCTGATGGCGGGGGCGGCGGGCGCGGTGGTGGCCATGGTGGTCGGCCTGCCCGCCCTGCGGCTGCGGGGGCCGCTGCTGGCGGTGACGACCCTGGCCTTCGCCGTGGCGTCCAGCCAGTACCTCCTCAACCGGTCCCAGGTGTCGTGGCTGCCCCGGGGCAGCCTCGATCGGCCCCGCCTCTTCGCCGTGGTCGACCTGTCCAGCCAGCGCGCCATGTTCTGGACCTGTGCCGTGGTGGCCGTGCTGGGCCTGGTCGTCGTGCGGAGCGTCCGGGCCAGCCGCACCGGGCGGGTGCTGATCGCCCTCCGCGACAACGAGGCCGCGGCCCGCTCCTTCGGCATCGAGGTGGTGCGGGCCAAGCTCTCGGCCTTCGCCCTCTCCGGCTTCCTGGCCGCGGTGGCCGGCTGCCTCCTCGTCCACGTCACCCTGGGCTACACCGAGCAGCCCTTCGGCCCGGCCATCAGCTTCAATGTCTTCACCGCCGCCGTGGTGGGTGGCCTCGGGTCGCTCACCGGGGCGGTGATCGGGGCGCTCTTCCTCAACGGGGGGCGCTGGATCCTCACCGGCGACTGGGAGCTGCTGCCCTCGGCGGTGGGCGTGCTGTTCATCCTCCTCGTCCTGCCCGGGGGGCTGGGTGAGCTCGTCTACCGGGGACGGGACTCCCTCCTGCGGCGCCTGGCCGACCGCCGCGACCTGGTCGTGCCCAGCCTGGTGGCCGACGTGCGCACCGATGGGTCCGAGGGCGACGCCTTGCCGGCGCTGGTGGCCGCGGCCGACGGCGTGCCCGGGGCCGTGGCCGACGCCGCCGGGGGCGACGGGGGCAACGGTCAGGGTCGCCCCGTCACCGAGGGAGCCACGGCCCCGTGATCGCCTGGGTGCGCTCCCGTGTCGCCGGTGGCGGGCCGGTGCTGCCCCTCGTCGTCCTGTGCGGGCTGAACCTCACCGACGAGCTCGACCGCAGCGCCTTCGGCGTCCTGCTGCCCGAGATCCGTGACCACTTCGACCTGGGCAACTCGGGCATCCTCGGCCTGGTGGCCCTGGCCACGGCGGCCGCCCTGCTCCTCACCGTGCCCATCGCCAACTGGGCCGACCGCGGCGACCGCTACCGCATCGCCCTCCTGGGCGCCGGGGCGTGGGCCTTGTTCTCCGTCGGCACCGGGGTGGCCGTCACCGCCTGGTTCCTCGTGGTCATGCGGTGCGGTTCGGCCATCGGCAACGCCGCCATCTTCCCCACCCACAACTCGCTGCTGGCCGACACCTACGAGCCCGCCATCCGCCCCCGCATCTACTCGTTGCACCGCTCGGCCAACGCCGTCGGGGCCGTCCTCGGCATCGTCCTGGGCGCGACCCTCGCCCAGCTCGGCGGCTGGCGCACCCCGTTCTTCGTCTTCGCCGTGCCGACCATCGTCCTCGTGGTCCTGGGCCTGCGCCTGCGGGATCCCGGCCGGGGCCACTTCGAGCGGGCGGCCATGGGGGCCGACGCCGACCTGCTCGGCACCGACGAGCCGCCCCCGTCGTTCGCCGAGGCCTACCGCATGGTGTGGACCATCGAGAGCCTGCGTCGGATCTTCGTGGCCCTACCCTTCCTGGCCGCGGCCATCGCCGGCCTCCTCGCCGTGTCGAGCATCCACTACGAGCAGGTCTTCGGGCTGGACGAGATCGAGCGGGCCTGGGTGGCGGTGCCCGTCTACGGGGCCGAGCTGCTCGGCCTGGTGGTCGGGGCCCGCCTGGGCGTGCGGCAGCTCGCCCGGGGGCCCCGGCACGTGTTCTCCATGATCGCCGTGGCCGCCTGGCTGGCCGCCGGGGCGGCGCTGATCTTCGCCGCCGCTCCCCAGGTGGCGGTGGCCGTGGTGGCCAACGCCCTGCTGGCTGCCTGCCTGGTGATCGTGGGCCCGGGGGTGATGGCGAGCCTGTCGCTGGCCATCCCGCCCCGAGCCCGGTCGGTCGGCTTCTCCATCGGCGCCTTGTTCGTCCTGCCCGGCCTCCTGGTGCTGCCCCTCATCGGGTGGATCGGGGAGGCCCACGGCTTCCGCTGGGGCATGTCCGTGCTCGGACCCACCTTCCTGCTCGGTGGCCTGCTCATCGCCCGGGTCGGCCGGGTGATCGACGGCGACGTGCAGCAGGTGTGGGCCGGGGCCGCGGCCCGGGCCGAGCTGCTCCGGGAGCGCCGGGCCGGCCGCCAGAAGCTGCTGCTGGTGCGGGACCTCGACGTGCGCTACGGCGACGTCCGCATCCTCTTCGGCGTCGACCTCGAGGTGTCGGAGGGGGAGGTGGTGGCCCTCCTGGGGACGAACGGGGCGGGCAAGTCCACCCTGCTCAACGCCATCTGCGGGGTGGTGCCGGCCAGTCGGGGGGCGGTGATCTTCGACGGGCGGGACATCACCCACACCCCGCCGGAGGAGATCGCCGTGCTGGGCATAGGCCAGGTCCCCGGGGGCAAGGGCACCTTCCCGGGCCTGACGGTGGCCGAGAACCTACGGGTGGCGGCGTGGACGGCGCGGGGCCAGCGGGCGGCGGTGGAGGAGCGCCTGGGCCGGGTGCACGAGATGTTCCCGGTGTTGCGGGAGCGGGCCGACGATCCCGCTGCCGACCTGTCGGGGGGCCAGCAGCAGATGCTGGCCCTGTCGATGGCCTTCCTCACCCGGCCCAAGCTGCTGGCCATCGACGAGCTGTCGCTGGGCCTGGCGCCGGTGGTGGTCGATCAGCTCCTGGAGGTGGTGCGGGCCCTGCGGGACGAGGGCACGACCATCCTCGTGGTCGAGCAGTCGGTGAACGTGGCCCTCGCCATCGCCGATCGGGCCTACTTCCTGGAGAAGGGGGAGGTGCGCTTCGACGGCCCGACGGCCGAGCTCCTGGAGCGCCCCGACGTCCTGCGTTCCGTGTTCCTGGAGGGGGCGTCCCGAGCCCTGGCCCTCGACCAGGCCGGGGCCAACGGCGAGGCCGGCACCAGGGAGGCGGAGGAAGATCTCGTCCTGCGAGCCGCGGTGGATGCCTCGGCCCGCTCGCTCACGGTCGGGGCGACGAGGGTCGCCGAGGGCGATGCCCCCGCAACCGACGTCCCCGCCCTGGAGGCGCACGGCCTCGGGGTGCGCTTCGGGGGTGTCGTGGCCGTCGACGGGGTGTCGTTCACCCTGGCCCCGGGCGAGGTGCTCGGGGTCATCGGCCCCAACGGAGCGGGAAAGACCACCCTGTTCGACCTGGTCAGCGGGCACACCCCGACCAAGGAGGGGCGCGTCGCCATCGGGGGCATCGACGTCTCCGGGCGCTCGGCCGCGGCCCGGGCCCGGGCCGGCCTGGGGCGCAGCTTCCAGGACTCGCGGCTCTTCCCGTCCCTCACCGTCGAGGAGGCCATCGCCGTGGCCCGGGAGCGGTGGGTGCCGGTGCGCGACCCCCTCAACGCCGCCCTCCGCCTCCCCGCCCAGGTCGCCAGCGAAGCCCAGGTGGCGGCGGAGGTGGACGAGCTCGTCGAGCTGCTCGGCCTCGGGGCCTTCCGCAGCAAGTTCGTGGGGGAGCTGTCCACCGGCTCCCGCCGCATCGTCGACCTGGCCTGCGTGCTGGCCCACCGCCCGTCGGTGGTGTTGCTCGACGAGCCGTCGTCGGGCATCGCTCAGCGCGAGGCCGAGGCCCTCGGTCCCCTGCTCCTCCGCATCCGCACCGCCCTGGGCGCCAGCCTGGTCGTGGTGGAGCACGACATGTCCCTCATTCGCTCGGTGTCCGGCCGCCTCCTCGCCCTCGACCAGGGTCGGGTGGTCACCGTCGGTCCGCCCGACGAGGTGCTGGCCCACCCCGACGTGGTCGCCTCCTACCTGGGCACCGGCTCCGCCGCCGCCCGCTCGGGGTCGGCCTCTGAGCTCACTCATCATGGAGGCCTGTGATGGCCATGTCCGCCCCCGCCCGCCCCAGTGCCATCCGCCGCTTGGGCCCGATGGCCGTCCTGGTCGCCGCCCTGGTGGTCGTGGCCGTCATCGCCACCGTGAAGGGCCGCCCCCCCGAGGAGACGGGTCGCCCGCAGCAGGTGACGTCGGCCGGGGTGGCCGGCATCACGGACCACCCCGACCTGCCCGACTACTTCCACGACGCCGACGACCGCAACGAGGCCGACGAGATCGAGTGGGGCGAGGGGTGCGACCTGGTGACCGGCCGGGTGAAGCTGCCCAGCGTCTACGCCCCACCCTGCGTGCCCACCTTCCGCGGTGACAACGGGGGCGCCACCGCGACGGGGGTCACCGCCGAGACGGTGAAGATCGTCGTCTACGAGCCCCCGCCCGGGAACGACATCACCGCCGCCCTCTCGGGCCTGCTCGACCCCGAGGAGGTCCAGCAGCGCACCCGGGTGGCCTTCATCGAGATGTTGGCCGACGTGTTCGAGACCTACGGGCGGACCCTCGAGGTCGAGGTGCTCGTCGGGTCGGGGGCGGCCGAGGACGCCAACGCCGCCGTGGCCGACGCCGTGAAGGTCGTCGAGGAGATCAAGCCCTTCGCCGTGCTCGAGGGGCCCGCCCTCACCAGCCGCTTCGCCGAGACGTTGGCCGAGAACGGCGTCATCTGCATCGGGTGCGGACTCTCGGTGCCCGACTCCGTGTACCAGGAGCGGGCCCCGTACATGTGGGGCTACAACCCCACCCCCGAGCAGTTCCTCTACAACCTGGGCGACTTCCTCACCGGCCGCCTCCTCGGTCGCACCGCCGAGTTCGCCGGCCCCGAGCTGCGCGACCGCGAGCGGGTGTTCGGCGTCATCAACTTCGACCAGGACCCGCCGGTGTTCGGCGACGTGGCCACCCAGGCGCTGGAACGGGGGGAGCTCCGGGGCTACGTCCCCGCCGTGCGGGAGACCTACCTGCTCGACATCGCCCGCCTGCCCGAGCGGGCGGCCACCATCATCGCCAAGATGAAGGCGGCCGGGGTCACCACCATCGTCTTCCTCGGCGACCCGCTCATGCCCGGGAACCTCACCCAAGCGGCGACGCGGGAGAACTACTTCCCCGAGTGGGTCATCGCCGGCACGGTGCTCACCGACACCACGGCCTTCGGGCGCCGGTACGACCCGGCCCAGTGGGAGCACGCCTTCGGGGTCTCCAACCTGGGGGGGCGGAAGCCCCTGGAGCAGCAGGAGCAGTGGCGCCTCCACGAGTGGTTCTACGGCGAGGCGCCGGAGGCCCGGCTCACCAGCGGCGTGATCTGGCCCTACGCCCTGATCCTGATGCTGGGGATCCACATGGCCGGCCCCCACCTCACCCCGGAGACCTTCCAGGCCGGCCTCTTCAGCTACCCCGCCAGCGGTGGGGGCCCGACCACGCCGCAGATCTCCTTCGGGGACCACGGCCACTTCCCCAACCCCGACTACCTGGCCGTGGACGACGTCACCGAGATCTGGTGGGACGGCGAGGCCACCGGCCCCGACGAGCAGGGCAAGAGCGACGCGCCGGGCATGTGGCGCTACGCCAACGGCGGCGTGCGCTACCTGCCGGGCCGCATGGGCACCGGGCCGCCGGCGCCCCACGAGCCCGAGGGGGCGCCCACGCTGTTCACCGAGATCCCGCCCGTCGACCAGTACCCCGACTACCCGTCGCCCGCCGGGGGCTGACGGCGCTCCCGGGCGTCGGCCAGCTCGTCGACGGCATCGACGCGCTGCGGGATGCCCGCGGCCAGGTAGGTCGAGCGGCTGATGAGGGTGGCCGCCACCGGGAGGGTGAGGAGCTGGAGCCCGGCGGCGAGCAGGGCCGAGGTGATGTCGTTGGCCGTCGACAGCGACGCCGCCGCGCCCAGGGCGAGGAGGACGAACCCGAGGGTGGACGCCTTGGTCAGGGCGTGCATGCGGGCCAGCACGTCGGGGAAGCGCAACACGCCGATGGCGGCGACGAGGGTGAGGAGGGCGCCGCCGAGGGCGAGCACCTGTCCGACGATCGTCATCCGCCCCGCCCCTCGATGAAGCGAGCCACCACCGCGGTGCTGATGAAGCCCACGAGGGTGAGCAGCACCGCCACCTGGAGGAACGCCCCCCGGCCCGTGTCCATGGCGTTGACGAGCAGGATGCCGACCCCGGCGACGAGCATCCCGTCGACGGCCAGCACCCGGTCGGCCAGCGACGGGCCCTGGGCCAGGCGCACGGCGAAGAGGGCGAAGGCCAGGGAGAGCACGGCGTAGGTGAGGGGGATCATCCGAAGGCTCGGTAGGCCAGGGTGACCAGGGTCCGGATCTCGGCCCGGGTGGCCTCCACGTCGTGGAGGTGGAGGACGTGGACGTACAGCACCGTCGGGCCCCGGGTGACCTCGATGGGCATGACGCCCGGTGTCAGGGCCAGGACGTTGGTGATGAGGGTGACGAGCCCGTCGGAGCACTCGGGGAGGGGGACGGCGACGACGCCGGTATGGATGTGGGAGCGGGGCGTGAGGATCTCCCGGGTGATCACCAGGTTGGACTCAAGCGCCTTGATCACGACGTAGCCGGTGAAGCGGGCGATGGCGACGGGGCGCAGCCGCAGGCGCCCCGACGGCCAGGTGTCGGGGGCGACGGTGATGAGGACGGCGGCCACGGCCAGTCCGCCCAGCACGTTGGCGGGGGAGGGGGAGCCCCAGGCCAGCACCCAGATCAGGGTGAGGAGGGCGGCGAAGGCGGCGCGGATCACGGTTCGTCTCCGAGTACCGCGGCCCGGTAGCTGCGGGTGTCGACCAGATCCTCGGCGGCCCGGTGGCTCAGGTCGTAGAGCGGGCCGGAGAGGAGGCCGAGGACGACGGTGAGGGCGGCCAGCACGGCGGTGGGGATCACCATGAGGGCGGGGCTGCGCCGGTGGGCCGGGCCCTCGACCGTCTCGCTGCCGACCTCGCTGCCGATCGGGGCCCAGAAGACGTTGATCCAGATCTTCATCAGGGCGAACACGGTGAGCAGGCTGGCCCCGACGGCGACGACGACGATGGCCCACTGGCGCTCGGCCACCGCCGCGTCGACGAGGGACAGCTTGGCCACGAAGCCGGAGAACGGGGGGATGCCGGCCAGCGACAGGGCGGGTACGAGGAACAGGACGGCGATGACCGGCGCCGTGCGCACCATGTCGCCCAGCTTCGACAGGCGGCTCGATCCTCCCCGGTGCTCGATGAGGCCGCCGGTGAGGAACAGGGTGGTCTTCACCACGATGTGGTGGACGGTGTAGAAGACGGCGCCCGCCAGCCCGGCCACCGTGGCCACGCCCAGCCCCATGATCATGTAGCCGATGTGGCTGATGATGTGGAACGACAGGAGCCGCTTCACGTCGTCCTGGGCGATGGCGCCCAGCACGCCGACGATCATCGTCGCCCCGGCCACGGTCAGGATCAGCCACCGGGGCAGCACCCCGGGGAACAGGAGCGTCTGGGTGCGGATGATGGCGTACACGCCGACCTTGGTGAGGAGGCCGGCAAAGATGGCGGTGACCGGCGACGGAGCCGTGGGGTAGCTGTCGGGCAGCCAGAAGTAGAGGGGGAACAGGCCGGCCTTGATCCCGAACACGATCAGGAAGAGCCCGGCCAGCCCGGCTTGCAGCCCGTCGGGGAGCTCGGCGACGGCGCCGGCCAGGTCGGCCAGGTTCACCGTGCCGGTGGAGGCGTAGGTGAAGGCGAGGGCGGCGAGGAAGAGCACGGAGGCGACCAGGCTGATCACCACGTAGGTCATGCCCGAGCGCACCTGGTCGAGCCGTCCCCCCAGGGTGATGAGCACGTAGCTGGCGGTGAGCATCATCTCGATGGCCACGAACAGGTTGAAGAGATCACCGGTGAGGAAGGCGGCCCCGACGCCGGCGGCCAGCACCAGGTAGACGGACTGGAAGCCCACGTGGTTGCGCTCGGCCCCGGGCTGGCCGATGGCGTAGAGGAGGACGGCCAGGAGCATCACCGAGGCGGTGAGGAGCATGATGGCCGAGAAGCGGTCGGCCACGAGGGTGATGCCGACGGGCGCGGCCCAGTCGCCGGCCTGGGTGGCGAGCACGCCGTCGCGATCACCGTCGACGGCGACGAGCAGGGCGGCGGAGACCCCGGTGACGGCCACCAGGGTGGTGATGGCCACGGCGCGCTGGGCCGGGCGCGACCGGCCGACGAGGATGGTCAGGGCCGCGCCGACGAGGGGCAGCAGCACGGGGAGGGGGAGGAGGGCCCTCATCGCCGCTTCTCGGGGTCCCGGCGGCCGAGGGCGTCGCTCTCGGTCGTGGCCTCCACCGCGGTGGCCAGCTCGGCGTCGTCGGCCAGCTCCCGGTCGGCGAAGCCGTGGCGGGCGACGGAGCGGTCCTCGACGTCGTCGGCCACCTCGTCGTCGTCGGTCAGCAGCCAGCTCCGGTAGGCCAGGGCCAGCAGCAGGGCGGTGACGCCGAAGCTGATGACGATGGCCGTGAGCACCAGGGCCTGGGGGAGAGGGTCGGCGAAGCGGGACGCGTCGCCGCCGATGAGGGGCGGCGTGCCCCGGCGGCCGGCGTTGACGAAGAGCACGTTGGCCCCGTGCCCCAGCAGGCCGATGCCGATGATGATGCGGGACAGCTTGCGCTGGAGCAGCAGGTAGGTGCCCGTCCCGAAGAGGAGGGCCGCGGTGGCGGCCATGAGGACGCTCACGACGCCGCCTGCTGCGGGGGCGGGTCGTCGCCGAAGGACTCGAAGACCATCAGGGCCAGGCCCACGACCACGAGGTAGACGCCGATGTCGAAGGCCAGGGCCGAGGTGAGCTTCACCGTGCCCAGGAGGGGGACCGATGCCTCCCACGCCGCCGTCTCCAGCACCGATCCGCCCAGGATGAGGGGCACCAACGCCGTGAGGGTGGCGATCAGCACCCCGCTGCCCAGGACGGTCCAGGGCTGCGACCGGGAGAGGCGGCGCACCTCGTCGATGCCGCCGTTGACGTAGCGCAGGGCCACGGCGGCGCCGGCCACGATGCCCCCGGCGAAGCCACCCCCGGGCTGGTTGTGCCCGGCGAAGAGCAGGTAGAGCGAGCCCACCATCACCGCGGTGAACACGACCCGCGTCGACACGTCCAGGGTGACGAGGCGGCTGAGGCGCACGGCCGGAGGCGCGGCCCCGGTGGGGGGGACGCCGGCCGGTGTGCCGCCCGGACGCCGTCCGGCCCGGGCCAGGGCCACGGTGCCGATGGCCCCGGCGGTGAGCACGGTGATCTCGCCCAGGGTGTCGAAGCCCCGGAAGTCGACGAGGATCACGTTGACCACGTTGCGGCCGTGGCCCTCGGGCAGGGCCTGCTCGACCATGGTGTCGGCGGCGGGCGTGGGCGGGTCCTCGGCCCCGGTGGACAGGGCCAGGAGGAAGATGGTGAGGCCGACGCTGCCGGCCACGCCCAGGCGCAGCAGCCGGCGCCCGACCGGTGTTCGTTCCTCGAAGCGGTCGGGCAGGCGCCGCAGCACCAGCACGAAGAGCACGGTGGTGAGGGTCTCGATGGCGACCTGGGTGAGGGCCAGGTCGGGGGCGCCCTGGGCCACGAACAGGCCGGCCATGGCGTAGCCGGTGACGCCGAGGAACAGGGCGGCGGTGAAGCGCCGGCGCACCAGGGCGGCGGCGAGGGCGGCGCCGATGATGAGGGCCACGAGGGGGACGTGGACCGGGGTGGCGACCAGCTCGGGCCAGCCCCCCCACCACGCCCCGCTGACGAGCAGGGCGCCGGGCACGGCGGCGGCGGTGAAGGCGATGACCCCCACGTAGACCGGGAGGGAGCCGGGTTGGGAGATGCCGGTGACTCGGTCGGCCAGGGTGTTGGTCCCCCGCAGGAACCAGCCGTAGAGCCCGGCCGAGCTGGCCAGGGCGAAGTGGCCGGCGGCCAGCACGGGTTCGACGGCCCGGCGGGCCAGGTACAGCGCCACCCCCCCGGCCAGGGCCACCACCGAGAGCAGCAGGGGCACGTTGAGGCCGTGCCACAGGGCCAGGTGCACCGTCTCCACCGTCGGGTCGAGGGCCTCGGCCGCCTCGTCGGTGAGGCGGTCGGCCACGGCCGGCACGATCCCGATGAGCAGGGTGACGGCGACGAGGACGAGGGCGGGCGCCACGAAGGCGGGGGCAGGCGGCCCGTGGTCGGCCAGGACGACGTTGCGTCCCGCCGACGTCGGCATCCGACCCAGGGTGCCGGCGGCGAAGCGGAGGCTGTAGCCGGCGGTCAGGATCGATCCGGCCACCACCCCGGCCAGGGCCAGCTTGGCTCCGGTGCCCTCGGCATGGGCCAGGGCCTCGAAGGCCGCCTCCTTGCTGACGAAGCCGAGGGCGAGGGGGAGGCCGGCCATGGAGCCGGCGGCCACGACGGTGGCCACCACCACGCCCCCCCATCCCGGCCCGGGGCGGGGGAGGACGCGCAGGTCGCGGGTGCCGCGCTGGTGGTCGACGATGCCCACGACCATGAAGGCCGCGGCCTTGAAGGCGGCGTGGCCGAGGAGCAGCACGCAGCCGGCGGTGAGGGCGTCGGGCGTGCCCCAGCCGAACACGGCGATCATGAACCCGAGCTGGCTGACGGTGCCCAGGGCGAGGAGCAGCTTGATGTCGGTCTGGCGCAGGGCCCGCAGGCCGCCGCCGATCATGGTGACCACCCCGACGGTGACCACCACCGGCCGCCACCAGCCCACGTGGTCGAAGGCGGGGGCGAAGCGGGCGACGAGGTAGACGCCGGCCTTCACCATGGTGGCGGAGTGGAGGTAGGCGCTCACCGGCGTGGGGGCGACCATGGCGCCGGGGAGCCAGCCGTGGAAGGGGTACTGGGCCGACTTGGTGAAGGCGCCGAGGAGGATCAGGGCGAGGGCGGCGCCGACGGCGGTGCCCACCTCGGGCGGGTCGGCCAGGAGGGCGCTGATGCGGTAGGTGCCGGCGGCCTGGCCCAGGACGACGAACCCGGCCAGCATGGCCAGCCCCCCGGCCCCGGTGACGAGGAGGGCCTGGAGGGCGGCGGCCCGGGCCTTGCCGTCGCCGTGGTCGTTGCCGATGAGCAGGAACGACGTGATCGACGTGAGCTCCCAGAAGCCGTAGAGCACGATCAGGTTGTCCGCCACGACCAGGCCCAGCATCGACCCGGCGAACAGGGCGAGCAGCCCGATCGACCGGCCCACCCCCTCGCCGGTGCGGGGGAGGTAGCGGCCGGAGTAGGCGAACACGAGGACGCCGATGCCGGCGACGAGGAGGACCATCAGGGCGGCGAAGCCGTCGACGCGGAGGTCGATGTCGACGCCCAGGGCCGGCACCCAGGCGATGGACTCGGTGACGGGCCGGCCGTCGAGCACGCCGGGCAGCCGGGCCGTCAGCCAGGCCACCGTCACCCCGGGTCCGAGGACCCCGAGCCACAGGGCCCGTCGGCCCAAGCGCCCCCCGAAGGCCACGGCGCCGAGGCCGGTGACGAGGTGGACGAGGAGGAGAACGGTCACCGGTGCCCCCGCCTGTGGTGGTCAGGGCCCCGGTGCATGACCGCGCTGATCCTAGTTGCCGCCCTTCCGGCGGGTTCTGCTAGACGTGCGGCCATGTCCCCGACGCCCGAAGCCGCTGTCCGTCGCTACCTCGAGTTCCTCGACGATCCCTCCTCCCTCGTCGATGCCGACGCGGTGGCCAAGGCCGAGGCCGCGGTGGCGGGGGCCGGGGACCCGATGGCCCGGCTGCACGCCCTGGCTGACTTGGAGCACGCCAAGGCGGCCGACGCCGCCGGTGTCACCACCGACTTCGTGGCCCAGGCCAAGGCCTACGCCGACTCCCAGTCGATCCCGGTCTCGGCCTTCCGGGCCGCGGGCGTGGCCGACGACGTGTTGCGCCAGGCCGGCTTCGAGGTCGGGGGCCGGAAGGGCCGGGGCGCCGCTCGCCCCGCGGGCGGGGCCGGCACCCGGGCGCCCAAGGTGTCGATCGAGGAGTTGAAGGCAGCCACGCTGCGCATGCCCCGGCAGTTCACGCTGGCCGAGCTGGCCGACGCCGCCGGAGGCGGTTCGCCCCAGACGGTGCGCAAGGCCGTCGAGGAGCTGATCGCCGCGGGCAAGGCCCGCAGCCTGGGGCCCAAGACCGATCATCACGGCCGGGGCCGGGCCCCCACCCTCTACGAGCTGGCCTGATCAGAGGTCGGGGAGCTCCTGCTGGAGGCCGACCAGAGGGCGGAGGGGGTCGCCGGTGTCGGCCAGGCGGTCGAGGACGGTGCGGATCGTCCAGCGGTCGGGGCGCAGGTCGGGGTCGTCCAGCTCGTCCCAGGTGATGGGCACCGAGACGGCGGCGTGGGGGACGGGCCGGGCACTGAACGGGGCGACGAGCGTCTTGTTGCGGACGTTCTGGGTGTAGTCGAGGCGGGCTCGCCCCTGCCGGTCCGCTTTGGTCCACGACCAACTCACGAGGTCGGGCACGACCTTGCCCACCATGCGGCCGACAGCCTCGGTCCAGGTGCGGGTCTGCTCGAAAGTGGTCCCCGCCGCCACCGGTACCCAGATCTGGATGCCCCGCTGGCCCGTCACCTTGGGGCACCCCTCCACCTCGAACCCGTCGAGGACGACCTTGTGGAGGCGGGCCAGGAGGACGATGTCCTCGAACGTCGTCGTATGGCCCGGGTCGATGTCGATGTAGGCCCAGGTGGGGGAGGCCCAGTCTTCGGTCCGTGACGTCCACGGGTTGAGCTCGACGGCGCCGTAGTTGGCCAGCCAGGCCAGGGCGGGCACCGAGTCGGCCACGATGTAGGTGCGGGTCTCGCCGTCGCGGGCGCCCGGGTAGGTCCAGCGGGTGAGCCAGTCCGGCGCGTGGCTCGGAATGGCCTTGTGGTAGAAGCCGGGCTTGTCCACGCCGTCGGGGAAGCGGTTGGAGTTGAGGGCCCGTCCCTCCAGGTAGGGGAGGAGGGCCGGGGCGACCTGGGCGTGGTAGCGGACGAGGTCGCGCTTGGTGAGGGGGGCGGCGCCGTCGCCACCGGGGACCAGGATCTTGTCCAGGTTGGTGAGGGCGAGCGTGTGCCCCTGGAGCTCCCAGGTGCCCTTGCGCCCGAGAGCGTCGAGGGCGGCCAGCTCGTCGGCGGTGGGTGGCTCCCACGGGGCCGATGGCGGTGCGGGGCGACGGGCCATGGGGCCGATTCTGGCCGGTGCGGTGGAGTGCCGGTCGCTGGGGAACCGAAATCCGCTAGCAAGGGCGACGAGGAAGGTCGGCCTGGCGACGAGGAGCCCTGGTGGGTGACGAGCAGCGGTTCTACGCCACACCGGGGCCGCTGACGGTTCTCGACGGGTGGGATGCGGCCCTGGTTGGGATGCCGACCGATCCGGCTGAGGTGACCGAGGTGGTGCAGGGCCTCGTCGTGCACGCCCACATGACGGCCCTCTACGGAGTCGACCTCTCGCCGGAGCGGGAGTGGGAGACCCAGACCCGGGCGGCGGGCGATGTCGTCCGCCTCCTCCTGGAGCGCGATCCCCGCCCGCTGGTCGAGGCCCGCGCCCCGACCGACCGCTTCCTCGGCAACTGCCGCCACTTCTCGACCCTCGCCGTAGCCCTGTTGCGCCGGGCCGGGGTGCCGAGTCGGGCCCGGTGTGGCTTCGCCGGCTACTTCCTTCCTGGCAAGTGGGTCGACCACTGGGTGGTGGAGCATTGGGACGGCGGACGGTGGGTGACCCTCGATGCGCAAGTCGACGCCGCCCAGCGGGAGCTGTTTGCCCTCGCCGCCGACCCGGCCGACCTGCCGTCGGGCCTCTTCGTCCGGGGGGGCGAAGCGTGGCTTCGCTGCCGGGCCGGAGAGGAGGAAGGCGACCGCTTCGGCGTCCTCGACATGTGGGGCCGGTGGTTCATCCCCGGCAACGTGGCCCGCGACCTGGCCGCTTTGAACAAGGTCGAGGTGTTGCCGTGGGACGGGTGGGGCCAGGGCCTGGCCGGCGTGGACGAGCCGCCCGACGCCCTGGTCGACGAGGTGGCGGCCCTCACCCTCTCGGGCGACATGAACGCCATCCGGGAGCGATACGCCTCCGACCCGGACCTGCGGGTGCCCTCCCGGGTGCTGGCCTTCGCCACTCCCGCCGGCCCCCAGGAGGCTGAGATCCCCGAGCTGGCCTGAACTGTTCCGTCCTTTCTCAGGCGATGGAGCGGCCGAGGGCATAGCCGGCGGCGGTGGCGGCCAGGCCCCCGAGGAGGGAGGCGGCGACGTAGAGCCCGGCGGCCGCGGGCCGGTCGGTGCGGAGGAGGGTGAAGGTCTCGTAGCCGAAGGTGGAGAAGGTGGTGTACGACCCGAGGAGGCCGACGGCCACGGCGGTGGTCGTGGTCGAGGACCATCGGTCGGCGCCGGGCCCGGCCACGACGACGGCGAGGACGAAGGAGCCGGTGAGGTTGATGGCCAGCGTGGCCCAGGGGAAGCTCCGCACCCCGATGGCCACGCCGATGCGATAGCGGAGCACGGCGCCGAGGGCTCCGGCGAGGGCGACGAGGACGGTGGGCATGGGCGGGACCCCTTGATCTCGGTTGACCTTGGTAGGAGCCATCAGCCGGTACGGGCGGTTGTGGCGAGCCCCATCGCCGTGAGGCAACCCTAGGAGCCGGGGCGCGGCGGAACGGCCCGGGGGGGCTGGTTCCGGGGGGTTCGGGGTGGTGGTCCCGGTGGGTGCCCGCGTCAGGCCGCGGGTTGTCGCGCCGGGGACGGCGGAGTAGTCCAGGTCTTGTTGAAGGAGACCCAGCGCTTCTGGAGACGTTCGCCGGTGGGGCATTGGTAGGCAGCCACGTCGGGCATCTCGCCCGGTATGGGGGCTCGGGGTTGGCCGGCCCGGTCGAGGACGAGGCCGTGCTCGTTGGTGAAGATCAGCCCGCCGGGATCATCAGCGTTGCCGCTGATGCCCAACAGGCCCTGGTGGTGCATCCGATGGTGATGTCCGCACAGGCAACACAGGTTCCAGGTGACGGTCTCGCCGTTGTCTTCCCAGTGCACGATGTGATGCACCTGCAACCACAGCGTCTGGTCACAGCCGGGGACACGGCAGCGGTACCGGTCGCGCTTCTCGATGAGGCGGCGGATCCGCCGCGGCGGGGTGCGCTGGGCCCGACTGGTCGTCACCGGGATGCCGTCTTCGGTCCAGACGATCTCGATGTCGCAATCACACAACAGATACCGCTGCAACCAATCGGGCAGCGCCGGGCCGCCGTGCATCTCGGCCCGCCACGCATCACCGGTCCCGGCGAGAGGCCGCTCGAGATGGAGATGTACGGCGGTGCGCGTGCCAGTCTCAGCCCCCGCAGCGTTGGACCCAACGCGGAATGAGCCATGCCGACCAGGGCATCAGCCCACCCGATCCGCGGCACACCGAGCTGGACATCAGTGCCATCACCAGATCGGCCCTCGGCCTCCGCGACCTTCTTGGCCCGAGCCCGAGCCACGTCATGAAGACGATCACGAGCAACCTTCAGGGCTTCTTCGACGACCTTGCCCTCATCACCAGGCAAACGTGTGGATCCCCCACCCCTCCCACCACTTCTGCGCCAACGCCTCGACCACCAGACCCACCAACGACACCCAGAATCTGACTGGTCATGACAGTGATGGGTGGGATTGTCGAGCGCTCTCATTCCCGGGCCAGGCCCGTGATCAGATCTCGGCGCCACTGGCTCACCGGGCCAGGCCTCGACATCGTGCTCCACCTCACCGTCGACCTCGCCTGGCACCGTCGCTACTGTCGGACGAGCAGGGTCGTCGAGCTGCGCCGGCGGCGATGGAGGAGCGGCAATGGCCAAGCTGATCTACGCGTCGAACATGTCCCTCGACGGCTGGACCGAGGACGCACGCGGTGCCTTCGACTGGGCTCCACCGGACGACGACGTGTTCGTGTGCATCACCGACCTCATGCGGTCGACGGGCACCTACCTCTACGGGCGGCGCATGTACGAGACGATGGCCGTCTGGGAGACCGACGCCGCCCTGGCCGCGCAGTCGGACCTCATGAGTGACTTCGCGGGCGCCTGGCAGGCCGCGGACAAGGTCGTCTACTCCACGAGCCTGGCTGCGGTGTCAACCGCCAACACCCGGCTCGAACGCCACTTCGATCCCGGCGCGGTCCACGACTTGAAGGCCGCGGCCAGCCGCGATCTCCTCGTGGGAGGCCCGCACCTCGCGGCCCAGGCCGTCGAGGCCGGGCTGGTCGACGAGTGCCACCTGTTCATCTGGCCGGTCATCCTCGGTGGGGGCAACCCGGCGTTGCTGGCCGACAGACGCGTCGATCTTGCGCTCCTCGACGAGCGCCGATTCAGCAACGGCGTCGTCCGCCTCCGCTACCGCTCTCTGTAGGGAAGCCACGATCCGCGGCGGAGGGGTCCGCAGAAAGTTCGTCAGTGGAGCTGGGGGGAATCGAACCCCCGTCCGCCAAGCGATCACCGACCGCGCTACGACCATTCCCGTGCTTGCCCCTCAACGGCTGGTGCACCCCCGGGTGGGTTGCCTTGCGGCACCGGCTCGTCTTTCCGAGCGGTCAGCGGTCTTTCCCTGCGGCCAGCGGTCTCTCCCGCCGTCCACCACGACTTCTGTTACCGGGCTGTCGCGGTCAGGCCCTGCGTGCCATTGCTGGTCGCTATGTCTCTCTTACCTGACAGGTCAGGCGGCGAGAGCGTAATCGCCTTCGGCGTTTACTTTGGGTGCCCCGTTTAAGGAGTCTGAGCAACTCCGGTCGCACGATGGGGTCACGGACTCGACGTCGAAACCGGTCAGCCCCGAGTGCTGATGAGCGATATAGGTCCGGAGGACCCCGCCAGGGTGGTGGGTGGGGTCGGAGGACGTGTCAAGGAACCAGCGTGCCCGCCGGAGCGAGCTGGCCCAGGCTATCGGTCGCCGCCGGGTTCGCCGCGAGGGAGGAGGCCGAGAGCGTCGACGACCTGGATGTCGACGCCGAGGGCGGCTCGGGCTTCGTCCAGGAGGGCGGGCGCGGCCGTGGTCGTGCAGGTGATGCTGCGGAGATCGGCCAGCACCGCGGCAGGGTCGACGGCGGATGCCCGATGGTCGAGCAGGGCCCGCACCATCGTCGGGGCGAGAGCGAGCGTCGTCACCCGGTGGCGGGCGGCGAGCTCGACGACGGTGCCGGCGTCGAAGTGGGGGGGGAGGACGACGGGCCGGCCCCGGTGCAAGGCGTGGAGCAGGTGGATGCCGCCGGCGTGACCGAACGGGAGGGGATGGAGGTGGACGTCGTCGTCGGTGAGGGGATGGTCCTGGTCCAGGGCGGCGCCGGCGTCGCCGAGGTGCCGGGCGGCAACGGCCCGGCCGGTGGTCGCGGGCCCGTGCCCGTTGGCGAAGAGGATCCAGGCCGGTGCGTCGTCGTCGGTCACGGTGGGCGCCGGGGGGGCGGGGGCGGCGACCAGGGCGTTCAGGCTGATGTCTCCCGCACCGGCGTCCAGGCCCACGAAGGTGTGGCGGCGGGCGGCGGCTTGGGTCAGGACGGGGGCCAGGCGGCCCAACGCTTCGGCGGTGCCGATGACGGCCCTTGCTCCGGCCGCATCGAGCTGGGCCACCATCTCGTCGGGGACGAGACGAGTGTCGATGGGGACGGCCACCCGGCCGGCGGCGGGGATGGCGAGGAGGAGGGCGAGGACCTCGGGCCGGTTGTCGGCGGCCACGGCGATGCTCCCGCCCACGGGGGCGAGGGTGGTGAGGGGGCCGACCATGGAGGTGACGGCATCGTTCAGCTCGACCCGGCTCCACCGACCGTCGGGGAGCAGAAGGGCGTCGGCGTCCGGGGCGGCGATGCCCGGCGCGCAGGCCAACTCGGCGAGGAGCACACGGGCATCCTGTCACCGTCACACTCCGTGGGAAGGGACCCTCACAGATTGTGGCCGAAGGTGACGCTTGCGGCGGGTAGTGGGTCTGACCTGGGCATTTGTCAGACGACGTCACCCCTCGGCCGTGTGGCCGATGGCTCGTTCTGCGCCCTCGGCGGCGGGATCACCCCCGGCGGGAGCGCAGGCCCTCGGCCATCACCCGGCGGGCTTCCAGCTCGGCGTCGCGCGCCGCGATGGCTTGCCGCTTGTCGACTTTGCGCCGGCCCCGCGCCAGGCCGAGCTCGAGCTTCACTCGTCCCCCCTTGAACAAGAGCACGAGGGGCACCAGCGAGAGGCGCTCCCGGGTGAGGCGATCGCGGATCACGTCGATCTGGTGGCGGTGCAGGAGCAGCTTGCGCTCCCGCAGCGGGTCGGGGGCCAGGTAGGGGGCGGCATGGGAGTAGGCGGTGATGTGCAGGCCGAACACCCAGATCTCGCTCTCGATGAGCCGGGCGTAGCTGTCGGCCAGGTTGACCTTGGACTCCCGCAGGGACTTCACCTCCGAGCCGCGCAGCACCAATCCGGCCTCCCAGGTGTCGAGGATCTCGAAGTCGCGCCGGGCCTGGCGGTTGGTGGCGATGACGGTGGTGCCGTCGGGCGGTCGGGCCATGGGACCGGTCACCGTACCGCCGCTACCCTCGGCCCGGTGCTGACCCTGGACCGCACTGCCCGCGACCTGCTCGTCGCCCACGCCCTCGGGGGCTTCCCCGACGAGGCGTGCGGCTTGTTGGGGGGACGGGTGGAGGCCGGGTTGGACGACGACGGCTTACCCGTGGCCACCGTCGAGGTGTTCGTGCCCGCCCGGAACCACGACGCTTCGTCCCGCACCTACACCGTCGGTCCCGACGGCTTCCTCGCCGCCGATCGCCAGCTCGGGCCTCTCGGCCTCGACGTGATCGGGGTGGCCCACTCCCACACCCACTCCGAGGCGTGGCCGTCTTCGACCGACGTCGACAAGGCTGACAATCCTCTCCTGGAGGGCTGGCACTACGTCATCGTCTCGCTGCGTGACAGCGCCCCGGTGCTGCGGTCCTTCCTCCTGGACGGGCGTCAGATCCGGGAGGAGCGGGTGGTTCTCTCGGGCTGAGAGTCGCCATCGGCGGCGGCGTGAGTAGGATTCCTGATCAGTCCACTCGGGTTTCCGGGTGGGGTCAGCCCTGACTTCTCCGGAGCCCGCCGTGGCCGTCTACGCATCCATCACCGACCTCATCGGCGAGACCCCCATCCTCGACGTGAGCCAGCTCAGCCCCAACCCGCGGGTGCGGATCCTGGCCAAGCTGGAGGGGGGCAACCCGGCGGGCTCGGTGAAGGACCGCATCGCCCGCCAGATGATCGACGAGGCCGAGGCCGACGGCACCCTGCGCCCCGGCAGCATCGTCATCGAGCCCTCGTCGGGCAACACCGGCATCGCCATGGCCATGATCTGCCGGCTGCGGGGTTACCCGATCAAGATCGTCCTGCCCGAGAACGTCTCCATCGAGCGGCGCCAGCTCCTCGAGGTGTTCGGGGCCGAGATCATCCTGTCGCCGGGGGCCGAGGGGTCGAACGGGGCGGTGCGGCGGGCCCAGGCCCTGGCCGAGGAGCACCCCGAGTGGGTGTTCCTCTACCAGTACGGCAACGAGGCCAACCCCCGGGCCCACTACGAGACGACGGGGCCGGAGATCCTGCGTGACGTCCCCGAGATCACCCACTTCGTGGCCGGGCTGGGCACGAGCGGCACCCTCATGGGCGTGGGCACCTACCTGCGGGAGCACAAGCCCGAGGTGAAGATCCTCGCCGTCGAGCCGCCGGCCGGGGAGCTGGTGGAGGGCCTCCGCAACCTGGACGACGGCTACATCCCCCCCGTGTTCGAGAAGTGGGGGGGTCTGGAGCTGCTCGACGGCAAGCGCATCGTGCGACCGCGGGAGTCGTTGGAGTGGACTCGCCGCCTGGTGGGCGAGGCCGGCCTCTTCGCCGGCATCTCTTCCGGTGCCGCCCTCGCCGGGGCGGTCAAGGTGGCCGAGCGCATCGACGAGGGCACCATCGTCTTCATCGTGTGCGACGGCGGCTGGAAGTACCTCTCGACCGGTGCCTACACCGACGACCTCGATGCCGCTGAGGCCAAGGCCGAGTCGATCATCTACTTCTGAGCTCGGCGGCGCTGCTAGAGAACGGGCCGTGGTTGCGTCGTCATCGCCGTTCGGGGACACGGGGGCGACGCGCCGGCGTCTGGCGTGGCGGCTGTGGCTGGCCGGAGGGGCGACGCTGGTGGCTCTGGCTGTCATCCTGGTCGTGGTGAACCGAGGGGACGAACCGGCCGAGGTGGCGGTGGTGGGCGACTCGGTGACCTACTTGTCGACCGCGCCGCTGGAGGAGTCCTTCCCGTGGGCGCGGCGCGTCGAGGTGCGGGGCCGCTCCGGGTTCCGCACCGACCAGCTCGTCTCGACGGCCGATGACATGGTCGAGGCCGGTCCGGCTGTCCTCGTCCTCCTCACCGGCTACAACGACGTCCTCCAACAGGCCGATCCCGATGCCGGCCTGAGGGACATGGTCGACGTGGCACGCCGCGCCCGCTGTGTCGTGTGGATGCAGATCCCCCGGAAGGGCCCGTACGACCCGAACCGGGCCGAGGCGTACAACACTCGCCTGGAGGAGCTCACTCGTCCGGTGTCGACGATCCACCTCTCGCCCCTGTGGCGCGATGCCGTGGATGCCACCGACGGGCCGGATCCTCACCCTGATCTGGTCACCAGCGATCGCGTCCACCCGACCGATGTCGGGAGCCGCACCCTGGCTCGGTTGATGGACGAAGCGGTGCAAGACCTGTGCCCGAGGCAGTGATCCCGGCCGGGGGGTCCGGTGACGATCGGCCCATCGCCCTCTTCGACAGCGGGTTCGGCGGGCTGACCGTGGCCCGGGCCGTTATCGACCTGCTGCCCGACGAGGACGTCGTGTACGTCGGCGACACCGGGCGCTACCCCTACGGCCCCCGTCCGCAGGAGGAGGTGGCCGGCTTCGCCCGTCAGATCACCCGCTACCTGGTGGAGGAGCACGAGGCCAAGTTGGTGATCGTGGCCTGCAACACGGCGGCAGCCGCCGCCCTGGCCGACCTGCAGCGCTCGGCCGGCGTGCCCGTGGTGGGGGTGATCGAGCCGGGGGTGCGGTCCCTCGTGGCCGCCACCCGCTCCGGTCGGGTCGGGGTCATCGGCACCGTCGGCACCATCGGCTCCGGTGCGTACCAACGGGCCGTGGCGGCGACGGGGGCGGCGGTCGAGCTGACCTGCGCTGCCTGCCCCGGCTTCGTGGAGTTCGTGGAGCGGGACGAGACGCGCAGCGAGCAGGTCCACGTCCTGGCCGAGCGGCTGCTGGCGCCGATCGTGGCCGCCGACGTCGACGCCCTCCTGCTCGGTTGCACCCACTACCCCTACCTGGCCCGCACCATCAGCGACGTGGTGGGCCGGGACGTGGTGCTCGTGTCCTCGGCCGACGAGACGGCGTTCGAGGTGCGGTCCCTCCTGCGGGACGGGGCCGGTCCCGCGCCCCGACGGCCGGGTCGCCCGCCGACGCGGCGCTTCCTGTCCTCGGGCGACGTGGAGTGGTTCCGTCGTCTCGGGGCCCGTCTCCTCGGCCCCGAGGTGGTGGAGGTGGAGAGCGTCGCCTGGGAGTGACCGGTGTCGCCGTTTGCCCGGCGAGCCGTGGTGGCCCACGCTGTCGGGTCTCTCGTCCCCAGGAGCCTCCATGCGCCACGACGGCCGCCAGCCCGACGACCTCCGTCCCGTCACCTTCGAACGGGACTACACCGACGCCGCCGCCGGCTCGACCCTGGTGCGCTTCGGGCGCACGGTCGTCCTCTGCACGGCGTCGATCGACGACGACGTGCCCCGGTGGATGCGGGGGAAGGGCAAGGGCTGGGTGACGGCCGAGTACTCGATGCTGCCCGGGGCGTCGGCCGAGCGCATCCGTCGCGAGGTGAAGGACGGCAAGCCCTCGGGGCGCACCCAGGAGATCCAGCGCCTCATCGGCCGGTCGCTACGGGCCGTGTGCGACATGAAGGTTCTGGGGGAGCGGGCCGTCACCGTCGACTGCGACGTGCTCCAGGCCGACGGGGGCACCCGCACGGCGTCGATCTGTGGGGCGTGGGTCGCCCTCCACGACGCCTGCTCCCGGCTGGTGACGGCAGGGATGCTGAACGCCCACCCCATCACCACCACCTGCACCGCCATCTCGGTGGGAATCATCGACGGCACCCCGATGCTCGACCTCCCCTACGTGGAGGACGTGCGGGCCGAGGTGGACATGAACGTGGTCATGGCGGGCGACATGCTGGTCGAGGTGCAGGGGACGGCCGAGGGCGCCCCCTTCGACCGGGCCCAGCTCGACGCCCTGCTCGACCTGGCCCAGGGAGGCATCGCCACCCTGGCCGATCTCCAGCGGGCGACGGTGGCCGAGCCCCCGGCCCCCCGATGACGTGAGCGAGCCGCGGCGCCTGGTGCTGGCCACCGCCAACCCGCACAAGACCACCGAGATCCGGTCGATCCTGGCCATCGCGGGAGTCGCCGTGGAGTTGGTGCCCCGGCCGACGGATGTGCCCGAGGTGGTGGAGGACGCCGGCACCCTGGAGGGCAACGCCCGCCTGAAGGCGGTGGCCCTGGCCGAGGCGACGGGCCTGCCCGCCCTGGCCGACGACACCGGCCTGGAGGTCGATTCTCTCGGCGGCGCGCCCGGGGTGGACTCGGCCTACTACGGGGGCGGCGACCACGACGCCGCGGCCAACGTCGCCCGGGTGTTGGACGAGATGGCCCGGGTGCGGCGGGCCAGTCGCACGGCCCGGTTCCGCACGGTGGCCCTGGTGCGCTGGCCCGACGGTCGGGAGCTGGCGGCGGTGGGCACGGTGGAGGGCACCATCGGCCACGCACCCCTCGGTGACGGGGGCTTCGGCTACGACCCGATCTTCCTCCCCGCCGGTGGGGGAGGGCGCACCCTGGCCCAGCTCTCCCCGGCCGAGAAGGACGCCCTCAGCCATCGCGGTCGGGCCCTGCGGGCTTTGGTCGCCTTGCTCGTCGGGGGCTGACCCTTCGCCTTTGCCGGCGCGAGCTCTGGTAACGACCCTGCTGTGAGCGGCATATCGCGCATGTTCAGCAAGGTTTGGTTTGGGAGGGTGTCGGGTGGTGTCATCACGGTCGCGTGTTGCTGTGATGTCATCGCTGTTGGTTGTTCTTCGACAGGGGGGATCCCTCAAGATGTTGTTTCGACGTGTGTGGACTTTGGTG
>CAZXRA010000305.1:0-7059 GCA_964643485.1 uncultured Iamiaceae bacterium | reverse complement strand
GCCAGGGCACCGGCGCCGAGGGCCAGGCCCGCCCCGACGGGCACCGAGAGGAGGCGGGGACCGGTCTGCAGGAGGGCCTTCCAGTCGGTCTCGCCACAGCAGTGGATGCCGGTGACGGCCTGGGGCTCCCACAAGGCGAGGGCGCTCGACACCAGATCGATGAGGGTCTCCGGGTCAGCCAGTTCGACGGGGAACCCCCCGACCAGGGCGGGCTCGTCGAGCACCGCCACCAGCGGGGCCTCGGGGGCGACGGCCTGCACGGCGTCGCGGAGCACCCGGGAGCGGGCCCGGACGGCGGGCCCGGCGATGCGGACGGCCAGGTCGGGGGCGACCCCTGCCTGCTCGAGGGCGACGGCCAGGGTGACCGGGCCGGTGAGCTGCACCTTCAGGGCGCCGGTGCGACCGGCGACGGCGGCCAGGAAGGCCCGCCACGTGGCAAAGGGCGCCCCCGCCAGGGTGGCGTCGCCGAGGGGGGCCTCGGGGTCGAGCGCAGCGGGATCGACGGCGAGGCTGCCGTCGGGGGCGACGGTGACGCCGGCCACCCCCCACGCTGCCTGAGCGATCATCCCCTCCCGGGGGTCGAGGGCGGGGAGGGACGGGAGGGCGGGGAGCTCGGGCAGGCCGTCGAGCACGAAGGCGACGGCCTCGTCCCGGTCACGGTGGGGCAGGCTGCCCACGCCCGTCGGAGTGCCGAGCTCGACCGGCATCGGCGGGACGGCAGCCATCGGGGAGATGGTGGCCCTCCCCCCATGAGTGGCGTCTCCAGTTCGCACGGGACCCCCCTGGCGAGTGTGCCGGACCGTCGGCGACGACCCGACCGGTACCTATGGAATAGCCAGCACGCGAGCTGATGGGCAAATCTCCCTGCCGTGCCCGCGCCCGACCCTCGTACTACCACAGGGAGTAGCCCCTCCGCCCGTCGAGACGATCGGCCCCGCCCCAGTGGCGACGTCGCCGTCTGGTCTCTCCGGGCCGTGTGGCTGTCGACACCTCTCCTCGTCGGCCCGGCGCTGGGTGGGGCCCTCGACGGGCGCTCGTCCTCTGTGCAGCTCGTCGCCTCCGTCCTGGCCTGGGGGGTGTGGCTGGCGGTCCTGGTGGCCGCCCTCGTCCCCCGGGCCTCGAGCCTGACCGTGGTGCGTGCCGGGGTGCCCGCCGCCCTGGCCGCGGCGGCGTGGGCCGCGGGCCCGGGGGCGCCTGACGGGATGGGTGGGCGCGCCGTGGTGGCTGTCGTCGTCGCGGCCGTGGCCCTGGTGGCCAGCCTGGCCCCCGCCGTCAGCGACGCCTTCGTCAACGGGTCCGCCTACGGCACCGAGCGTCGCTTCGCCCTCCGCTGCCCCCCGCTGCTGGCCCTGCTGGGCCTCGGGGCGTGGGTGGTCGTCGCCGCCGGCGTCGTCACGGGTCCGTTGCTGCTGGCGGCCGAGCAATGGGTGGTCGGTGGCGTCGTCACCGTCGTCGGCGGGGCGGGGGCGGCGCTCGGCGCCCGGGCCCTCCACGGCCTCTCCCGCCGGTGGCTGGTGCTCGTGCCCTCGGGGGTGGTGGTCCACGACCCGGTGGCCCGACCCGATTCGGTCATGGCCCCCCGGCCGCTGATCACCCACCTGGCCCCGGCCCCCGAGGGCTCCGACGCCCTCGACCTCACCCTGGGCGCCCCGGGCTTGGCCCTGGAGCTGGCCACGTCCGAGCCGTTGCCGGTGACGGTGCGTCGGGGCCGGCGCGAGCTGGGCACCGAGGAGGCCACCCGGGTGCTCGTCACCCCCACCCGCCCCGCCGCCGTCCTGGCCGAGGCGGCGGCCCGCCGGATCCCGGTGGCCGACCCGACCTGACCTCCCGACCCGTTCTTGCGCCCAAACGTCGCTCCCAGAGCGACACCCCGGCGCAAGAACTCAGGGAGCCCGACGCCTATCCCGTTCTTGCGCCCAAACGTCGCTCCCAGAGCGACATCTCGGCGCAAGAACGGTGACGGGGCAACGCGGTCGTAGGAGACGGGTGACGGTCAGTCCGCGGCGGTGGCCCAGGCCACGACCTGGTCGTCGCGGTAGGCGACGACGGCCTGGCCGGGGGCGACGCGGCGCTCGGGGCGGGACCACGTCACCGCCGCCGACCCGTCGGGGCCAGGGCCGGGGCCGGGGCCGGGGCCGATGGTGATTCGGCCGGGGCGGGGGGTGCCGTGGGCGCTCACCTGGATCTCGACCACACCCTCCACAGGCCCGGTGGCCCACCCGAGGTCGGCCAGGGGCTGGCTGGGGGCCTGCAGGTCAGCCTCGGGGCCCACGGTGACGGTAGCGGCGGCCACGTCGACGGCGGTGGCGTAGCGGGGCTCGCCGCCCCCGGGGAGGCCCAAGCCCCGGCGCTGGCCCACGGTGACGGCCTCCACCGCCGGCACCGACCCGACGACCCGCCCGGCGGCGTCGACGACCCGCCCGGGCGTGAGGGTCAGGCGCCGGCCCAGGAAGCGGACCCGGCCGTCGTCCCGGGTGATGAAGCAGACGTCCTGGCTGTCGGGCTTGGCCGCGGTGCGCAGGCCCAGGGCCGCGGCCTCGGCCCGGAGGTCGACCTTGGTGCTGTCGCCCACGGGGAAGAGCACTCGACCCAGGCGCTCGTGGTCGAGGCCGGCGAGGACGTAGGACTGGTCCTTGGCCCGATCGGCGCCCCGACCCACCCGGCGCCGGCCGTCGGGGCCGACGACGACGCTCGCGTGGTGGCCGGTGGCCACCGCGGCGAACCCGAGGCGGTCGGCCCGGGCCAACAGGGCCCCGAACTTCAGGTGTCGGTTGCAGGCCATGCACGGGTTGGGGGTGGCGCCCCGGGCGTGAGCGGCGACGTAGGGCCCGATCACGTCGGCCTCGAACTCAGCTCCGTAGGCGAAGGTGTGGTGGTCGATGCCGAGACTGTCGGCGACCCGACGGGCGTCGTCGACGTCGGACACGGAGCAGCACCCGGAGTCGGACTCGCCCCCCCACAACTTGAGGGTGGCCCCGACCACGTCGTGGCCGGCAGCGACGAGCCGGGCCGCGGCGACGGAGGAGTCGACCCCGCCCGACATGGCAACCAGGACCCTCACGGCGGGCTCCCGGCGGGGGCCGCTGCCGGGAGGCCCACGACCCGGGCCACGGCCGCGGGGACGGCAGCGAGGGCCCGGTCGACGTCGGCGTCGGTGGACGACCACCCGAGGGTGAGGCGCAGGGAGCCCGCCGCGCTCTCGGCGTCGACACCGAGGCCGGCGAGCACGTGGGACGGCTCCGTGGCCCCCGACGAGCAGGAGGCTGCGGCCGAGGCGGCCACTCCGTCCTGGTCGAGGAGGAACAGCACCTCGTCGGCCGGGGCGCCGGGGAGACACAGGTGGAGATGGCCAGGGAGGACGTGGGCCCGCCCGTCGCCGGGGAAGACGACCGTCTCCCGCACATTGGGGACGAGGGGGGCCAGGGCGGCCCGTAGCCCGTCGGCCAGGCGGTCCCGGAGGGCGGCGACCCGGACCGCGGTGGCCTCCCGCTGCTCGGCCACCAGGCGGGCAGCCACGCCGAAGCCGACGATGCCGGCCACGTTCGGGGTGCCGCTGCGGCGCCCCCGCTCCTGGCCCCCGCCGTGGAGGAGGGGCTCCAGGGCGACGCCGTCGCGCACGACGAGGGCGCCGACCCCCTTGGGCCCGCCGAGCTTGTGGGCGCTGAGGGCGACCATCTGGGCCACGGCCACCTCCGCCGGCAGGTCGAGCCAGGCGCCGGCCTGCACGGCGTCGGTGAGGAGGGGGGTGCCGGGGGCGTGGACGGCGATGGCCTCGGCCACGCCGGTGAGGGGGTGGACGGTACCGACCTCGTTGTTGGCCAACCCGACGGCCACGATGGACACCTCCTCGGCCCCGTCGAGGACGCCGACCAGGGCGTCGAGATCGGGGCGGCCGTAGCGATCGACGGGCACGACGTCGACCCCGGAACCGACCAGGCGGGCGGCGGCGGCGGCCCCGTCCAGCACGGCGTGGTGCTCGATGGCCCCGACGACCAACCGTCCGGGCCGGGCGTGGGCCGCGCCCCGCAGAGCGGTGACGTCGGCCTCGGTGCCCCCGGAGGTGAACACCACCTCACCCGGGGTGCAGCCGACGAGGGCGGCGACGGCGTCGCGGGCGTCGTCGACGGCCCGGCGGGCGTGGCGGGCGGCGGCGTGACGGCCCGACGGGTTGCCCGGGTGGTCGGCCAGGAAGGGCAACATGGCCTCCAGCGCCTCGGGCCGCAGCGGCGTGCTGGCCGCGTGGTCGAGGTAGGCGAGGTCGGGGGCGGGAGCCACCGGACCACGGTACCGGCCGTCCCCTACCCACCGACAGGGGCTCGGGTGCGAGGATCGGGGGATGGAGGGCTACGACGCCGCCACCTACGGCGAGCGCTTCGCCGACGTCTACGACGACTGGTACGCCGACGAGGCGGCCACCGCCGCTTGCGTGGAGGCCGTGGCCTCCCTGGCCCGACGGGTGGCCGTCGACGGAGGACCGGCCCGCCTCCTGGAGCTGGGCGTCGGCACCGGCCGCCTGGCCCTCCCCCTGGCCGGGGCCGGGCTGCGGGTGACGGGGCTGGACGCCTCCCCCGCCATGCTCGCCACCCTGGCCGCCAAGCCCGGCGCCGACGCCGTCGCCACCGTCGAGGGCGACATGGGCGGGCCCCTCCCCGACGGTCCCTTCGACCTGGTGCTGGTGGCCCGCAACACGTTCTTCAACCTCACCACCGAGGGGGCCCAGCGCTCCTGCCTGGCCGCGGTGGCCGGCGGGCTGGCCCCCGGCGGGCGCCTGGTGCTGGAGGCCTTCGTCCCCACCGACGAGGACGCGCCTCGCTCGTCGGTGGAGGTGCGGGACATCAGCGCCGACCGGGTGCTGCTCTTCGTCGACCGCCACGACCCCGAGGCGGGCGAGGCCTGGAGCTCCTTCGTCGACATCCGCCCCGACGGGGTGCGGTTCCGACCCTGCCACGTGCGTTACCTGTCCCCCGCCGCCCTCGACGAGCTGGCCGCCGACGCCGGCCTCGCGCTCGACCACCGGGTCGCCGACTGGTCAGGCACGCCCTTCGACGACGCCTCGCCCCACCACGTCTCCACCTACCGGCTGGGCTGACCGGCCCGGCGCCCGTCCGACCCGCCACCCGGAGCGGGGGGACGTCAGACTGCGAGCCATGGGCAAGGTGAAGGTCGGCGTCACCATCGATGCGCCACCGGAGCGGGTGTGGGACGAGGTGGAGCACATCGAGCGCCACGTCGGCTGGATGGCCGACGCCGAGTCCATCCGCTTCACGTCCCGCACCCGGCGGGGCGTGGGCACCACCTTCGACTGCCTCACCAGGGTGGGGCCGATCCGCCTCACCGACCGCATGGAGGTCACCGAATGGCGGGCGGGGCGGAGCATGGGCGTGCGCCACGTCGGCGTCGTCACCGGCTCCGGCCGCTTCACCCTGCGCCGCACCCGGGGCCGGCGCACCCGCTTCACCTGGGAGGAGCGCCTCCGCTACCCGTGGTGGCTGGGTGGCCCGGTGGGCGGGATCCTGGGCGACCGGGTGATGCGGCTGGTCTGGCGGCGCAACCTGGACCGGCTCAAGGCCATCGTCGAGGACGGCTGACCGCCCGGAGCCGAGCCGTGCGATCGATGCCCGGCGAGTCGCCGACGCCGAGCCCCAGGACTCCCCGACGACTCAGCCGTAGCGGCCCTGCATCAGCAGGAACGAGACGACGACCGACGCCACCCCACCCACGGCGATGACGGCGGTGCTGATGGCGGCCCGCTGTCCCCACAGGCGGGGGCCCTGGGTGATGGCCAGCCCGAACGCCACCCCGCCGGCCAGGCCGCCCAGGTGCCCGCCGATCGAGATGCCCGGCACGATGAACGTGTAGAGCAGGTTGAAGCCGACGATGGGCAGGAGCCCGGAGCGCACCAGGTCGACGTTGCGGTCGCGGGCCACCACGAGCAGGGCCCCCATGAGCCCGAAGATGGCCCCCGAAGCCCCCACCGTCGGGTCGAGGGGGGAGGCCAGCACCACGCCCAGGCTCCCGGTGAAGAGGCAAGCGCCGTAGAGCACGGCGAACCGGGTGCGCCCCAGGATCGGCTCCAGCACCGTGCCCAACACGTAGAGCGACCACATGTTGAAGCCGACGTGGAGGAAGTTGGCATGGAGGAACCCGCCGGTGAGGAGGCGCCACGGCTCCTCGGGCACGAACGAGCCGATGAGCACCCCGTCGGCCTCGACGCCGTTCCAGCCGTACTGGGCCAGGAACCGGCCCCCGTCGCTCCACGGCTGCGTCCCGCCGGTGGCCAGGTCGGCCACGAACACGAGGAGGTTGAGCCCGATCAGGATGTAGGTCACGAGCGGGCGCTGGCGCAGAGCGGTGATGCCCCGGTACTCCTTCTGCGCCCCGCGCTGGGCGCACTCGGGACAGTGGAAGCCGACCGAGGCCTGGTGCATGCACTGCGGGCAGATCGGCCGGTCGCAGCGCTGGCAGGAGATGCCGGCCACCCGGTCGGGGTGCCGGTAGCAGCTGCGGACGTGGGCGGGGGCGGTCACGGTGCCGATGACGCTACCGGGACGTCGCGAGAGGCCGGTAGGCGGGGCCCCGGGGCGAGCCGACCCCGGCAAGCACGGTGAGGACGGCGACGACGCGGCGCCTGGCGGCCGAGTCTCTAGCGACCAACGAAGACGGCCTTGCCCGGCCCGTTCTCGCGGAAGGAGGCGACGCCGATGCGGGCGTCCTCGGTGGCGAACACCTGGGCAAAGAGCTCCTGCTCCAGGTCGAGCCCGGCGGTGAGGCTGCCGTCGAGCCCCCGGTCGATGGCCCGCTTGGCCAGGCCCTGGGCCACGACGGCACCGGCGGCCAGCTCGGCCGCCCAGGCCAGGGCTTCGTCCTGCACGGCATCGGCGGGAGCGACCCGGTCGACGAGGCCGATGCGGAGGGCCTCCTCGGCGGCGACGACCCGTCCCGACAGGATCATGTCCTTGGCCCGGGCCGGGCCGACGAGGCGGGCCAGGCGCTGGGTGCCGCCGCCGCCGGGGATGATGCCGAGAAGGATCTCGGGCTGCCCCAGGCGGGACCGGTCGG
>CAZXRA010000304.1:0-19440 GCA_964643485.1 uncultured Iamiaceae bacterium | reverse complement strand
GTGTCGGGTTCAGGCGGCGAGGGGTTCGGCGGTTTGTGGGGGTGGTCGGGTGGTGCGACATCGGCCGTCGGGGCTGGTGACGTGGAGGGTGGCGTCGGTGTCCATGGTGAGCATCCAGCCGGGTCGGTGGATGACGTGGTGGTGCCGGGCGCAGAGCAACACGAGATTCCGGGGGTTGGTGGGTCCGCCGTCGATCCAGTGCTGGACGTGGTGGGCGTCGCAGCGGTCGGCGGGACGGTCACAGCCAGGGAATCGGCAGCCCCGGTCGCGGAGGACCAGGACGGCGAAGAGGGCGGCGGCCACGATGCGGGTGGCGCGTCCGTAGTCGAGCACTTCGGAGCGGCCGCGGGTGATGACCCGGTGGATGTTGGCGTCACACGCCAGGCGCCGGGCCGCTTCGGCGTCGATCGCAGCGTCGTCGGCCAGACGGGCCTGGCCGGCCTGGGCAAGAAGGGTGGCCAGATCGACCGTGACGTTCAGGTGAGGGCGGTGCCGGGCCGCGGCGTGGGTGGACTGGTGATCGAGAAAGAACCGGAACACCGCCACCAGCGCGTCGTGGCGCTTCTCCGCCGGGGTCCGCGCATCGTCGTCGCGCTTCGGGTCCAGTGCCACACGCAACGCGGCCCGGGCCGTGGCGTAGCCCTCAGGGGTGAGATCGGCATCCAGACGCCCGCGTCCGTCCATCGTGGCCGACAGATGGGCCCGGCCCGTCTCCTCGACTGGGTCCTGATCATCGAGGATCGCTTTGGCCTTGGCCGCCCAATCACGCATCGCCGCGGCCGTGTCGGGCACATCGAGCGGGGCCAGCACCGGCACCAGGGCCGGCTCGTGCTCGGCGTAGAGCGCGGCGGTGCGGTCGTTCACGTTGGCCACCACCGCCTGCACCTGCCCCCCCGATAGCGCCCCATCGACCCACGCCTGCCGAGTGACCGGGCAGCCCCGCAGACGCCGGGCCGTCGCCGCGTGACGCGTGGCGTCCCGGTTCGAGAGACCGGCCCGCACCCGCAGCCACGACGCCAACGACGTCGCCCCCTCCAGGTCCCACAGCTCAGCCGCATCGAAAGCGCCAGCCGCCTCCGACACCTTGGCCGTCAACCGATCCAACACCCGCAGCGCACCAGCGAGCACATCACCATCGACAGGCAGATCCAACCCATCGACCGCTGCGCTCAACTCGTCCAGCATCGTGCCGTCCATACCCCCCATCCTCTCCCACGAACACCCGTTCGTAAACCCGGAAGCGGCCCCTACCCTCCGGACATCGGTCACACACGAGCGGCCCGTCTGTCCCTTGACGATCGGCGGCCCCCTTCGGCCTCACCAGTTCAGAGACGCGGGGGCCTGTCCCGGCCATCGAGACCTCCCTGATCGATCCGGGGAATCGGCATCGCTCAGGCCCCGAGACGATGCGTGATGGTGGGCTTTCAGCTCTGGCGGCAGCGCAGGCTCGGGTCCTGAGCGCCCGGCGGCTGCGCCGAAAGAAGCACCGTTGCCTTCGAGAGGGCTCCCCGCCACCTCTCAGGATGGACGGCGGCGTGCCAGGGTGGGGACGATGAGCCGGTCGCCGCGCCTCCGTACCTTCGCCCAGGTCGACGTCTTCTCGGCCGTTCCCCTCGGCGGCAACCCGGTCGCCGTCGTCCTCGACGCCGAGGGCCTGGACGACGAGGTCATGGCCGCCTTCGCCCGGTGGGCCAACCTGTCGGAGACCACCTTCGTCCTCCCGCCTACCGACCCGGGCGCCGACTACCGGGTGCGCATCCTCACGCCGGGGGGCGAGCCCCCCTTCGCCGGGCACCCGACCCTGGGCACCGCTCACGCCTGGCTGGAGGCGGGTGGCCGGCCCGCGGCCTCCGACCGCATCGTGCAGCAGTGCGGCATCGGGCTCGTGGAGCTCCGGCGGGACGGCCGGCGGCTCGCCTTCGCCGCCCCGCCGTGTCAGGTGTCCGCGATGCCCCCGGATCGCCTCGCCGCCATCACTGCCGCGCTGGGACTCGATCCGTCCGACGTCCAGGCTGCCCGTGTCCTCACCAACGGCCCGGCGTGGCAGACCCTCCTCCTCCCCGACGCCGCCGCCGTGCTGGCCATCCGGCCGGATGTCCCCGCCCTGACCCCGCTCGGCGCCGTCGCCGTGATCGGGCCCCACGCCGAGGGCGACGAGCTCGCCTTCGAGATGCGGGCCTTCAGCCCCGGCGACGGCATTCCCGAGGACCCGGCCACCGGCAGCCTCGGTGCCGGCGTGGCCCAGTGGCTCGTCCCGGAGGGCCTGGCTCCCGCGTCGTACGTCGCCGGGCAGGGCACGGCCATCGGGCGCACCGGTCGCATTCACATCCGGACGGACGAGGCCGGGACGTGGGTCGGTGGCGACACCACGACGGTGGTCACCGGCACCGTCCTGCTCTGACCCGGACGTCAGCCTTCGCCGCTGCGACCCCGACCCCCACGCCTTCGCCCGCCCCTCGGCCAGAACCGCCCGCCGGCGTCGAAAGGTCGATCTGCCCCGCATCGGTGGCCCATCGCCCTTTCGACGCGGGAGCGGCACCGACGGGCCACCGGCGGGCGGCCGCGGTAGACACGAGGCATGGCCGCCACGCACGAGGTGCTCAACCAGCCGCCGCCCCTGGAGGGGCACAACGCCGCCACCCTGGACGTGGCCCTGCGGGAGGGCCTGGCCCGGGAGGGCGCGTCCGACCGCATGGGGGAGGTCCACCGCCTGGGCGAGCAGGTGGGCCACTACCGGTGGATCCGGGCCGGGGAGCTGGCCAACGAGAACCCCCCGGTTCTGCGCACCCACGACCGCTTCGGCCACCGCATCGACAAGGTCGAGTACCACCCCGCCTACCACGACCTGCTCCGCCAGGCCGTGGCCGAGGGGCTGGCCGGAGCGCCGTGGGCCGACGACGAGCCCGCCCCCCACGTCACCCGGGCGGCCAAGTTCGCCCTCTGGACCCAGGTGGAGGCGGGCCACGGCTGCCCCGTCTCCATGACGTACTCGATCGTCCCCGCTCTGCGGGCCCAGCCGGAGCTGGCCGCGGCGTGGGAGCCCAAGCTCACCTCCCGCACCTACGACCTGTCGCCCATGCCCGTGGTGGGCAAGCAGGGGGCCATCGCCGGCATGGCCATGACCGAGAAGCAGGGCGGCTCCGACGTGCGGGCCAACACCACCCGGGCCGTGCCCACCAACGGCGGCGGACCAGGGGCCGAGTACGCCCTCACCGGCCACAAGTGGTTCTGCTCGGCCCCGATGAGCGACCTGTTCCTCATGCTGGCCCAGACCGACGCCGGCCTCTCGTGCTTCGCCGTGCCCCGCTGGCTCCCGGACGGCACCCGCAACGCCATCGCCATCCAGCGCCTCAAGGACAAGCTCGGCAACCGCTCCAACGCGTCGAGCGAGATCGAGATGGACGGCGCCCTCGGCACCCTCGTGGGCGAGGACGGGCGGGGCATCCGCACCATCCTCACCATGGTCAACCACACCCGCCTCGACTGCGTGATCGGCGTGACGGGGCAGATGCGGGCCGGCGTGTCCCAGGCCGTGCACCACGCCCGGCACCGCTCGGCCTTCGGGCGACGCCTGGCCGACCAGCCCCTGATGGCCAACGTGCTGGCCGACCTGGCCGTCGAGTCGGAGGCCGCCACCACGACCATGCTGCGCCTGGCTGGGGCCTACGACCGGGGCGAGGCCGCCTTCGCCCGCATCGCCACCGCGGTGGCCAAGTACTGGATCTGCAAGCGGGCCCCCGTCGTGGCGGCCGAGGCCCTCGAGTGCCTGGGCGGCGCCGGGTACGTCGAGGAGTCGCCCATGCCCCGGCTGTTCCGGGAGTCGCCCCTCAACGGCATCTGGGAGGGGTCGGGCAACGTGATGTGCCTCGACGTGCTGCGGGCCGCGGCCCGGGAGCCGGAGTCGGTGGAGGCGCTGCTGGTCGAGCTGGAGCTGTCCAAGGGGGCCGACGCCCGCCTCGACCGGGCCGTGGCCGACCTGCACGCCGAGCTGGCCGACCTCGACCAGATGGAGGCCCGGGCCCGACGCATCGTGGAGCGGGCCGCTCTGGCCCTCCAGGGGTCGCTGCTGGTCCGCCACGCCCCGGCGCCGGTGGCCGACGCCTTCTGCGCCAGCCGCCTGGCCCGCGACGGAGGTCTCGCCCTGGGCACCCTCCCGCCGGGCGTCGACACGGCGGCCATCGTGGCTCGCACCTGGCCGGCCTGACACACCGGGCGGTCGGCATCGGGTCCCGGTGCGGTGCCGGCGATGACGCTCGCCGACGAGGAGCGCATCCCCTCCGGCGACCGGTCGTCGTGGTCGGCATCGACGGTTGATCCATCGGGACGCCTGCCGGCAAGGCCGACCTCGTTGTCGGCGGTGATATCGCGCATGTTCAGCAAGGTTTTGTCTGCGAGGGTGACGAGCGGTGTTTGAACGGTCGCACTGATTCATTCGAGCACTTTGGTTGGTTGTTCTTCGACAGGGGGGTTTCCTCACGATGTTGTTTCGACGTTGGTTGGTTGCGGTGGCGGCGGTCGGTGCGTCGCTCACTGCCATCGCTTTTGCCCCCCCCCCCCAGGCGGTTCTGCACCCCTAGAACAGGCTTCTGGGCCCCGGGTCGCCGAGGATCTCGTCCTCTCCCTGGTCGAGGGTGAGCTGGTCATCCGCGATGCCGAGCCGTACGCGTTGACGAACCCGACGTCGCTGTCGGGGACCTATGAGACGGCCACGGGTGTGCTCTCGGGGGGGTCGTTCACGACGCCACGGGTGAGCTTGCGACAGGACATCACCTCGCCGTTGCCGGGGACGGTGTTCATCGACGCCGACTTCTCGTTGGTGACGCCGGCGTCGGTGATCGGGACGGTGGACTTCGAGGGGAACGTGGTGGTGCAGATGGCCTTGCGGGTCGATCTGCACATCGATGTGCAGGAGCCGGGGGGCGGCACCTCGATCGTGGTCGACGACTGCACGGCGTCGCCGGTGAACCTGAAGCTGGAGGGCACCTACGACCCGGCCACCCAGCAGGTCACCCTGGCTGATGGCTTCTCGGTCCCGCCCGTGCCGGGGGGAGGCGAGTGTGACCTCACATCGGGGGCGGTCAACGAGCAGCTCGCCGGTGCCGGCCACACGCTGTCCATGACCATGGAGGGACCCATCACCCTGCCCCCGCCGCCCGGATGCGTGACGGCGACGAGCCTGGCCGCGACGCCCGGCGCCCAGGCGGTGTGGCGGTCGGAGGTGGGCCTCACGGCGACGGTGAGCATCCCGAACCCGGCCCAGGCCGAGTGCGTCGAGGCAGCCGGCAACGGGGAGACGACCGAAGGTGGTCTCGTCGACTTCTTCGACGGCACGACCCTGCTGGGCACCGCACCGGTTGGCGCCGACGGCACGGCGACGTTGTCGACCACGGCCCTGGCCGCGGGGGATCGCCAGTTGACGGCCCGGTTCAACCAGGTGACGCCGTTCAACGGCTCGACCAGTGCCGCCCTGGCCTATCGGGTGACGCCCAACCCGGCGATCACCTCCACCCTTCCCGAGCTGCACCGCATCGGGGCCACGACCCCGACGGAGTTCACCGTCGATGTCCGCAACACCGGCTTCGGCCGTGACCTCGAAGGAGCGCGTCTCGATGTCACGTTCAACCGGAGGGGCGGGTCGGTGGACCTCAAGCCCAGCCGGGTCATCCTCGAACACCTCGACCCAACTGGAACGTGGGTCCCGGTCACGCTGACGCCGCAATCCACCGGCAACGTGAACCGGATCCTGTGGGGCTCGATCGGGGACCTCACCGGCTTCCCGCTCGACATCGGTGAGAACCTCACCCGGCGCCTGCGGATCCGGTTCCCGTCCACCGGCGGCCCGATCGCCACCAGCTCCTGCTCCACGACCCAGGAGACCTGCCCCGGCCCGATCGAGGTCCACTTCGAGCTCATCGACGTCGACGCCACTGGAGCCCCCGCCCCCGCGATCGCCCCGGCGACGAGCAGTGTGCTGGCGTCATCGTTCGGTCGCATCCTCCTCACCGAGGCCACCCGCCGCCCCAGCACCATCACTCTCGGAACCAGCATCGTTCCCGGGCTCAGCCCCCAGACGGTGCGCCAAGGCGGCACGCTCTCCCTCGCCAGCATCGGCATCGGCCCTCTCCTCGGTGGCCTACGACCTTCGGGCCACCTGACGATCCTCCTCGACGGGTTGCCGATCCAAGGACGAGGTGTGGCCGATGGTGGCGTGGCTGAGCTCAAGGACCGGTTCCCGCTCGACGGCATCGTCAATCAAGTGATGTTCGATCTCCCTCCGGGCACCTCCCTGGGGTCCCATTCCGTGGCTGTGCGCTACAGCGGCGACGAGCGGTTCCTGCCCCAGCAGACCGTGCTCGCCTTCACCGTGGTGCCGTCGGTTGGGGCGCTCTACCACTGCACATCGGAAGGCTTCCTGCCCGGGAAGTTCCGTGCCTTCGTCGAAGGTCAGGCCAACGTCCCGGCATCGCGGCCGGTTGGCTCTGTCGTGGATCTCGACAGCTTCAACCTGACCATGAAGTTCGCTCGAGAACGACATGGTGGCCAGCAGGTGCGGGACCACCTCATCCTGAACAACACGACCCAGACTGTCGGTGAGGAGGGCCTCGCCATCGACCTCGGGTTCGGACCCGACGGTCAGGGAACAGGGGCATCGTTGACCCGAACCTTCGGCATTGCCATGGGACAGAAGGCGTTCGGATCGATACCCGCTGATCCGGACCCGACCCAGGTGGACGAGACCATCGTCATCAACAACCCGTCCGGCACGGTCACCTTGGCCGGGACCCCGGGGGAGGTCGTGCCCGTCAGCCTCGACGTGATCGAACTGACGGCCATCTCGGGTGGGCTCCTCGTCCCCTTGGAGTGCGTGCCCGTGGGTCAGCCGCTCGTGTTCGGCGAGGTGACCCTGTCGGGGAACACCCTGAGCGTGGAGCCTGGCGGTGTGGTGCGGGCCGACGAAGAGGTGACCCTGGTGTCGGCCGTTGCGCCCTACACAACCGGCCAGGTGGAGTTTCGCAACGGTGACGAGACCGTCGGTGTGGCCAATGTCGTGGACGGGGTGGCCCGGTCGACGACCACGTTGCCCGCCGGCACCCACACGCTCACCGCGATCTACACCGGCGGGGTCTTGACACCGCCGCTGATGTCGAACACGGTCGAGCTGACGGTGCTGCCGGCCTTGGAGTGCAAGGACTTCGCCGTGGAGGGCAACGGGGCCGTCGTGCGCCTCGTCTACCTCGAGCTGCTGGGTCGGTGCCCGGACCGGGCGGGCTACGTCTACTGGAAGGGTCGCCTCGACGGTGGCACCACGCCGGAGACCTTCGCTCGGGCCATCGCCCGCACCCCCGAAGCGGTGGGCCGGGTCGTGGACGACGCCTATCAGACGATGCTGGGCCGGCCGGCTGATGCCGCGGGTCGGGCGTTCTGGGTCGGCCGGCTGCGAGGCCATGGCCGCTACGACCAACTCCTGGCCGATCTCGGGGCGTCGGGTGAGTTCTGGGACCTGGCCGGGGAGACGAACGTCGGGTTCGTGACGCGGGTCTACGACCGGCTGCTCCATCGGGCTCCGGACACCAGCGGCCTGGACCACTGGACCGGCCGGCTCGCCACCGGGACGTCCCGCCGGGCTCTGGTGCTCACCCTGGCCAACCTGAGCGAACCCCTCGGTGTGCTCGTCGCCGAGTCCTACGACGAGATCCTCGACCGCACCACCGACGCCGCCGAACGCACCGACGGCATCGTCCACCTGCGCTCGACCGGTGATCGTTCCGGCCTCTACGCCGAGCTGATCGGGCGCCCGGAGTTCGCCACCCGGGCCGGGACGTTCCCCAACCCGACCTGAACCCAACGAACTGGCCCGCAGCCTGGCTGTCTCGACTGCCGGATCGCGGGCCAGTTCGCTGGTTGGTTCTGCTGACGGCCCGTGCTCCTGCCGCGTGGGCTCCTCAGCATCCCGGCCGGCCGCGTCCTTCCCCCCGGGCGCGGCCGGCCTTCCCGCGCCGGGCAAAAAATCCGCCGACGGTCGTTGACCCCGCCTCCCCGGCGTGGGACCGTCGACATGACACAACCAAGCAGTGGCCCCGGCGGTGCGAGCAACACCCCGGGGCCCGGCCAGCACAAACCCCTTAAGGAGATGCTGACATGAGTCACGGTACTCACCCCTGCCCGCCCGCCTTCCCGGACGCCCCGCCGGATCCGGCCGGCCGCCCGTTGCAGGTGGAGGTCGAGCCCGACACCGGGCGGTTGATCCTCACCCCGGACGAGGCCATCCGCTTGGTGCTGGCCCTCAAGCACCTGGCCTCGTTCGTGCACTGGTCGACGTGCGCCCGGGTCTACGACGAGGCCATTGCCGACGAGGCCGAGTGGATGGCCGAGACCCTCGGCGACCGGGCCCGCACCGGCGAGTGACCGGCGTCCCCTGCTCGGTCCGCCCGGCCGAGCAGGGGCTGTCACCCCTCGATTCCGACATCGGGCGGGCAGACTGGTGCCATGACATCGGTCGCCTCCGACCCGCCCGCCGTGGGCCTACCCATCGGGACCGCGGTCGAGGACTGGACCGGCGACGCCCGCTTCCACGAGTACACCCGGGCCGCCAACCCGGTGGGGCGCACCACCCCGCTCGTTCCGGTGGCCGCGTTCCCGGCCAGCCTCTACCAGGACGCCCCCACTGGCGTCATCCCCCTCGACCTGTCGGGGCCGCTGGGCATCGACAGCGGCCCGGCCACCAGCCCGGCCCTGCTGGCCAGCTTCGTGCGCATCCGGCCCGGCGACGAGGTGGCCACGGCCCCCACGGCCACGTCCGAGCTCTACGTGGTGATGAGCGGTTCGGGCATCACCTGCCTTGACGACGGGCCCGATGGGCCCGAGCAGGCCGCGGGTCAGGATGGGGGCTCGCAACCGGCGGTGCCCTCCGAGCTGGCCTGGAGGCAGGGCGACGTGTTCGTGCTCCCTGCCGGGTGCCGCTCGGTCCACCGGGCCAGCGAGGACGCCACCCTCTACTGGGTCACCGACGAGCCCCTGCTCCGCTACCTGGGCGTCGCGCCCACGAAGCGCCGCTTCCGGCCCACCCTCTTTACCGCCGCCCGCTGCGCCGAGGAGCTGGCCAAGGTGGCGGCCGACCCGGCGGCCGAACGGCGCAACCGGGTGAGCGTCCTCCTCCACACGGCCGGCCACGACCAGACCCTCACCGCCACCCACGTGCTGTGGGCCATGGTCGGCCTGCTCCCCGTCGGGGCCGTGCAGAAGCCGCACCGCCACCAGTCCGTGGCCCTCGACCTCATCCTCGACTGCCGGCCCGGGTGCTACACGCTCGTCGGCCCCCGCCTGTCGGCCGACGGCGAGATCGTCGACCCCCAGCGGGTCGACTGGGAACCGGGCGGCGCTTTCGTCACCCCGCCGGGCTGGTGGCACGCCCACCACAACGAGAGCGGCCACGAGGCCCACCTCCTCCCCGTGCAGGACGCCGGCCTCCACACCTACCTGCGCAGCCTCGACATCCGGTTCGCCTAGCCGGCCAGAGCAGGGACCCGGGCGGGCTGGAGGTCGTAGGCGGCGGCGTCGAAGCGGCGGGTGCGGAGGCGGAACTGCCACGTGAAGCCGGGCCACAGGGTGGGGTTGCGGCCGTGGGCGTCGAGGTACCAGGAGGCGCACCCCGACATCCACACCGTGCCGGCCAGGCGGCGCTGGATCTCGTCGTTGTAGGTGGCCTGGGCGTCCCGCCGGACCTCGACCCGTCCGATGCCCTCCCGCTCCATCCGGCGCAGGGCGTCGAGGACGTAGGCGATCTGCGACTCGATCATGAACACCATCGACGAGTGGCCCAAGGCGGTGTTGGGCCCGATGAGCAGGAACAGGTTGGGGAAGCCGGCGACGGCGCTGCCCACGTAGGCCTGCACGCCGTCGGCCCACGCCTCGGCCAGGCTCCGGCCGCCGACACCGTGGACCCGCTCGGCGAACGGGTTGTCGGTGACGTGGAACCCGGTGCCGTAGATGATGGTGTCGACGTCGACCTCCCGCCCGTCGCCGGTGACGATCGACCGCTCCCTCACCTCGGCGATGCCCGACGTCTCCACGTCGACGTTGGGTTGCGCCAGGGCGGGCAGCCACCGGTTGGAGGGCAGGATGCGCTTGCAGCCGACGGAGTAGCTCGGGGTGAGCTTGGCCCGCAGCTCGGGATCGGGGACCTGCTTGTGCAGGAAGTCGCGGGCCCCCTTCTCGGCCAGGCCCATGAGCTTCGGGTGGCGGAAGCCGAGGACGAGCAGCTCGCGCCCCCAGTAGACGCCGGCCCGCACCGCCTTCTGGGCCAGGGGCACCCGGCGGTAGAGGCGGTGCTCCCGGTCGGTGACGGGCCGACCCGGGTGGGGGACGACCCACGGGGCGGTCCGCTGGAACACGGTGAGCCGCTCGACCTGGGGCTGGATCTCGGGGACGAACTGGATGGCCGAGGCGCCGGTGCCGATCACCGCCACCCTGCGGCCGGCCAGGTCGTGGCCGTGATCCCACGCCGCTGAGTGGAAGGCGGTGCCGGCGAAGCGCTCCATGCCGGGCAGGTCCGGGAGGTGGGGCTCGCTCAGGGGACCGTTGCCGCTGATCACCACGTCGGCGGTGACCTCGCCGACGGGCGTGGTGAGGTGCCAGCGCTGCTCGGCCTCGTCCCAGCGGGCCTCGGTGATGTCGGCCCCGAACAGGACGTGGGGGAGGACGCCGTAGCGGTCGGCGCAGTTCCGCAGGTAGGCGCCGATCTCCGGTTGGGGCGAGTAGGTGTTGCTCCACTCGGGGTTGGGGGCGAAGGAGAACGAGTAGAGGTGGGAGGGCACGTCGCAGGCGCAGCCCGGGTAGTGGTTGTCCCGCCAGGTGCCGCCGACATCGGTGGCCCGCTCCAGCACGACGAAGTCGTGGATCCCGGCCTGGCGGAGGCGGATGGCCATGCCCAGGCCGGCGAAGCCGGTGCCCACGATGGCGATGCGGTGGTGGCGCCGCTCGTCGCCGGTGGGGGCGGCGTCGGGTGCGTCGGCGGGGGGAGGGCTGACGAGGTCGTCGGTGACGGTCACGTGGGCTCCGGAAGAGTCGGGGGAGGCGGAGGGCCCGAAGGTGTTACCGCTAGTAATACCTGGACGGGGCGGGCCCGACAAGGGGTTCGGGACCCATGTCACACCACGGGGCGCACCCCTGCCCCTCCGTCGGCGATGCCGTCGACCCGCCCTGCCTACCAGGACCCCGGGTCGGGCCGGTAGGGTCCCGGGCCGATGTCTGCCACCACACCCCGCCCCATCCGCCGCCTCGCCGCCCTCGGCGTCGCCGCCGCCTTGGTCCTCGTCCTCGGCGCATGTGGTGACGACGACGGCGACAACGTGGTCGCCGATGCCCTGAAGGACGAATCGCTGCCCACCCAGGTGCCGTCGACCACGGCCGCCCCGCTGCCCAGCGCCAAGGGCAAGGAGTGCGTGGAGCCCAAGGACGTCCCCCCGGCCGAGGGCAAGCCCACCGTCGAGATGCCCGTGGGTGAGACGCCGACCGAGCTGGGGAAGACCGACATCACCGTCGGCGACGGCAAGGAAGCCGTCCTCGACAAGACCATCAAGGTCCACTACATCGGGATCGCCTGCTCCACCGGCAAGCAGTTCGACTCGTCGTGGGACGGGGGGGAGCCAGCCGAGTTCCCCCTCACCGCGGGTGGGTTGATCGACGGGTGGATCCAGGGCATCCCGGGCATGAAGGTGGGCGGACGGCGTCAGCTCGTCATCCCCGCGGAGCTGGGCTACGGCGAGACAGGCTCGGGGGCCGACATCGCCCCCGACGAGGCCCTGGTGTTCGTCATCGACCTGATCGACGTCCTCGACGCCCCGTCGACGACGGCGCCGGCCGTGCCCCCGGCCGACGGGTCGTCGACCACGGTGGCCCCGGAGGGCTCCACCACGACGACTGCGGCCCCGGACGCCACCTCGACCACGGCGGCCGCGGCCGAGTAGCCGCGGCCCATCGCCATCCGGCCCGGCCCACCCACCCGGGGGGCCGGGGCCGAGACGAGATCAGCCCACGAGGGCGGGGTCCTTGCGGGCCGCGCTGAGAACCTGATCGGCGATGGCCGCCAGGTCGCGCTGTTGGCCCTCGTCGAGCCACATGGCGGTGGCCGTGGTCCACACCTGGACCACCTGGGCCCCGACGAGACGGGGACGGGGATCGTCCTTCAGGTCGACCCCGAGCGTGACGGCGACGTGGTCGGCGATGAGGTCGGCCAACCTCTCGCGGTGGCCGGCGAAGCGATCGGACAGGACCGGCACGGTGAGGAGAACCTGGCCCTGGACCTTCATCAGGTCACGGCGGTCCTCGATGTCGGCGACGAGGTGGGTCGCCACCGCCCGCACCAGCTCCCCCGGCGTCTCCTCCGGTCGCCCGGCCAGGAGCTCCCGCAGGGCTGTCTCCCGCCGGGCATGTTCCGTGAGGAGCACCGCGTCCTTGGTGGGGTAGTAGCGGAAGAACGTCCGCTGTGACACCCCCGCCGCGTCGGTGATGTCCTGCACCGTCGTCTCGTCGTATCCGCGGGCGAGGAAGAGCTCGAGGGCGGCTTGCTGGAGCGCAGCAGCCGTCGCTTGCTTCTTCCGTGCCCGAAGGCCCATCTGTGTCGCAACCATGGCGACACCGTAACCGTTCCCTGGTCAGAGCAGGTGCGAAGGAAGGCCCGCCGGCGTTCCTCGCCACCGCTAGCGTCGATCCCGTGAACCGGGTCGAAGCGGCAGGGGTGCTGGCGGTCCCCCTAGGGGCGCCGGTCGCCGATGTCGAGCAGGCCTTTCGCCATGCCGCCCGCCGGTGTCACCCCGACCTGGGGGGTGACGCCCAGGCCTTCCGCCGGGCGACCGAGGCCCGGGCCGTCATGCTCCGGCCCCCGCCCCCGGATCCCGTCCTACGGGTGATCGAGATGATGGTGCGCTACCACCCGGCGCTGCGGCTCCTGGCCGCGGTGGGACGGGTGGTCGAACGTCGGGCCCCGCCCACCCGGTGAGCCCAAAGGGGGCGCACCCCCACTGCGGACGCGTCCTCTAGGGTCCTTGCGGTCATGCTGATCGCACAGGTCGACGACGGGCTCGAGGCCGCCTGTGGCGAGTCGCCCGGCATCGTGTGCGAGGCGGCCTTCGACGCCACGGGCAGCGAGGGCTGGTCCGACGTGGCGAGCTGGCTCGTCGACAAACCCCTGCGCATCGCCATCATCTGGCTGGTGGCGTGGATGCTGTCGCGGGTCGTGCGCCGCTTCATCCGGCGGTTCTCCGAGCGCCTCGTGGGCTCGGTGGGGTCGGGTCGGCTGAAGCGAGCGCGGGAGCGGGCGCCCAGCATCCTGATCAGCGCCCAGGTCCCGAGCATCCGCTCGGCGGCCCGGGCCGAGACGATCACCGGCGTGCTGAAGAGCCTGTCCAGCGGCGTGATCTACGCCTTCGCCACCGTCTACACGTTGGACGTGCTGGGCCTCGACCTGGGGCCCCTGATCGCCGGGGCCGGTGTGGTGGGCATCGCCCTCGGCTTCGGGGCTCAGAGCCTGGTGCGCGACTTCCTGTCCGGCATCTTCATCCTCCTCGAGGACCAGTACGGCGTGGGCGACGTCGTCGACCTGGGCGAGGCGGTGGGCACCGTCGAGGCCGTGAACCTGCGGACGACGCGCCTGCGCGACGTGAACGGGACGGTCTGGCACGTACCCAACGGGGAGATCCTGCGGGTGGGCAACCAGTCCCAGCAGTGGGCCCGGGCCGTGCTCGACATCGTCGTGGCCCACGGCACCGACGTCGAACGGGCCCTCGGGGTGATGAAGGACTCGGCCGACGAGGTGGCGGGCCGCTCCGAGCTGGCCGGCGATGTGCTGGCCGAGGCCGAGGTGTGGGGCGTCGAGGCCCTGACCCCCCAGGGGATCACCCTCCGGCTCGTCCTGAAGGTGACGCCGGGGTCGCAGTGGAAGGTGCTGCGGGCCCTGCGCCAGGAGATCCGGGCCGCTCTCACCACCGCCGGGGTGGAGATGTCCACGCTCGTGCCCGGGTCGGGCGGCGGCACGGTGTAGTGCGGCCCCGGACCGTCTTCCCCGCGTGTGAACCAGGTCATGTGAACCAAACCGGCCCGGCGAGCGTCAGAAGGGCATGAACAGCGCAGCGGCGGAACTGATGGGACCGCGCTGGGTCGACATCACCCGTCCAAGGGTCGCATCGGGACGGCGGCTGCGACGGTGGGGTGGGCTGCTGCTCCTGGCTCTGGCCCTCCTGGGGGCGGTGACGACGCAGCGGTCGGCGGCCGGGGCGCGGCGCGAGGCGGAGGCGGTCAGGGCCCAGAGCGCAGCGATGGCGACCCGGCGAGTCCGAGCCGAGGCCGCGGTCGACGCCCGTCTCACCGCTCTCGACGCCTCCTACGTCCAGGCGGCCGGCGCCTCCGCCGCCCGGCAGGCCCAGCGGGCCCGCCTGGTGGAGCTGCAACTCGCCGAGGACACCCTCACCGACGTCGTGGCCACGGCCCGGCGGGACACGGCGGCGGTGGAGGCCGAGCGTCAGGGCCTGGACGAGCGGGTGCAGCAGCAGGGCGCCGACCTGCCCCAGCTCGAGGGGTGCCTGGCCGAGGTGCGGCCCCTCCTGGACACCGCCTTCCTGGCCACGGCCGACCCCGGGATCGTGGTGCCCCCCGTGAGCCCGGCGTGCCGGTCCCTGCTCGATGCCCTGGCCGGAGGGGGAGGATGACGAGGCGACGCGGGGCGCATCTCCTCGTCGCCGTCGCGGTCATCGCCGCCGCGGTGGTCGCTGGGGCCGGGTGGCGCCAGCGAGGCGATGCCCTCGCCGCCCGCCGGGCGGCACAGGCCACGTTGCGGGAGGACGAGCGGGCCCTCGCCGCGGCGGATGCCCAGTTGGCCCGGGTGGAGCGGTTCATCGCCGCCAACGAGAGCGGGGCGACGCGGGATCGCGCCGGGGCCGAGCGGATCAGCATCGCCATCGAGGAGCTGGCCGCCCTGAGAGCCCGCCTGCGCGACGCCCAGAGCGCCATCGTGGCCCTGAGCACCCTCAGCGACGAGCAGGTCCGCCAGATCGAGGTGCTCCAGGCCTGCGTGGCCGCCCTCGACGGGGCCCGGGCCGCCCTGGAGGACGACAGCGCATCGGCCTCGGCCTTCATCCTGGAGGGTGGCCGTCGCTCGTGTCGCCGGGCCGAGGAGCTGGCCGACGGCATCGTCGCCGCCGTCCATCCCTACGACTTCCCCGATCCGTCCGTGATCGAGGCGGACGGCACCTACTACGCCTTCGCCACCAACGGTCCGGCCGGCACGGTGCAGGTGCTCACGTCCCGGGACCTGGTCGAGTGGTCGATCGCCGGCTCGGCCCTCACCCAGGTGGCGGCGTGGGCCCGGCCCGGCTTCACATGGGCGCCTTCGGTGGCGCGGATCCGCGGTGGGTTCGCCCTCTACTACACGGTGCGGGATCGGGCCTCCGATCGCCAGTGCATCGGCGTGGCCACGGCCACTGCCCCCCAGGGGCCGTACGTCGACCACACCACCAGCCCGCTGGTCTGCCCCCGGGGTCAGGGCGGGGCCATCGACGCCCATCCCTTCCGGGACGAGGGGGGCAACCTGTTCCTGGCCTGGAAGACCGAGGGGGAGACCGTCGGCGGAGCGGCCCAGCTCTGGGCCCAACCCCTCGACCCGGGAGGGACGCGCTTCACGTGGTTCGCGGTGTCCCTGCTCCAGGTGGAGCGGGGCTGGGAGGGACGCACCATCGAGGGCCCGTCCATGGTGCGCATCGACGACACCTGGCTCCTCGTCTACTCCGCCAACGCCTGGAACAGTGACCGCTACGCCGTGGGCTACGCCACCTGCGCCGGTCCCCTCGGTCCGTGCACCCGGCCGGCGGGCGACAACGTGCTGCTGCGCAGCGACGGGAAGGTGGCCGGGCCGGGCGGGGCCGAGGTGTTCCGTCGGGCCGACGGGCGGTGGGGCGTGGCCTACGCCGGCTGGGACCCCCGGGCGATCGGACCCCCCAACCCCCGGCGCCTGCACGTCGGGCTCCTCCAGCTCACCCCCGTCGGCCCCACCATCTCCGACGGCTGACGAAAGGTCAATTTGCCACCGTATAGGTGGAGGAATGCCCTTTCGATTGGGGCGGGCGAAACGAAAGGTCAATGTGCCACCGCATGGGTGGAGGATTGACCTTTCGACGGGCGGCGGCCTACTCGGGGGCGAGGGCGGCGGTGACGGTGGCGTCGGCCCCGTCGGTGGCGGCCTGCCAGGTGAGCTCGGCGATGCGGCCGGCGTCGCGGACGTCGGCCGCCGCCGCCTCGAGGGCGGCGATGCGGTCGGGGCGGTCGGTGACGGCGACGGTGGAGACCTCGGCCCGCATGGCGCGCTTGGCGTCGGACTTGGCCTTGCGGACCTCGCCCAGCACGGCGCCAGCCACCTCCAGGATGAGGGGGTCAGCGTTGCCGGCTGCGGTGCGCAGGGCGGCGGCCTCGGGCCACGGGGCCCGGTGCACCGAGCCCTCCTGCCACCACGACCAGACCTCCTCGGTGGCGTAGGGCAGGAACGGGGCGAACAGGCGGAGCAGGGTGGACAGGGCCAGCTCCAGGGTGGCCCGGGCCGAGGCGGCCCCGGCGTCGTCGGGATCCTCCCCGTAGGCCCGGGTCTTCACCAGCTCCAGGTAGTCGTCGCAGAAGGCCCAGAAGAAGGTCTCGGCCCGCTGGAGGGCCCGGGCGTAGTCGTAGCCCTCGAAGGCCCGGGTGGCCTCGTCCACCAGCGTGGCCAGGGCGGCGAGGACGGAGCGGTCGAGGGCCTCGGTGGGTGTGGCTCCGGCCGGGGCGGGACCGAGGTTGAGGGCGAAGCGGCTGGCGTTGAGGATCTTGATGGCCAGCCGGCGCCCGATCTTCATCTGCCCGGTGTCGAAGGCGGTGTCGGTGCCGGGGCGGCCCGAGGCGGCCCAGTAGCGGACGGCGTCGGCGCCGTGCTGCTGGAGCAGGTCGAGGGGAACGACGACGTTGCCCTTCGACTTCGACATCTTCTTGCGGTCGGGGTCGAGGATCCACCCCGACAGGGCGGCGTTGGCCCAGGGCAGGGTGCCGTGCTCGTAGTGGCTGCGGACCACGGTGGAGAACAGCCACGTGCGGATGATCTCGTGGGCCTGGGGGCGCAGGTCCATGGGGAAGGTGCGGGCGAAGAGGTCGGGGTCCTCCTCCCACCGGCAGGCGATCTGGGGGGTGAGGGACGAGGTGGCCCAGGTGTCCATGATGTCGGGGTCGCCGGTGAAGCCGCCGGGCTGGTCCCGCTGGTCCTCGGTGTAGCCCGGGGGGATGTGCGACTGCGGGTCGATGGGCAGGCTGGCCTCGTCGGGGGCGATCGGGTCGTCATAGCCGGGGCGGCCCTCGGCGTCGAGCCGGTACCAGAGGGGGATGGGCACGCCGAAGAACCGCTGCCGGGAGATGAGCCAGTCGCCGTTGAGGCCCTCGACCCAGCTGTCGTAGCGGTGGCGCATGTAGTCGGGGTGCCAGGACAGGTCGCGGGCCCGGGCCAGGAACGCCTCGCGCAGGTCGGCCGAGCGGCCCCCGTTGCGGATGTACCACTGGCGGGTGGTGACGATCTCCAGGGGGCGGTCACCCTTCTCGTAGAACTTCACCGGGTGGGTGATCTTCTCGGGCTCACCCTGGAGGGCGCCGGCCTCCCGGAGGAGCTCGACCATGGCCTGCTGGGCGCCGCCCGCGCCCTTGCCGGCGATGCGGGCGTAGGCATTCCGGGCGTCGTCGGTGGTGAGCCAGGCCGGGGCGTCGAAGGAGAGGCGGCCGTCCTTGCCGAGGACGGCCCGGGTGGGCAGGTCGAGCTCCCGCCACCAGGTGACGTCGGTGGTGTCGCCGAAGGTGCAGATCATGGCGATGCCGGTGCCCTTCTCGGGGTCGGCCAGGCGGTGGGCTCGGATCGGCACCTCCACCCCGAACACGGGGGTGGTGACCGTGCTGTCGAACAGCTTCTGGTAGCGCTCGTCGTCGGGGTGGGCCACCAGGGCGACGCAGCTCACCAGCAGCTCGGGGCGGGTGGTGGAGATGACGATGTCGCCCTGCCCGTCGCTGCGGGGGAAGGCCAGGTCGTGGTAGGCGCCGGGGCGTTCCCGGTCCTCCAGCTCGGCCTGGGCCACCGCCGTCTGGAAGGTGGTGTCCCACAGGGAGGGGGCCTCGGACGAGTAGGCCTCGCCCCGGGCCAGGTTGCGGAGGAAGGCCCGCTGGCTGGTGCGCTGGGCGTCGTCGCCGACCGTGGTGTAGGTGCGGGACCAGTCGATGGACAGGCCGACCAGGCGCCACAGCTCCTCGAAGGCCTGCTCGTCGGCCAGGGTGAGCTCCTCGCACAGGGCGACGAAGTTGCGACGGCTGACGGCCAGGTAGTCCTGGCGCTTCTTGGCCGGCTCGGCGGGGGGCTTCAGGTCGGGGTCGTAGGGGACGGAGGGGACGCAGCGGACGCCGTAGAAGTTCTCCACCCGACGCTCGGTGGGCAGCCCGTTGTCGTCCCACCCCATGGGGTAGAAGACATCCTTGCCCCGCATGCGCTGGTAGCGGGCGATGGTGTCGGTGTGGGTGTAGCTGAAGATGTGGCCGACGTGGAGCGACCCCGACACGGTGGGGGGCGGCGTGTCGATGGAGTACACCTCGGCGCGGGGGCGATCGCCGGCGAAGCGGTAGGTGCCGTCGGCCTCCCACCGCTCGCTCCAGCGGGCCTCCAGCCCTTCCAGCGCGGGCTTGTCGGGGACGGTGCGCTCGGCGCGGGGCGTCGGCTCAGGCATGGCCAGACAGTACGGCCCTCCCGGAACGCCCTCCGAACCGGTTGACCGGCAGCCATCGGCCATGATCGGGGGATGACCGAGGGGACCGTCCCGCCGGGGCTGGAGGAGATCCGGCTGCACGACACCCGCACCCGCGAGGTGCGGCCCTTCGTGCCGCTCGTCCCACCGAAGGTCGGCATCTACACGTGCGGGCCCACCGTCTACGCCCCGCAGACCCTCGGCAACATGCGGCCCCAGCTCTACCCCGACCTGCTCCGCCGGGTGCTCGCCGCCGCCGGCTACGAGGTCACCTTCGTCACCAACATCACCGACGTGGGCCACCTCGTCGGTGATGCCGACGAGGGTGAGGACAAGGTGGAGAAGGCCGCGGCCACCTCAGGGGAGACGGCGGCTGAGATCGCGGCCCGCTACACCGCCCAGTGGGCCGACGACCGGCGCCGCCTGGGGTGCCTGGAGCCCGACGTCGTGCCCCGGGCCGCCGACCACATCGCCGAGCAGATCGCCATGGTCCGCACCCTGGAGGAGCAGGGCCACACCTACGTCATCGACGATGGCGTCTACTTCGACGTGTCGACCTTCCCCCGCTACGCCGAGTTCGCCGACCTCCGTCTCGACGACCTCGAGTCGACCGGTCGGGTCGAGGGCATCGAGGCCAAGCGCAACCCCGCCGACTTCG
>CAZXRA010000303.1:0-2696 GCA_964643485.1 uncultured Iamiaceae bacterium | reverse complement strand
CATCGCTGAGGGCACGAGGACGAGGCGCACGAGCGTCGCGTCGATGAGGATGGCGAAGGCGAGCCCGAAGCCGAGGAGCTTGAGCGCCCGCTCGTCGCTGAGGATGAAGGCGCCGAAGACGCAGACCATGATCGCGGCGGCAGCGGAGATGACGCGGCCCGTCGCCGCCAGGCCATCGGCCACGGCGCGACGGTTGTCGCCGGTGCGGTCGTACTCCTCCCGCACGCGGGTGAGCAGGAACACCTCGTAGTCCATCGACAGGCCGAAGACGATGGCGAACAGCATCATCGGCGCCCACGGCTCGATCGGGGCCGGCTGGACGCCGGTGATGTCGCTCAGGTGGCCCCATTGGAACAGGGCCACCACGATGCCGTAGGCGGCGCCGATCGACAGCAGGTTCATGATCACGGCCTTGAGGGGGACGAGAACCGACCGGAACACCGCCATCAGGAGCAGGAACGACAGCAGCAGCACGGCACCGAAGAACCAGGGGAGCCGGGACTGCAGGTAGTCCGAGAAGTCGCGGCTGCCCGCGACCTGGCCGGTCACGTGGATCTGGACGTCGGCGGCCTCCTCGAGGGGCGGGAGGATGTCGTTGCGCAGGTGGCTGAGGAGCTGCTGGGTGGCCTCGGTCTGCGGTCCCGTCGAGGGCTGGACGAACCACTGGACGGCCTCGGGGTTCTCCGGATCGTTCGGCGTCGGGGGCGAGGCGAACGCCACGCCGTCGGCACTCTGCACGGCGCGCTGCACGTCGGCCAGCGCGGCGACATCGTCGGGGCCCGACACCGAGGCGACGAGGATCAGAGGGCCGGAGGCCCCCTCGCCGAAGCCCTCGGCCAGGAGGTCGTAGGCTTTGCGGGTGGTGGTCGACTCGTCGTAGTTGCTCTCGTCGGAGAACCCGAGGCGCAGCGACAGCACCGGGACGGCGAGCAGCACGAGCACCAGGGTGGCGGCGAGGGCCGAGATCCACGGGTGGTGCTGGATCACCCGGCTCCAGCGGTAGGCCGTGGTCTGGTCGCGAGGCTTGGGCTCGCTCCGGGGGACCTCGGCCTTCAGCCACGAGACGAAGAAGCCGGCCAGCAGGACGAGGAGGGCGGCGACGAAGGCGAGGAGGGCGAGGGGCGTGATCTTGAACCCGGCGGCGAGCAGGCCCAGGGCGGCCAGGGCCGCGGCGAGCAGGCCCCGGCGGCGGGTGAGCTCGACTCGCTCCCCGGCGAAGCCGAGCAGGGCCGGCAGCAGGGTGAGCGATGCCAGCACCGTCACCGCGACCACCGAGGCGGAGCTGACGGCGAGGCCCTGCACGAACTTGACGCCGACCAGCATCATGCTCAGCAGGGAGATGACGACGGTGCACCCGGCGAACAGCACCGACCGGCCGGCGGTATCCATGGCGATGGCGACCGACTCCCGCACGTCGTGGCCCCCGTGGAGCTGTTCTCGGAAGCGGGTGACGATGAGCAGGGCGTAGTCGATGCCGACACCGAGCCCGATCATCACCCCGAGGAAGGTGGCGAACTCGGGGACGGGGAGGACGAAGCTGAGCACTGTCACGATGCCCGTGCCGATCCCGATGCCGAACAGGGCCACGCCGATCGGCAGTCCCATGGCGAGCACCGACCCGAAGGCGACGATCAGGATGACGATGGCGAAGGCCAGGCCGATGGTCTCCGACGACGGCGTCTCGAACTCGGCGAAGGCCATGCCCCCCCGCTCGACCTGGAGGCCGTCGATCTCGGGTGTGTCGGCGATGATCGCGTCGCGGACGACGGCGGCATCGCCCTGGTCGCTGCCGTCGGGCAGCTCCACGCTCGCATAGGCGACCTTGCCGGCCTCCGGCCCGTTGGCGGCGATCAGACGCCCGCCGGACGCGGGATCGTAGGGGTTCTGTACGGCGAGCACCTCGGGCAGCGCGTCCACCTTGGTGAAGAGGGCCTCCATGGCCGCTTGCACCTCGGGATCGTCGACGCCCTGTTCGGCCCGGAAGACGATCTGGCCGGAGAAGCCGGCGCCCTGTCCGCCGTAGTGGTCCTCCAGCAGGCGGAGGCCGTCGGTGGAGTCCGAGGCGGGCGGGTTGAACTCGTCCTTGAACGAGCCGCCCGATCCCGACATGGCCCCGCCGACCAGGAACGCCACGATCCAGACGAGGAGGACGAGCTTGCGGCGGTCGTACGTCCAGGTGCCGAGGCGTGCGAACACGGGGAGCCTCCAGGTCAGGGGGTCGTCGCCGGGGGGCCGGGGGGCCGGGCCCGGGAGGGGATGAGATGCCGTCTCCGACGCAGGCGCACCGGGAAACTCATCGCTGCGTACCGTACGCCGTCACCCGTTGTCGACATGACATCGGTCCCATCGCCCGCTGACCAGGGCCCGGGCCCCACGGCGCGGTCGGGCAAGTAGCGTCCTCCGCCGTGTGCGGCCGCTTCGTGTCCTCCAGCTCGCCGGCCGACCTGGCGTCCTACTTCGGAGCCGAGGCCCCCGAGGAGGCCCTGGAGAAGAGCTGGAACGTGGCGCCCACCAACGACGTCTACGTGGTCCACGCCGACGGGGGGGTGCGGCGGGTCGACGCCTTCCACTGGGGCCTGGTGCCGATCTGGGCCAAGGATCCGAAGGTCGGCAGCCGCATGATCAACGCCCGCTCCGAGACCCTCGCCACCAAGGGTGCATTCAAGCCCGCCTTCAAGAAGCGGCGCTGCATCATC
>CAZXRA010000302.1:0-8050 GCA_964643485.1 uncultured Iamiaceae bacterium | reverse complement strand
GGCCGGCCGTCGTCGCGCCGAGGGTGGCGGCAGCGCCGTGGCTTGATGCTCGCGCCGTGAGGCGATCCGTCGGTCTCCAACCGACGGCGCCCGAGCTCGACCGCAGCGGTCCACCCGCCGCCGTCACCGGCACCTCCGCTTCCGTCGACCGGTGCGAACGGGAGCGTCGGGTGGGGGCGGCGGGGGGCCGGCCGGTAGCCTCGACCGTCGGCCCATCAGGGCCCGCACGCACGGAGGAACCCCCTGAGCCCCACGCCTGACGACCTCGCTGCCCTCCCGGGAGACGTGACGGCGCGCCTCGCCGCGGTCGGTCGGGCCGAGGCTCTCGGCCTCCCCAGCCCCGAGGCTGAGGAGTGGCGCTACAGCCGGGTCGACGAGCTCGACCTGGATCGCTTCGCCCCCGTGCTGGTCGCCCCGGACCACGCCGCCGGGCCGCCGCCCGCCCTGCCCGAGCCCGAGGGGCCGTGGGCGGCCGAGGTCACCGTGGTCGACGGGTGGGTGGCCGATGTGGTCGTCCGCGACGACACCGTCACCGTCGACACCGACGCCGTCCCGGGGGTCGGCTCCGTCATGGACGAGGCCCACGACGCCCTGGCCGAGTGGACGCTCGCCCTGGCCCCGTCAGTGCTGAGCATCCGGGTGCGCCGGGGAGCCCAGGTCGTCGCCCCGATCCTGATCCGCACCATCGCCGTCACCGACGGCGGCCTGTCCGCCCCCCGCATCAGCGTGGTGGTCGCCGACGGGGCCGCCGTGTCGATCGTGGAGCACCAGACCTCCGTGGCCGCCACCGCCCTGGTGCTGCCCCTGGTGGAGCTGGATGTCGCCCCCCGGGCCCGGCTGGCCTACCTGAGCACCCAGGAGCACGGTGCGACCGTGTGGCAGATGGCCAACCAGGTCGCCCGGGTGGGGCAGGAGGGCCACCTCACCGCCGCCCTCGTCGCCCTGGGCGGCGACTACACCCGGGTGCGCACCGACTGCCGCCTCGACGGGCGGGGGGCCACGGGCGACCTCCTCGCCGCCTACTTCGGCGAGGACACCCAGACCCTCGACTTCCGCACCTTCCAGGACCACCGGGCCCCTGACACCCAGTCCGACCTCCTCTTCAAGGGGGCCGTCGGCGGCAAGAGCCGGTCGATCTACACCGGGCTCATCACCGTCCGCCCCGACGCCCGGGGCACCAACGCCTACCAGACCAACCGCAACCTCAAGCTGTCGGACGAGGCGTGGGCCGAGTCGGTGCCCAACCTGGAGATCCAGAACAACGACGTGCGGTGCAGCCACGCCTCGACCGTCGGCCCCATCGACGAGGACCAGCGCTTCTACCTGGAGAGCCGGGGGGTGCCCCCAGAGGTGGCCGAGCGCCTGGTGGTGTCGGGCTTCTTCGCCGACGTCCTGGCCCGCATGCCCGCCCCCGCCCCGGTGCGGGCCGTGATCCAGGCGGCCATCGAGGAGCGCCTCGACCGCCAGGTCCGGGCGGAGGTCAGCCGATGAGCGACGGGGGCACCACCGTGCGAACCCGGGTCTGCGCCCGGGGCGACGTGGCCGACGGCGAGGCCCGCCGGGTCGAGGTCGATGGGCACCTGATCGCCCTGGTCCGCATCGGCGACGACTTCTACGCGGTGGGCGACATCTGCTCGCACCAGCGCATCTCCCTGTCCGAGGGCGAGGTGCTGAGCGCCACCCGCGAGATCGAGTGCTGGAAGCACGGCTCGGCCTTCTCCCTGGAGACGGGCGAGCCGTCGGCCCTGCCCGCCAACCGGCCCATCCCGGTCTACGCCGTCACCGTCGAGGGCGACGACGTCTACGTGGAGGTGGCTTCATGAGCTCGGAGCTGGTGATCGAGGGCCTGCGGGCCACCGCGGGGGGCACGGAGATCCTCCAGGGGGTCGACCTGACGGTGCGGGCCGGCGAGGTGCACGCCGTGATGGGGCCCAACGGGGCGGGCAAGTCCACCCTGTCCCACGTGCTCATGGGCCGCCCCGGCTACGAGGTCACCGGCGGCTCGGTCACCCTCGACGGGGTCGACCTGCTGGCCCTGCCCACGTGGGAGCGGGCCCGGGCCGGCCTGTTCCTGGTGATGCAGTACCCGACGGAGGTGCCGGGCGTGTCACTGGTCGACTCGCTGTCGGCCGCCTTCGCCGCCTCGGGCCGGGACACGTCCGACATGCGAGCCCGCATGGTCGTCGAGGCCGAGCGCATCGGGTTCGACGAGCGGTTCCTGGAACGCCCCCTCAACGTCGACCTCTCGGGCGGCGAGAAGAAGCGCAACGAGACCATGCAGCTCGGGGTGCTGGCCCCCCGGTTCGCCATCCTCGACGAGCTCGACTCCGGGCTCGACGTCGACGCCCTGCGGGCTTGCTCCCGCCGGGTCGAGGAGGCCACCGAGGACGGCCTCGGCGTCCTGTGCATCACCCACTACACCCGGGTGCTCCGGGAGCTGCGGGCCGACCGGGTCCACATCCTGGTGCGGGGCGAGATCCGCGACAGCGGGGGACCGGAGCTGGCCGACCGCCTGGAGGCCGAGGGCTACACCGCTTGGATCCGGCCCGAGGACGAGATGGCCCCGTCGGCCCCTCGACACATCGACGTGTTCGGCGAGAGCTCCTTCGCCGACCAGGTGCCGGTGGTCGACGACCCCTTCGGCGCCGGCCCCTTCGGCCCCGCCTGACCGTTCCTGCGTCGCCCGCCGGTGGGCGGGGAGACTGGGGACATGACCGACACGCCCACGGCCCCGCCCGGGTGGGACGTCGTCGACGGGAAGCTCCACCGGGAGCTCACCTTCGCCGACTTCTCCGAGGCCTTCGCCTTCATGACCCGGGTCGCCCTGCTGGCCGAGAAGGCCGGCCACCACCCCGACTGGTCCAACTCGTGGAACCGGGTGGTGATCGACCTGGTGAGCCACGACGCCGGCGGCATCACCGACCGCGACGTGGCCCTGGCCGCGGCGATCAACACCCTGGTCGCCGACTGATCAGTTCTTGCGCCGAGATGTCGCCGTGGGAGCGACGTCCGGGCGCAAGAACGGACCGGGGCGAGGCTCAGCGCAGGGGGACCTCGAGAACCTCACCGGGGCAGAGCTGGTGCACGGAGTTCCGCACCCCGACCCACACCGGCGTGGCCGGGCCGGGCTCGACCTCGACGCGCAGGGACTCGTGGGACAGCTCCACGGCCAGGGTGCGGTCGCGGTGGACGAGGTCGAAGGCCAGGTGGTGGATCTCGGCGGGGAGCTGGGGGTCGAACCACAGCTCGTCGCCCCGCAGCTCCAGGCCGCTGTAGCAGCGCTGGAGCAGGTCGAGGCTGCCGGCCATGGCCCCGAGGTGGATGCCCTCAGGGGTGGTGCCGCCCTGGGTGTCGTCGATGTCGGCGGCCAGAGCCTCGCGGAACAGCTCCCAGGACCGGGCCGGGTCGACCCGGGCCATCACCCAGGCGTAGACGATGCGGCTCAGCGTCGACCCGTGGGCGGTGCGCTCGATGTAGTACTCGACGGTGCGGTCGAGGAGGCCGGGCTCGCACGCGTAGCCCATCGAGGCGAGCTGTTCCCGCAGCTCCTCCGGCGTCATCAGGTAGAAGAGCATGAGGACGTCGGCCTGCTTGGCCAGCTTGTAGTAGTTGGTGCTGTCGCCCTCGGCCTCCAGGATCAGGTCGAGGCGCCCGATGTTGCCGTAGCGCTCCCGGTAGCCCGCCCAGTCGATCTCCTGGAGCTCGTCCCAGCCGGCGAACTGGCTGATGATCCCGTCGTGGAAGGGCACGTGGAGGAGCCGGGCCACCTCCTCCCAGTGCTCGGCCTCCTCGGGGGTGACACCCAGTCGCTCCCAGAGCTGGATCTCGGCCCGGTGCCCGCTGAAGCCCCGGCGCTGCTCCAGCACCCGTTGGAGCAGCCAGCTCACGAGCACGTTGGTGTAGGCGTTGTCGTCGATGCCCTCACCGGTGCGGCCGGGATAGCCGTCGTGGTACTCGTCGGGGCCCATCACGCCCCGGATGTGGTAGCGGCCGTCGTCAGGGTCGCAGGTGGCCAGCCCTGTCCAGAAGCGGGCCTGTTCGACGAGCAGCTCGGTGCCGTACTCGAGCATGAACCGGTAGTCGCCGCTCACCTGGTGGTACTGCCACACGTTCCACACCACGGCCAGGCCCACGTGGTGCTGGCGGCGGGAGTTGTCGGGCATCCACCGCCCCGACCGGGGGTTCCAGAGCTGGGTGGGGGTCTGCTCGGTGCCGTCGCTGCCGGACTGCCAGGGGAACCGGGCCCCTCGCTGGTCGAGCTCGGTGGCCTGGCGGCGGGCGGCGGGCAGGCGGCGGGCCCGGTAGCGGAGCAGGGCCCGGGTGATGTCGGGGAATCGCAGGTTGAGGAAGGGGAAGACGAACAGCTCGTCCCAGAAGATGTGGCCCCGGTAGCCCTCGCCGTGGAGGCCCCGGGCGGTGACGCTGGCGTCGATGTCGGTGGCGTGGGGCGAGGCCGTCTGCAGGATGTGGAAGGCGTGGAGGCGCACGGCGGCGATGACGTCCTCGTCGCCCAGGCCGTCGTTGACGTCGATCTCGCACCGCTCCCACAGGTGCTTCCACGCCAGCTCGTGGGCGTAGAGCAGCTCCTCGAACGAGCCGGCGCCGACGAGGGCGTCGCGGGCCGACTCCAGGGGCCGGCCCACGGCGGGGTCGCGGCCGGTGTAGATGGCCACGACCTTCTCGACGGTGACGGACTGGCCCTCGACGGCGTCGCAGGACAGCACTCGACTCACCAGCTCGGGCTGGGCCGAGGTCTCGAACCGCACCCGCACCGGCCCCTCGGCCTCCAGGTGGGAGCGGGCGGCGAGGGCGACCCGCACGTGCGACCACGAGGTGTCGACCTCCAGCCAGTCGACGCCGGCCTCGGCCCAGCCGATGTCGACGGCGTGGACGTGCTGGTTGGCCAGGAGGCGGTCCTCGGCCACGTTGGTGTTGGCGACCCGGCCGTCGAGGGCGGAGCGCACCTCCAGGCGGCCCGACCAGTTCTCGGGCGTGATCACCTGCTCGATGGCGGCGAGGTGGGGGTCGGCCATGGAGACGATGCGGCGCTCGTCGATGGCGGTGATGCGGCCGTCCTCGTCGCGCACCCGCAGTCGGCGGCGCAGGGTGCCCCGGTGCATGTCGAGGGTCTGGCGCAGTTCCAGCACCTCGCCGGCCTCGGGGGAGAACCATGGCGCCGGCCGCCCCTCGGCCGGGGTGGCCGGCCCGCCCCGGAAGGCGAGGGGCAGCCAGTTGGGGATGTTGACCAGGCTCTCGTGGTCGATCCTGGTGCCGGCCAGCTCGGTGGTGAGGCGGTTGTAGACGCCGGCCACGTAGGTACCTGGGTAGTGGACGCCGTCGGCCGTGGCCTCGGGGGCGGCTCCCCGGGTGCCCATGTAGCCGTTGCCCAGGGTGCAGAGGGCCTCGCGGCGCCCCTCCACGTCGGGGTGCACGCCCTCGTAGGTGAACTCCCACCCGGTGCGGTTCACCAGGCCCGGGTCGTTCCCGCCGCTGCCGTTGCCTCCGCCCATCAGCTGGTCACCCGGGGTCGGAGCCGTACGTGCATCGCTGCATCGTCGCGCGTCTCCGGACCCCCTCCCACCCCGCCCCGATGAACGGGGGGCGGGTGGCGAGGGTCATGGGGTCACGGTGACCTCGGCCAGGTCGGTCACGACGACGGTGGCCCCGGCGGCGAGGAGCGTGGCGGGGTCGTCGTGGCGGGCCACCCCGATGACGAGGCCGAAGCCCCCGGCGGCTCCGGCAGCGACGCCGGACACGGCGTCCTCCACGACGACCGACCGGGCCGGATCGGCACCGAGGCGGCGGGCCGCCTCCAGGAAGGTGTCGGGAGCGGGCTTGCCGGCCAGGCCGTGTTCCTCGATGTCGAGGCCGTCGACGGCGGCGTCGAAGCGGTCGGCCAGGCCGGCGGCGGCCAGCACGTCGGCCCGGTTGCGACTGGCCGACACCACGGCGGTGGGCACCCCGGCGGCCCGCACGGCGTCGAGCACGATGATGCTGGTGGGGAAGGTGGCGACGCCCACCCGGTCGAGGGCCACGTGGAACAGGGCGTTCTTCCGGTTGGCCAGGGCCCAGGCCGTGCCCGTGCCCGGGGCATCGGCGATGTCCCCCCGGGGCAGGGCGACGCCCCGGTCGGCCAGCACCGCCTCCACCCCGTCGATGCGGGCCCGCCCGTCGACCAGGCGGCGGTAGTCGTCGGAGGAGAAGGGGAGGTGGGCCATGTCGGGGGCCAGCAGCGGCAGGGCCTCGTCGAAGAGTTGGGCCCAGGCTGCGCCGTGCACCGACGCCGTGTCCGTCAGCACGCCGTCCATGTCGAACAGCACGGCGTCGGTCCGCCCCGCGTCGATCACCGCGCCCATGTCGCTACCGGACCGGTCAGGCGCTGGCGTCGGTGATGGCCTGGGCGAGGGTGTTCCAGGAGAGGGTGGCGCACTTGATGCGGACGGGGAACTTCACCACGCCCTGCAGGGCCTCCAGGTCGCCCAGCTTCACGCCCTCCGGGGCCTCGATGACCTCGCCGTCGCCGTCACCGCCCAGGGTCGACTCGTGGATCGACATCATGGACTTGAAGGCCGTGGTGAGGTTCTCGACCTCCTGCACCGTCTTGCCCTTCACCGCGGCCGACATCATCGACGCCGACGACTGGCTGATCGAGCAGCCCTGCCCGGCGATGCGGATGTCGGACACGACACCGTCGTCGAGGGTGACGTAGACGACGATCTCGTCGCCGCACAGCGGGTTGAACCCCTCGGTCTTGGTGGCCGGGGGCACGGGCAGCTCGCCCCGGTTCCGGGGGCTGCGGTAGTGGTCGAGGATGATCTCCCGGTAGAGGTCTTCCAGTCCGGGCATGGCGGTCTCCGGTGCAGGGTGTCAGAGGGCGAAGAAGTCGGCCGCGGCCACGAGGGCATCGGCCAGGGCGTCGACGTCGTCGGTGTCGTTGTACACGTAGAACGATGCCCGAGCGGTGGCGCCGACACCCAACACCTGCATGAGGGGCTTGGCGCAGTGGTGGCCGGGACGGACGCAGACGGCGTGCTCGTCCATCACCTGGGCCAGGTCGTGGGGGTGCACGTCGTCGATGGCAAGGGACAGCACGCCGCCCCGCTGGGCCGGCTCGGGCGAGCCGTGGATGGTGAGCCGCTCGCCCACTCGCTCGGTGAGGGTCCGCATGGCGTAGGCGGTGAGGCTCACCTCGTGGGTCCGCACCGCCTCCATGCCCAAGGCGGAGAGGTAGTCGATGGCGGCGTGGAGGCCGATGGCCTCGATGATGGGTGGGGTGCCGGCCTCGAAGCGGGCCGGGGGGACGTCGGGGGTGAAGCCGTCGAGGTCGACGGTGAGGATCATCCCGCCCCCGCCCATGAAGGGGGGCATGGCCTCCAGCAGCTCGGCCCGTCCCCACAGCACGCCGATGCCGGACGGGCCGACCATCTTGTGGCCGCTGAAGGCCACGAAGTCGACGCCCATGGCCACCACGTCGGTGGGCAGGTGGGGGACGTACTGGCAGGCGTCGACGCACACCAGGGCCCCGGCGGCGTGGGCGGCGTCGGCGATCTCTCGCACCGGGGTGAGGGTGCCCAGCACGTTGGACATGGCGGTGAGGCCGACGAGCTTGGCCCCGTCGAGCAGGCGGTCGAGGTGGGACAGGTCGAGCAGGCCGTCGGACCCCACCGGGATCCAGCGGATCTCGAAGCCCTTCTCGGCCTGGAGCTGGAACCAGGGGACGATGTTGGAGTGGTGCTCGAGCTGGGTGAGGACGACGGCGTCGCCGGGGCCCAGGTTGGCCCGGCCCCACGACCCGGCCACCAGGTTCAGGGCCTCGGTGGCGTTCTTGGTGAAGATCACCTCGTCGGCGCTCGGCGCCCCGATGAAGCGGGCCACGGCGGCCCGGGCCGCCTCGGAGCGGGCGGTGGCCCGCTCGGCCAGGGCGTAGACGCCCCGGTGGATGTTGGCGTAGTCGGTCTCGGCGAAGGCGGCCATGGCCTCGATGACGGCCCGGGGCTTCTGGGACGAGGCGGCCGAGTCGAGGAAGACGAGGCGTCTGCCCCCGATCTCC
>CAZXRA010000301.1:0-3662 GCA_964643485.1 uncultured Iamiaceae bacterium | reverse complement strand
GCGGCCCGTCCAGTCCACGGCGTAGCCGGCCGTGAGCTCGGGATCGGTGAGGACGTGGGCCGGGCCCACCGCCGCCACCAGGGCCCGCCGCACCCCCGGATCCAAGAGGGGCGGTGACGACGGCACGCCGGTCAGCCGTCGGTGAAGGCGGGCGCCCGGCCCTCCATCTCGGCCAGCACCGCCTCGATCTGGTTGGGGCTGCCCATCAGCGCCTCCATGCGGCGGGACTCGTCGACCAGTGCCTCCTCCAGGGGCCGGCTCCCCGCGGCGTTGAGGAGCGCCTTGGCCCCACGGACGGCCTCGGGGTTGCGCCCGGCGATCTCGGTGGCCAGGGCCCGGGCATCACCCAGCGGGTCGTCGGAGACGTGGGTGACCAGGCCCAGCTCGTGGGCCTCGGCGCCGGTGATGCGCCGCCCCGTGAAGACCAGCTCCTTGGCCACGTCGAGCCCACACAGGCGCACCAGCATCTGGGGACCGGTCATGTCGGGCAGCAAGCCCCAGCGGATCTCCATCACCGAGAGCTTGGCGTCGGGGGCGGCGATGCGGATGTCGGCCCCGAGGGCGATCTGGAGGCCGCCCCCGAGCACGTGCCCGTGGAGGGCGGCGATCACCGGTTGCGGGAGGGCGTGCCAGACGTGGGCCACCTCCTGGAACAGGTTGGAGGGCCGGCCCGGCAGGCGGTCGACGATCGATCGGGCTCCCGACACCGCGCTGGCCACCGAGCCGTCCTCGGGACCATCGCCCCCGCCGGCGGCGGCGATGGCGCCGAAGGTGGCCGTGTCGAGCCCGGCGCAGAACGAGCGGCCCTCGCCGTGGAGCACCACCGCCCGCACCGACGGGTCGGCGGCGACCTGGTCGCCGGCGGCCACGATGGAGGAGAACATGCGGCCGTCGAGGGCGTTCATCTTGTCCGGGCGGGCCAGGCGTACCTCGGCGACGTGATCGGCGACATCCACCACCACGCGCTCGGGATCGGGCAGGGCGGCGTCGGAAGAGGTCACGCCCGGGAGCGTACGCGCCCCGACATCCGGGGGTCAGAGCCGGAGGCAGCGGGTAGGAGGGGTCCGCTCACAGACGCCCTGCCGGCGCCGATGTGTCCGTGGCGGGCACCATTGCCTGTCGCTCGCGCTTGCGTCCCGATCCGTGCCCATGAGCTACTGCTCCCCCACCCCCTCCTTCCCCCGGTCCCCGGATCGCCGCGCCCGTCGAGCCGCTCTGGTCGTGCTGGGGGTCACGCTGGGCACGCTGACACTGGTGGCCCCATCTCCCTCCACGGCCGCCGCCCCACCACCGACGGGCCTCGCCCGCCAGGAGCCGGAACCCTCTCCGGGAGACCAGCTGGCCGGATCCCTCCCGGAGCTGGCCCCGGAGCTGGTCGACGTGCCCGTGAGCAGCGAGGACTACGACGCCGCCGTGGCTCACCGCGACCGTTTGGTCGACGAGCGCACCGCGGCCCAGCAGGTCATCACCGAGAAGAGCGCCCTGATCCGCGACCTGTCGGCCCGCGAGACCGCCCTCACCGCCGAGATCGACGAGGCCCGGGCCCAGGCCCGACGGTGGGAGGCGGAAGCGGTGGAGATCGCCGAGTCGGTACGGGACATCGCCATCGACTCCTACATCAGCGGCCGCTCCGACTCCCTCGACCCCGTCTTCACCTTCGACGTCGAAGCCCATCAGCGCATGGCCACCGAGGACGTCACCATCGGGTCCCTGTCCGAGCGGCGCTCGGCCGAGCTCGAGCGAGCCCGGCGCAACGCCCATCGCAACCGCGAGGTGGAGCAGATCTCCACCGCCCTGCGGGAAGGGGTGCGCCGCGCCCGGGCCGAGGCCCAGATCGTCCGCGACCGGGCCACGGCCGATGTGGCCCGCCTCGAGATCGACCTCATCGATGCCGAGGCCGCTGTCGTCGCCGAGAGTCGGCTGGCCCGGGTGGAGGGAGCCGACTTTCCCCTCGTGGTCCTGGACGCCTACTGGAAGGGCGCCCGGCTCATGGCTGATACCGGATGCGGCATCCCGTGGTGGGCCCTGGCCGGCATCGGTCGGGTCGAGTCGCGCCACGGCACCTACAGCGGAGGCGAGGTCCGTCCCGACGGGAGCCTCACCCGGCCTGTGATCGGCATCCCCCTCACCGGCTTCGGGGGGACGGCCGCCATCGGCGACTCCGACGGGGGGGCCATCGACGGCGACCCGTCGGTCGACCGGGCCGCCGGCCCCATGCAGTTCATCCCTCAGACCTGGGCCCGGTGGGGACGCGACGGTGACGGCAACGGGGCGGTGGAGATCCAGAACATCTACGACGCCGCGGCGTCTGCCGCCGCCTACCTGTGCGCCAGCGGGCCCATGGCCGACGACGCTGGGCTCGAGCGCGGGTACTTCTCCTACAACCACTCCCTCGCCTACGTCGCCTCCGTGCTCGGCCACGCCAAGGACTACGCCGCCTCCGTGGCGATCTAGGACGTCGTCGCCTCGGGCCGGGCGGCGAGGGCGTCGACGTCCTCCGGGACCTCGCCCAGGCTGCGCAGGACCGAGAGCTCGGCCGTGTCGGGGTCGACGAGCCCGTCGAGGACGTCGAGGTTGTGCTCGGCCTGCTCTGCGTCCCGGTCCCGGCCCAGGTCGCGGAAGGTGGCCCGGGCCCGGCGCAGGGCGTTGCCCCCCTCGTCGGTCCGGCCCACGGCGTGGAGGGCCACCCCCATGTTCAGGTCGCAGGCCGCCTCGTCGGCGCGCCGTAGGAGTGAGGCGAAGATCCGACGGGCTCCCAGGAAGCGCTCGATGGCGTCGTCGGCCTGGCCGTCGTCGAGGAGGGCGACACCCAGGTCGAAGTCGCCCACCGCGGCCAGATCGGGGCGCCGGTGGGCCAGGAACGTGGTCCGGGCCGCGGTGAGGAGGGCCACGGCCTCGGTGATCTCGCCCTCGTCGTGGAGCAACACGGCCCGGTCGACAGCGCAGATGGCGGCCCGGACCGGCATGGCCGCGGCGGCGTAGATCTGCTCGGCCCGGTGGAGGGCGCGGGCAGCGTCGACGGCCCGGCCGAGGGCCCGCAGGCTGCGGGCCGCCGCCGCCTCGCACCCGGCGGTGTCGGGGCCCTGGGGGTCGGTGGCGACGAAGACCCGACGGGCCCGCTTGAGCAACCCCAGGGCATCCTCATGGCGGTCGACGTCGGCCAGGCAGTCGGCGGCGAGTCGCTGGGCCCGCGCCGCGGCCAGCGGGCGCTCGGCATCGTGGAAGGCCGCCACCGCCCGCCCTGCCTCCTCGGCCCCGTCGAGGGCGTGGCCGGCGGTCCGAGCGGCGAGGGCTCGGGCCACAAGGGCCCGGCCCCGGTCGTCGGCATCGGTCGCGGCAGCCATGGGGCGACCCTACCGCCACCGGTTCCGGGCTACGGTCTCCGCCGGCAGGGAGCCCCAGGTGACGGGGGATGGACCAGGGGGTGACGGGACTGCGCCGACCAGGGGTGGGATTGTTGACGCTGCGCCAAGGAGGTTCTAGGTTGCCGCCCCGACATTGCCATGACGGGTGTCACAACGGCGTCATCCGGTCCTGTCACCCATCCAACACCGACCCAACCGGACGGACGATCCCCGATCGCCCGTCTCGCCACCAGGGGGTACTCGTGTCCAAGTTCCGGCGGTCTCACCGTCTCCTCGCGTTGCTCTTGGCATTCGCGC
>CAZXRA010000300.1:0-4266 GCA_964643485.1 uncultured Iamiaceae bacterium | reverse complement strand
AGGTAGGCGAAGGTGGTGGCGTCGGGGGCGATGAGCCCGGCCTTGGCCCCGGCCTCGATCGACATGTTGCAGACGGTCATGCGCCCCTCCATGGAGAGGGCCTCGATGACCGACCCGCGGTACTCGGCGATGTGGCCGATGCCGCCGCCGGTGCCGATGCGGCCGAGGATGGCCAGGATCACGTCCTTGGCCGTGCTGCCCTCGGGGAGGGTGCCGTCGACGGTGATGGCCAGGGTCTTGGCCGGCGCCTGGGGCAGGGTCTGGGTGGCGAGGACGTGCTCGACCTCACTGGTGCCGATGCCGAAGGCCAGGGCCCCGAAGGCGCCGTGGGTGGACGTGTGGCTGTCGCCGCAGACGATGGTCATGCCGGGCAGGGTGAGGCCCTGCTCCGGGCCGATGATGTGGACGATGCCCTGGCCCGGTGTACCCATGGGGTGGATGGTGATGCCGAACTCGGCGCAGTTGCGCCGGAGGGTCTCGACCTGGGTGCGGGAGACGGGGTCGGCGATCTCGAGATGGGTGTTCTCGGTGGGGACGTTGTGGTCCTCGGTGGCGACGGTGAGGTCGGGGCGGCGGACGGTGCGCCCGTTCAGGCGCAGGCCGTCGAAGGCCTGGGGGCTGGTGACCTCATGGACGAGGTGGAGGTCGACGTAGAGGAGGTCGGGCTCGCCCTCGCTCCGGCTCACGACGTGGGCGTCCCACACCTTCTCGCTCAGGGTCCGGGGCTGGGCCACGGCTCTCTCCTCCGGTGGATCCGGTCTTGACCGTCTCACATTTTGGGACGATCATCTCGCTTCGTGGAACACACGATAAGTGGCGTCGGCGTCCTCGACAAGTCCGTCGCCCTCCTGCGGGCCCTGGCCACCGGGCCCCTCCCCCTGGCCGGCCTGGTCGAGGCCACGGGCATCTCCCGTCCCACCGCCCACCGGCTGGCCTCGGCCCTGGCCGAGCACGGCCTGGTGCGGCGCACCGACGACGGCTTCGCCCTGGGGGCCGAGCTGGTCGGCCTGGGCCGGGCCGCGGCCGCCGGGTGGCCGTGGGGCGACGCCGCCGGGCCCGCCCTCGCCGCCCTCGTGGAGGCGACGGGGGAGAGCGCTCAGCTCTACGTGCGGGAGGGCGATGCTCGCCGCTGCCTGCTGTCCCGGGAGTCGAGCCAGGAGCTGCGCACCATCGTGGCCGAGGGGGCCCGCCTCCCCCTGGCCGCCGGCTCGGCCGGGCGGGTTCTGGGCGCGGCGCCCGGGGAGGATGGCCGGGATGGGGCGGGCGGGAGCGATCCGGTGGGGGGCAGCGGATCCGACACCGGGCCCGGAGAAGCCGGGGGCTGGGTGGAGTCGGTGGAGGAGCGGGCCCCGGGGGTGGCGTCGGTCAGCGCCCCGGTGCGCGACGGCTCGGGTGCGGTGGTCGCCGCCGTGGGCATCAGCGGCCCCGTCGACCGGCTGGGCCCGGCTCCCGGCGAGCGCCACGGTCCGGCCGTGGTCGCCGCCGCTCGCCGCATCGAGGCCGCCCTCCCCCGCTGACCACCTGACCGTTCTTGGCGCGGAACGTCGCTCCTGACACGACGTCCGGCACCAAGAATCCGAGGACGAGCGGGCCTTCTCTGTTCTCGGTGCGAGATGTCGCTCGTGGAGCGACATCTCGGCGCAAGAACGGAGTCGACCGAGGGTCAGCCGGCGAGGCGGGACTTCACCAGGGCGGCCACCGCCTTGCCGTCGGCCCGGCCCGCCACCTCGGCCTGGACGGCCTTCATGGCCGCCCCCATGTCCTTGGGCGACGAGAAGCCGCCGGCGGCCAGGACCCGGTCGACGATCTCGGCCACTTCGTCCTCCGTCAGGGCGGCGGGGAGGTAGCGGGCCAGCACCTCACCCTCGGCCCGCTCCCGGGCGGCCTGCTCGTCCCGGCCGGCGTCGGCGAAGGCGGCGGCCGCCTCGTCGCGCTTCTTGGCCTCCCGGGCCAGGACGGCGAGCACGTCGTCGTCGGACAGATCCTGGGCCTCGGCACCGGCGACGCGAGCCTCCTTGACCCCGGCCAGGGCCGAGCGCAGGACGGCCACGGTCAGCTCGTCGCGGGCCTTCATGGCCGTGGTCAGGTCGGACTGGAGCTGCTCGGCGAGCATCGGGGCCTCCCGGCATCGTGGGTCGTCCCCCACTCTGGCCCATCCGTTCTTGCGCGGTACGAGCGCGTGGATGCGATGTCACCGCGCAAGAAGGTCGTCCATCCCCGTTCTCGCGCGGTGAGAGCGCGTGGACGAGATGCCACCGCGCAAGAACGGACGAGGGGTCAGGTGACCTGGGCCTTGGCGAAGTATTCGAAGCTGGCCACGACGCCGGTGATCATGTCCCGCTCGTCGCGGGCATGGACGCGGCGCGCCCAGTAGTCCATCCCGCTGCCATCTGGCCCCCGGTGGAGGAGGGTCTCGTAGATGCGGAACACGGTGGCGCCGAGCACCTCGAAGCGGCGGAGGAGGCCGGCGGCGTAGGCGGCCCGACTGTGGCCGTCCCGCAGTCGCTGGAGGAAGACGGCCGCCTCCCCCGGCTCCAGAGCATTGTCCACGACCAGATCCCACACGTGAGCGACGAAGGCCTCGTCGGTGCCGCCGGCCCGGCGGTACATCTCGTCGGAGCCCAGGATGAGGGACCGCATGCGGGTGAGGGTCTGGGTGCGGAGCTGCTCGCTCCAGAAGGCCAGGCCGGCCGGATCGGGGGCCCGTCCCAGGTAGGCCTCGTACGCCTGGCGCACCAGGCGCCGCCGGTACTCGGCCGAGTCGACGATGCTGGCGGCGAAGCGGCTCCGGGTGAGGCCCCGGTCCATGCGGTGGACCCACGCCTCCAGGCCCGCCGGCTCGGCCTCCCGGCCCAGCAGATCCTGGTAGACGGCCCGGATGTGGTTCTCGTCGGCGGTGTAGGGGTCGTCGGGGCAGCGCCGGCCCTCGCCGTCGGCGCCGGTGCGGAACTCCCACGACGACGGGGTGACGGGCTGGCCGTCGGCGTCGAGCAGCGCGCCCGTCACGTCCACCCGATACCAGGAGCAAGGGGCCAGATCGGCGGCGGGCTGGAGGTCGATGGTGTGCTCGCCGGCGTCGGGGCCGTAGGGCACGGCCCGGGGATAGCCGGCCATGAGGGGGACGGGGACCTCGCCGGCGACGGCGGTGAGGGTCATGGCCCCGGCCGGCAGCTGGGCCGGCACCGACGGTCCGCCGCCGGGCGGGACGTAGGGCAGCGAGTAGGTGAGCGACGCCGCGATGCGGGTGCGGGCCCCGCCCCGTCCCGGATGGGAGCCGGGCTGGTAGGTGCGGACCCAGCCCGAGGACGGGATGCGGCGCTGGCCGTCGTCGGGATAGGTGGCCGACACCCCGGTGGGGGGACGGTCGCCCAGGAGGTGGCCCCACATCGACTCCCACTGGCCGGCGACGGCCTCGGCCGCGTAGCGCACCCCACCCGGGGCATCGATCATGTTGTGGGCCATCCACGGCATCTCGGCCAGGACGCGGCGCAGGTGCTCACGGGCCCAGCCCCTCTCCACCTGGGGCACGATCCGCAGGTACTCCTGGCCCAGGTCGAGCATGGCCCCGGTGACGCCGTCGAGGCCGGCGGCATCGAAGGCGGCCAGCAGGTGGGTCTTGGAGGGCAGGGGCGGGATGACCTCGTTGCCCTGGCCGTAGGCGCCCACGGCCACCAGGTCCATCACCAGCTCCTGGCCCCCGCCGTCCTGGAAGGCGGCCAGCTCCTCGGGCAGGTAGTACTCGTCCAGGTCGGGGGAGCTCGGCTCGAACAGCCAGTCCCACACCTCGTCGCCGGTGCCGTGGGCGATCACGCCCATCAGGTGGGCGATCTCGGGGGCGCAGGGCCCGTTGGGCCGGGTGATGTCGCCGCAGTCGGTGCGAGCCAGGATCTCCTCCGCGTAGGCGTCGGTGAAGCGGGACCAGTGCGCCTCCTCGCCGTGGGTGTTGCCCGGGATGTAGCCCCCGTCGGGGAACTGGGCGCCGGAGCGCACCTGGCCCCGGTGGGCCCGGAGCAGGGCTCGCAGGGCGGGGACGTCGACCTGGTCGATGGCGGTGGTGGCCATCCAGGCGTGGGTGGTGACGCCAGCGGCCCCGGCCGGTGAGGCGGTGGCCGGCACCAGCAGCCCGGCGACGGTGGTGGCGACGACCGCCGCCGTGGTCATGATCGTCCTGGCCCGCATGGTGACCCCTCCCGGTCCGGCGTCGGGGCGAAGCTACCCCGCGTCGGACGGGCTCATCGGCCGCGGCCGGTCATGTCGTCGAGGGCC
>CAZXRA010000299.1:0-8499 GCA_964643485.1 uncultured Iamiaceae bacterium | reverse complement strand
GCCCGGGAGATGGGCCCGGGCCCGGCCGTCGGCCACCAGATCCACACCAGCCAAGGCCTCGGCCGCCATCGGCAGGAAGCGGTCGGCGACGGCGGCGTGCACCAGCAGGGTCTCGGCTGCGTTGCACACCGAGGGCCGCTGGGTCTTGCCGTTGCGGACGATGGCCCGGGCCATGGCCAGGTCGGCGGCGGCATCGACGTAGACGTGGCAGTTGCCGTCGCCGTCGATGACGTAGGGGACGGTGGCGTTGTCGAGGATCGAGCGGATCAGCGACGGCCCGCCGCGGGGGATGAGGCAGTCGATGCTGTCGCGCTGCTGCATGAACTCCACCGCCGCCTCCCGACTGGTGTCCTCCACCAGGACGAGGGCGTCAGAGGGCAGGTCGACCTTGGCGTAGGCCTCGCGGAGGACACCGGCCACGGCGATGTTGGAGCGGATGGCCCCGGAGGAGCCCCGAAGGAAGGCGGCGTTGCCGGACTTGAGGCACAGCCCGGCGGCGTCGCTGGTGACGTTGGGGCGGTTCTCGTAGATGATCGCCACCACGCCCAGCGGCACCCGGACCCGGGAGATGCGCAGGCCATTGGGGCGCACCCAGTCGTCGAGCACCTCGCCCACCGGATCCGGGAGCCCGGCCACCTGGAGCAGGCCGCCGGCCATGGTCTCCACCCGGCGGGCGTCGAGGCGGAGGCGGTCGATGACGGTGGGGCTGGTACCGGCTTCGGTGGCGGCGGCCACGTCGGCCGCGTTGGCCTCCAGGACGTCGTCGGTGCGGGCGACCAGCAGGTCGGCGGCAGCACGGAGGCCGGCATCGCGGCCGGCGGTGGGGGTGCGGGCCAGCACCCGGGCCGCGGCCCGGGCTCGCCGTCCGAGCCCGGGGATGGTCGATGGGGCGGTCACGGCGCCTGATCGTACCGGGACCCGGGCCGCCCAGGCGGTGCGGCAGACTGCACGCCATGCAGGCACGGCTGGCCACCACGGCCGACATCGACGCCCTCGGCACCGCCCTGGCCCGGGCCTTCGCCACCGACCCGGTGTGGGGCTGGATGGTCCCCGACCGGGACCGATGGGAGCAGTGGGCCGCGGCCGCCTTCGTCCAGGACGTCACCGTGCGCCGCCGCCAGGGCCACGTGTACACGGCGGGCAACGGAGACGATGCCGTCGGCGCCGCCATGTGGTCGCCCCCGGGGATGTGGCGGGGCAGCCTCGTCGACCAGGCCCGGGAGGCCCCGTCGATGATGCGCCTCATCGGCCGCTCCGCCCTCCGGCGGGGCATGACCATACGGCGCGGCATGGAGAAGGCCCACCCCCGCACCGACCACTGGTACCTGGCCGTCCTGGGCACCGACCCGGCCCACCAGGGCAAGGGGGTGGGGTCGGCCATGCTCCAGCCCGTGCTCGAGCGCTGCGACCTCGACGGGGTCGGGGCCTACCTGGAGTCGTCCAACCCGGCCAACGTCCCCTTCTACGAGCGCCACGGCTTCCGGGTCACGGGCCAGATCAGCCCCGGAGGGTCCCCGCCGCTCGACCTGATGTGGCGCGATCCCCAGGTGCCCCGAGCCGGGACGTGATCGCCGACCCCGGCCTGGAGGCGGCCGTCGTCGCCTTCGAGACCTCCCTCACGCCCATCCTCCAGGCCCTGGCCGGCACCGTCACCGGCATCGACCGCGACGCCCTGGCCGGGGATGTCACCCGCGAGGCCTACGCCCTCACCGCCGCCTTCGTCGACTGCGACGGCATCGCCACCGACGCCGAGCTGTGGTCGCTGCTCGTCCTCTTCGGCCCTCGCCTCGGGGGCGACCTGGCCCGGGCCACCCCGGTCGACCTCCGGACGGCGGGCACGGTGGCCGGCCAGGCGGCCTTCCTCGACCAGCCCTCCCCGATGCTCGACCTGCTGGCCCGCTACGACGGGCGCCACGGCGCCGAGCACGCCCGCACCTATCACGACCGGGCCGTGGCCATCGCCTTCGCCGTGGCCGCCATCGACCCGTACACCACCGAGGCGGAGGTGCGGGCCATCGAGCGCTTCCGGGCCGTGATGGCCCGGGCCGGCGCCGGACGACCGGCGACCGGCTCGGTCGAGCCCGGCGTCCCCGACCCGGCCACCCTGGCCGCCGGGGGCGAGGCGGCCGGCTCCGATGGCGAGGAGGCCCTGCCCCCGCCCCGTCCCCTCGACGAGCTGATGGACGAGCTGGACGAGCTGGTGGGCCTGGACGGGGTCAAGGCCGAGGTCAAGCTGGTCACCAACCTGATCCGGGTCCAGAACATGCGCAAGGAGCGCGACCTGCCCGTGGTCGACCAGAGCCGGCACCTCGTCTTCGCCGGCAACCCGGGCACGGGCAAGACCACCGTGGCCCGCCTCCTGGCCCAGATCTACCGCACCCTGGGCGTGGTCGAGCGGGGCCACCTGGTGGAGACCGACCGCAGCGGCCTGGTCGCCGGCTTCGTGGGCCAGACCGCCACCAAGGTGGTGGAGACCTTCGACCGGGCCGACGAGGGCGTGCTGCTGGTCGACGAGGCCTACGCCCTGGCCCGCGGCGGCGGCAACGACTTCGGCCGGGAGGCCATCGACACCCTCGTGAAGCTGATCGAGGACCGGCGAGAGCGGGTGGTGGTGATCGTGGCCGGCTACCCCGAGGAGATGGGCGACTTCATCGCCAGCAACCCGGGCCTGCGGTCGCGCTTCCCCAAGACGATCGTGTTCGACGACTACTCGACCGACGAGCTGGTCGCCATCTTCGCCTCCCTCGGCGAGCGCAACGGCTACCGCTGCGACGAGGAGGCCGCCGCCGCCGTCCGGGCTTGGTTCGAGGCCCAGCCCCGCGACAAGGGGTTCGGCAATGGGCGGGTGGCCCGCAACCTGTTCGAGGCCAGCGTGGCCCGCCACGCCAGTCGAGTGGTAGGGGTCGACGTCCCGACCGACGAGCAGCTCACCACCCTGGAGGCGGCCGACATCCCCGGCCCCCACGAGCGGGCCGACTCCACCATCGCCCCGGCCTGACACTGCCACTTGGCCCGAGCTGAGCGGGGCTACCGTCTCGCCATGCCGCCCCGGCTCGCCCGCCTGCTCGCCGTCCTCGCCGCCGTGGTCCTGGTGGGCGCGGCCTTCGCCCTGCGGGGCGCCCTCGGGGACGACGACGAGTCCCCGTCGGCCGGGAAGGGCAACGGCCGGGACGACGACGAGGAGCCGTTCCGGGTGGCGTGCGACGACGACCTGGGAGCGGCGTGCGAGGTGCTGGCCGCCCGAATCGGGAATGACGCCGAGGTGGAGGTGGAGACGGCCAGCCAGCCCTTCGCCCGCCTCAGCGCCGGCGAGATCGCCTACGACGCCTGGTTCACCCTCGACCCGTGGCCAGCGATGGTGGCCACGACTGGGCAGGCGGGCCGAGAGGTGGCGGTCACCTCGCCGGTGGAGGTGGCGTCAGCCCGGCTGGCCGTCATCGTCGCCCCCGACGCCACCGAGTGCGACGAGACTCCGACGAACTGGCGCTGCCTCCTCGAACCCGCCAATCCCTCCGTGGGCATCGCCGAACCGGGCACGGCCAGCGGGGGCCTGATGCTGGCCGCGGCCGTCGCCGGGCTCCAGGGCAACACCGGCTTCGGGATCGGCGACGTCACCGACGAAGTCGGCACCGAGATCGAGGACTTCCTCGGCCTCCTCGCCTTCCCGCGACGGGCATCCGTCGCCGACCAGGCCGCCCTCATGATCTCGTCCGGCAACTTCTCGGCTCTCGTCGCCCCCCAGGCCCGGGCCCAGGCCACGGCGAACAGCGCCCAGGGCCGGCAACGAGATCTGGCCGTGGTGGCCCTGGAACCTGCCGTGACCATCGGTGTGACCCTGGTAGGCATCGGCCCTCGGGGGCCTGACGCCCTCGACGCGCTGCGGGGGACGGTCACCGACCAGACTGTCGTCGAGGCCCTCGCCCGAGAGGGTTGGACCGGTCCCGCGGGACCCACGACCGGGCTCCCCGCACCTGACGTGATCTTCGCCCTCCAGAAGGAGCTCGCATGACCCGACGCCGGTGGTTTCCCGTGCTCCTCAGCGTCGCTCTGCTCGCCGCGGCCTGCGGGGGAGGCGATGACGGCGGGGACGAAGCCGGCGGGTTCGGCGACCCGGGCGATTGCATCGTGGTCGACCTGGCCGTCTCCTCGGAGAAGGCATCGCTCATGGCCGAGCTGGCCCGGCAGTTCAACGGCTCCGACGCGGCCGAGATGCCGGGAGGCGACTGCGCCTTCGCCCGCCCCCAGACCAAGGCGTCCGGCGGTGCCGCCACCCTGCTGTCGGAGGGGTGGGACGAGGACGTCGAGGGCCCCCGCCCGGTGGTGTGGTCGCCGGCCTCGTCGGCGTGGGGGGCGATCGTCAACCAGCGGCTGGCCGACGCCGGCGCCGAGCCCATCGTGGGCGACGCCGAGCCGTTCATGCAGACGCCGCTCGTCATCGCCATGCCCGAGCCCATGGCCGAGGCCCTCGGCTACCCCGAGACGCCCGTGGGTTGGGCCGACATCCTCCAGCTCGCCCGGGGCGGCGAGGGGTGGGCGGCCTACGGCCATCCCGAGTGGGGGCCGTTCCGCCTGGGCAAGACCAACCCCAACTTCTCCACCAGCGGCCTGTCGGCCCTCATCGCCCAGGCCTACTCGTCGGCCGGTAGCACGAGCGGCCTCTCGTCTGAAGACCTGGCCGCGCCGGGCGCCGACGCCGCAGCCCGGGCCATCGAGTCGGCGGTGGTCCACTACGGCGACACCACCCTGACGTTCCTCAACAACTGGTACCGCACCGACGAGCGGGGCACGTCGCTCACCTACGTGTCGGCCGCCGCCGTCGAGGAGAAGTCGGTGATCGACTACAACCGGGGCAATCCCGACGGCAACCTCGACCCAGGGGAGCGGCCGCGGCCCCCGAAGATCCCTCTCGTCGCCATCTATCCCGAAGAGGGCACGATCTACTCCGACAACCCCTACATCGTCCTCGATGCCGAGTGGGTGTCGGAGGACGAGAAGCGGGCAGCCGCCGTCTTCGAGGACTTCGTCAAGCAACCCGCCAACCAGGAGCGGGTGCTGGAGTTCGGCTTCCGCCCTGGCAACCCCGACGTGGGCGTGGGCGACCCGGTGGTGGCGGCCAACGGCGTCGACCCCGAGCAGCCCCGCACCCTGCTGGAGACACCCGAGCCGCCCGTGCTGGTCGAGCTGCTCGACCGGTGGGCCGACCAGCGCAAGTCGGCCCGGGTGCAGATCGTGCTCGACATCTCGGGCTCGATGGGCGAGCCGGTCGGGGACAGCGGCCAGACCAAGCTGGAGCTGGCCAAGCAGGCGGCCATCGACGCCCTGGACGAGTTCAAGGGCGACGACCTGGTGGGGCTGAGCACCTTCACCAACGACGGCGACACGGGTGAGACCCTCATCCGTGAAGTGGTCGAGGCCGCGCCGGTGGGGGCCAACCGGGAGCAGTTGCGGCGAGAGATCGACGCCCAGATCCCCCAGAACGGCACCCCTCTCTACGAGGCGGTGCAGGTCGCCTTCGACGACGCCGTCGCCGTCTACGAGCCGTCCCGCATCAACGCCGTCATCGTGCTGAGCGACGGGGTGAACGAGGACGTCACCCCGTCCGACGACCGCCAGCAGCTCGACCAGCTCCTGGCCGACCTGCGGCGCCAGGCCACCGGCGAGCAGGCCCGGCCCGTCCGCATCTTCCCCATCGCCTACGGCGACAAGGCCGACCTCGACACCCTGGAGCGCATCGCCGAGGCCACCAACTCGACCGTGTACGACGCCAGCGATCCCGCCTCCATCACCAAGGTGTTCACCGCCGTGGTGAGCAACTTCTGAGGCCGGTCGTGGCCACCAGCTTCCGCGACCGCTTCTGGTCCCCGCCCGTCGCCCGGGCCGTCACCGCCCCCAGCTCCATCCTCCTGGCCGGGGGGGCCGCCGCCCTGGGGGCGCTCGTCACCTTCCCGCTGTCGCTGCCCCTCGGCATCGTCGCCGCCGTCCTGGCCGGGGGGGCCGCCTACAGCGGGCGGGTCCTCCTGGCCGTCCCCCGCAGCACGAAGCGGGGCGAACGGCCTGATCCCTTCGCCGTGCAGGAGCCGTGGCGCCGCTTCGTGGGCGATTCCCTCGCCGCCCGCCGTCGCTTCGACGACGCCGTGCGGGCCATGGCGGCCGGGCCCCTGCGCGACCAGCTCACGGCCATCGGCGGACGCCTCGACGACGGCGTGGACGAGATCTGGCGCATCGCCCGCCAGGGCAACACCCTCGTCGAGGCTCGGCGCCGCATCGACCTCGACGGGATCCGGGCCGAGCTGGCCCAGGTGGAGGCCCAGCTCGGCGAGCGCTGGGCCCAGGGCAGCCGGCTGGAGCAGACGGCCGAAGCGCTGCGGGCCCAGGTGGCGAGCGGTGAGCGCATGGAGAACGTCATCGCCGACGCCGTCGACCGCCTCCGGCTCCTCGACGCCCGGCTGGACGAGACCGTCACCCGGGCCATCGAGCTGTCCACCGAGGCCTCCACCGCCCGTGGCGCCGGCACTCTCGGGGGCGACGTCGAGGGCATCGTCAGCGAGATGGAGGCCCTGCGCGTCGCCCTGGACGAGGCCGACCAGGCCGCCGGCTTCGGCGAGCCACCAACCGCTCCCGGCCCAGGCCCCTCGGCGACGCCCACGTGACGCGGCGCGCCCGCTGGGCCGAGGTGCTGCCCGAGGTGGCGGCGCTCGGAGCGGCGACGGAGGCCGATCCCCCCCTGGCCCCTCCCTCCCCTCCGGCCGACGAGCCGTCCCGGGGCCGGCGCCTGCTGCGCGACAACCTCGTCGTGGCCACCGGCACCGCCCTGTCGCGGATCACCGGCGTGGGCCGCTTCTTCGCCCTGTACGTGATGGCCGAGAGCCTGCGCGACGCCTACGTCCTGGCCAACAACACGCCGAACATCGTCTACGAGCTGATCCTGGGCGGGATCCTCACCGCCACCCTCGTCCCCCTCTTCACCGAGCACGTGGTGAAGGACGACGGCGACGCGACCGACGCCGTGGTGTCGGTCACCGTCGTCGCCCTGGCCGCCCTCACCGTGGTCGCCTGCGCCGTCGCCCCCCTCCTGATGCTCGTGTACACCGTCGACCCCGGGGCGGGCGTCGACGTGGGCGCCCTGCGCTCGGTCGGCATCCAGCTCAGCCTGCTCTTCGCCCCCCAGGTCTTCTTCTACGGCGTCATGGCCGTGGGGTCGGCTCTGCTCAACGCCCGGCGCCGCTTCTTCGCCGCCGCCTGGGCGCCCGTGCTCAACAACGTGATCGTGATCGCCGCCCTGCTGTCGGTGGGCCTGGTCACCGACGGGCGGCCCGGCGTGGGGCAGGCGGCCGACCAGCTCGACCTGCGCCTGCTGATCGGCCTGGGCACCACCGCCGGCATCGTGGCCATGGCCGTCTCCCTCGGCCCCGCCCTGTGGCGGGCCGGGGTCCACCTGCGGTTCCGCTTCGACCTGCGCCACCCGGCGGTGCGACGGGCCGTCAGCCTCTCGGGGTGGACCCTGGGCTACGTCCTGGCCAACCAGGTGGCGGCCCAGACGGTCAACGTCCTCAACGACCCGGGGTCGGGACAGGTGACGAGCTACGCCGTGGCCTTCATGTTCTTCCAGCTCCCCCACGGGCTGCTGGCCGTGTCGCTGATGACGACCTTCCAGCCCGACCTGGCCCGGGCCTACGTGGCGGGAGCGTGGGACGACTTCCACCGTCGGATGCTCCACGGGCTCCGCCTCCTGGTGGCCGTGGTGGTGCCGGCGGCCGTCGGGTACTTCGTGCTCAGCCTGCTCGTGCGGGACATCGGCCCCGACGCCGGCGCCTTCCAGCGCTCCCCCCTCGACGAGATGCTGCCCGTGGCCGACGCCCTGGCCGGCTTCGCCCCCGGGCTCATCGGGTTCTCCGTCTACCTGTTCGTGTTGCGGGGCTTCTACGCCCTCCAGGACACCCGCCGGCCCTTCTGGATCAACGGGGCCGAGAACGTCGTCAACATCGTGGCCGCCGTGGCCCTCCTGCCCTTCGGGCTCGTCGGCCTCACCTCGGCCTTCTCGGTGGCCTACCTCGTCGGGGCCGTGCTCGCCATCGCCGTGCTCCTGCGCAGCATCCCCAAGGGCTTCGATCTCCGGGGCTTCCTGAGCACCCTCGCCCGTTGCCTGGTCGCCGCCGCCCTCATGGCCGCCGTGGTGGCCGCGGTGGTGCGGGGCCTGACCGCCGGTGACGCCGACCGCCTCCTGCCCGCCGTCGCCGCCGCCGTGGTCGCCGGGGGCCTGGCCTATGCCGTCGCCGCCGTCTTCCTGGGCGTCACCCGCGACGCGGGCCTGGCCGGCCGCCTTCCCGGCCCCCTCCGGCGCCTGAGCCCGCCGCCTCCCCGCTCCTGACGCCCGCCGGAGACCCCGGCCCGGGGGCTCGGTATGCTCGCCCCATGATCAAGCTGTTCCGTCGCTTCTGGAAGTACCTCACCGCCGGGGCCAACCAGAAGTTCAACGAGAAGGCCGACCCCAAGATCCAG
>CAZXRA010000298.1:0-9867 GCA_964643485.1 uncultured Iamiaceae bacterium | reverse complement strand
GTTGGGGGGCGCGGGCGCGTACCGCTTGGCAAGGGCCCCGCTTTCTGGTGGGGCCCCCCCCACGTGCGCGGGCCAGTTCGAGGGAGAGAGGGAGGGAGTCAGGCTGACTGGAGCTGGGTGCGGATCTGGGCCCAGACCTCGGGCGAGCCGGCGTAGGGGGCGTAGAAGCTGAGGCGGTCGACGGCCCCGCCGAAGCGGGCCAGAAGGCCCTCGGCCACGGCATCGGGCTCGGCCACGACGGCGAAGGCGGCGAGGACGTCGTCGTCGATCAACGTCCCCATCTCCTTCCACCGCTTCTCCTTGGAGAGGCGGTTGAGGTCGGTCTGCAGGTCGCCCCAGCCGTGGTGCTCGAGGACGGGCCGGTAGGCCGGAGTGGAGCCGTAGAAGGCGATCTGGCCCCGCACCGCGGTGGCCGCGGCCTCGGTGCTCTCGTCGTCGACGCCGGTGACGACGAAGGCGGGCAGCGAGATGGTGACGTCGCCCCGGGTGCGGGGCGTGGCCGCCGCGGCGGCCCCGGCCTCCAGGGCGGGGAGGGTGACATCGCGCAGGTAGTCGGTCGTGGTGAAGCCGTGGGCGAGCAGGCCGTCGGCCACCTCGCCGGCCACCGCCGTCATCTTCGGGCCCACGGCGGCCAGGTACACGGCCGGCGGGCCGTGGGGCGACGGCGGCGGGGTGAAGAACGGCGTCATCAGGGTGTGGGTGGAGAACTCGCCGTGGAAGTCGAGAGGAACGCCGTCGTTCCACGTGGCCCAGATGGCGTGCAGGGCCAGGATCATCTCCCGCATGCGGGCCGCGGGCCGGCTCCACTCCATGGAGAAGCGCCGGGTGATGTGAGGCTTGATCTGGCTGCCCAGCCCGAGCAGGAAGCGGCCGCCGGAGTAGCGCTGGAGGTCGTGGGCGCTCTGGGCCAGGGTCATGGCGTTGCGGGCGAAGGCCACGGCGATCCCCGTGCCCAGCTCGATCCGCTCCGTGTGCTCGGCCGCCAGGAGCAGGGTGAGGAACGGGTCCTGGTTGGTCTCGGCCGCCCAGATGCCGTCGTAACCGTCGGCCTCGGCCTGGCGGGCGGCGGCGCCCACCCCTGACAGGTCGCCCCCCACCCCTCCGTCGACCCTCATCGCTCGTCCTCCCTCGTCGGCTCGTCGCCATCATCGCCGGCCGCCACCTCGACGGCCAGCTTGGCCACCCGCAGTCGCAGGTCGCCCAGCTCGTCGGCCAGGCGCTCCTCGGCGTCGGCCAGGATGCCGGCGGTGATGCGGTCCTGCTCCAGGGCACCGGACAGGTCGTCCCGGGCGTCGCCCAGGTCGCCTTCGACCTCGGTGACGCGGCGGGTCAGGTCGTCGGCCTCGGTGCGGAGGGCCCGGTCGGTGGCCGCCAGCTCGTCGGCCCGGCCCTCGTGGGCGTGGAGCACGTCGTGGGCCCGGTCGAGGCGGTCGGACAGGTCGGCCAGGCGCCGGGCCAGGTCGGCCACGGCGTCGGCCAGGGCGGTGGTGGCCTCGGCGCTGCGGGCGTCGCGCCCGGCGAGGAGGCGGTCGACGACCTTGCCCACGCGGCCCGGGGCCGAGCGGACGGGGGCGTCGAGGGCCTGGCGGGCCCGGTCGAGGTCGGCCAGGGGGCGCTGGGCGTCGGCGGCCGGCCGGGGGGGCCGGCGGACCGGGGGTGGGGCGGGATCACCGGCCACGTCGATCTCCTCGGGGCGGGGGCGGACGATGTCGGGGAGGGCGTCGTCGGCCTCGATGCCGACGGCCCATTGCAGGAACCCGTTCCGGTGCATCCCCTGGACCTCGGGGAACCGGTTCACCAGGTGCGGGGTCTCCTGCCAGACCAGGGTGAGGTAACGACCGACGGTGTCGCCGATGCGGGGAGAGCGCAGCCACTCCTCCCAGGCCTCGCCCCCGTCGTCGGCGAAGGGCGAGGGGGGCGGAGAGACGGCGCCCGTCGGGTCGTTCTCGGCCTCGGTCAGGGCGGCCCGCCACAGGGCCCGCATCCGGCGGTCGAGGGCCACGCCTCGCGCCGTGCGGGCCCAGTGGTAGCCCAGGGCCCGGTCGGTGTCGGCCTCGACGGCCCGGCGGCGGGCCAGCCAGCCCCGGCACTGGCGGGCCACGGCGGGGAGGTCGACGAGCTGCACCCGGGGCCGATCGCCCATGAAGCGGCTGAGCACCCAGGGACGCTCGTCGGTGAGGCCGGAGTAGTGGAAGCAGCGGACGGGCCGGTCGACCACGCAGAGGCGCCCGTCGACCCAGGCCGTGGGCCGCTCGTGCAGGTTCCAGTAGGCCACGTCGTAGGTCGGGTCGCGCAGGATGTGCGAGTCGAAGAGCACGGGCAGGAAGTCGAGCCAACGCTGGTCGCCGTGGAGCTGGAGGTGGGGCTGGTTGAGGCAGTCGCGGCGCAGGCGCTCGTCCCACCAGTCGAGGAAGGCGTCGCTGCCCGGCCCACAGGCCAGCAGGCCGCCGTTGAACATGCCGGCGCCGAGGAGGCCGGTCTCCTCGGGCATGCGGCCGTCGCGGGGGAGGGGATCGAGGACGTGGGGGACGAGGACCACGGCGTGGGTGCGCCCGGCGGCGAGCAGCTCGTCCATGGGGGCGAGGATCTCGACGTCGCCGTCGACGTAGACGGCCACCTCGGCCCCTTCGCGCGCCCGGCGCAGGGCCCACGGCTTGAGGGCGCAGGCCAGCTCGGCCGGGTCGTAGATCGCCGCCATGGTGCGCAGCTCGTCCTCGGGGAAGCCGAGCTGGGCCGGGGTGACCATCTCCACGTCGCGGTGGGTCCACCCGGCCGGGGGCATGTGGTCGCCGTCGACCACGACGATCGTGAAGCGGGACCCCGGGTGCTCGTCGGTGAAGGACCGGGCGGCCAGCCGGGCGTCGGCCAGGTAGTTCCGGGTCGCCACGGTGCAACCGGCGACCTCGCGGCGTTCCGTCATGGCCTCACCTTGGCACGGCCCGGGGCCGTCACGCGCCGCCCTGGTCGCGGAGGAAGCGCTCCAGCTCGGCCGCCAGCTCGTCCCCGGACGGGATCTCCCCCTCGCCGGGGGTCTCGTCGGCGTCGGCCTCCAACGCCCGGAGCATGGCCGTGTGCTCGTCGTTGCGGGCGATGGCGTTGTCGAGCCGGGCGATGGTGTCGTTGGCCTCCTGCTCCAGCTCGCCCCGGGGGAGCGACAGCCCGGCCACCTCCTCCAGGTTGTCGAGCAGGGCGGCGCTGCCCCCCGGGTAGGCCACGCCCGAGGCGTAGTGGGGGATCTGGGCCCAGAGGGTGAGGGCGTCGATGCCGGCCGCGGCGGCGACGTGCTCGACGACGGCCTGGGCCCCGGCGGGGACGTCGAGCGACCCGCGCAGGAAGGGCCACCGGGCGGCGAGCTCCTCGCGGCCGGCGGTGATCGACAGGCGGACGGGACGGGTGTGCGGCACGGTGGCCGGGTAGGCGCCCAGACCCACGACCATCCGGGTGCCCAGGTCGGTGGCCAGGTCGAGGACGGCGTGACTGAAGGCTCGCCACGAGTGGTCGGGCTCGGGCCCGGCGAGGATCAGGACGTCACGGCCGTCGAGGTCGCGGGCGGCGAGCACCTCGATGCTCGGCCACGACAGGCCCTGGGTGACCCCGGCGACGAGGTGGAGCACCGGGCGGCGGGCCCGGTGGTCGAGCAGCTCGTCGGCGTCGAAGACGGCCACGGGCTCGGTGTCCATCTCGCCCAGCAGGGTGGCCACGGCGCCGGCGGCGGCCATGCCGGCATCGATCCAGCCTTCCAGGGCCATGACGAGCACCGGCTCGTGCAGCTCCCGGTGGGGGAGCCTCTCGTACCCCGCATTCATGGGGTGACCCCCATGCGGGCCACGGTGGCCTCGGCCGCGGCGGCCAGGAGCTCGACCTGGGTGGTGAACAGCTTGGCCGCCTCGCCCCCGTCGTCGCCCATGGACCCGCCGTGGTAGCGGGCGGCGACGCCCTCGAGGATGCAGGCCAGCTTCCAGTACCCGAAGGCGATGTAGAAGTCGACGTCGGCCACGCTGCGCCCGGAGGCCTCGGCGTAGCGGGCGAGGAGGGCCGAGGGGCGGGGGAAGCCCTCGGCGCTGGTGGCCACGCCGGGCAGGGCGGTGAAGGCGGCGTCCTCCTCGCCCCAGTAGACGACGAGGAGGCCCACGTCGGCCATGGGGTCGCCCAGGGTGCAGATCTCCCAGTCGCGGACGGCGGCCACGTCGCCCTCGTCGGTGAGGAGGCAGTTGTCGAGGCGGTAGTCGCCGTGGACGATGGCGGCCGGTCCTTGCTCGGGCACGTGGGCCAGGAGGGCGTCGTGGACGGCGTCGACGGCGGGCAGGTCGCGGCTCTTGGACTTCTCCCACTGGCCGTACCACCGCTTGAGCTGGCGGGGGATGTAGCCCTCCTTGCGGCCCAGGTCGCCGAGACCCACGGCGTCGGGGTCGACGGCGTGGATGCGGGCCAGCACGTCGACCAGGGCTTCGCCGGCCCGGGCCCGGGCCGGGACCGACAGGGCCTGGGCGTCGGCCTGGCTGCGCACGACGTGGCCGGCGACGAAGTCCATGACGTAGAAGGGGGCGCCGTTCACGCTCTCGTCGGGGCTGAGGCCGACCACGGGGGCGACGGGGACATCGGTGGGGGCCAAGGCGCTGATGATCCGGTGCTCCCGGCCCATGTCGTGGGCGGTGGCCAGCACCTGGCCCAGCGGGGGGCGGCGCAGGACCCAGGCCCGCTCCTCGGCGTCGGTGACCTGGTAGGTGAGGTTGGAGTGGCCGCCGGTGATGAGGTGGAACGAGAGGGGCGGGGCGACGGTCGTCCGTGCGGAAAGCCAGGCGGTGACGGCGTCGGGGTCGACGCCGGGAGGGATGTCGTCGCTCATCGCTCCGAAACGTATCGGGCGCGGCGGGCGTTGATCCGCCCGCCGTCGTCGGTCACCTCCAGATCCACGCCGAAGCAGGCCGAGAGGGGCCCGGCGGTGAGGACGTCCCCGATCGGTCCGGCCGCGGTGACCCGCCCCTCCCGCAGGAGCAGGGCATGGGTGGTGCCCGGGGGGATCTCCTCGGGGTGGTGGGTGACGATCACCAGGGGCGCGGTGGCGGGGTCGGCGGCCAGGGCAGCCAGCCGGTCGACCAGCTCCTCGCGGCCGCCCAGGTCGAGACCGGCCGCTGGCTCGTCCAGGAGGAGCAGGGCGGGATCGCCGGCCAGGGCCCGGGCCAGGAGGACGCGCTGGCGCTCACCCGAGGACAGGGTGCCGAAGCGGCGGCCGGCGAGGGCGGCGGCACCCACCCGCTCCAGCTCCCGGTGGGCCGCGTCCCGGTCGTCGTCGGTCCAGGGATGCCACCACGCCTCCAGGGCGGCCCGGCGGCCGGTCATGACCACGTCGAGGGCGTCCACGTCGGCCCGGAGGGAGTCAGCCAGGGCGGCGCTGGTGAAGCCGATGCGGGCCCGCAGGGTGCGGATGTCGGTGCGGCCCGACAGCTCGCCGGCTACCCGCACCTCCCCAGCGGTGGGGCGCAGCCACAGCCCGGCCACCCGCAGCAGGGTCGTCTTGCCACTGCCGTTGGGGCCGAGCAGGGCCCACCGCTCCCCGGGGCCCACGCGCCAGGTGATGCCGTCGAGGAGGGGCCGGCCGTCGCGGACCACCCGCACGTCGCGGAGGTCCAGGGCGGCCGGGGGCATCGGGGCATCCTGGCGCTTTTGACCGCGTTCTACGAACTGCCAATAGGGTGCCGCCATGCGCATCGGTGTCCTGGGAGCGACCGGTCCGGCGGGGAGCGGCCTGGCCGTGCGCCTGGCCTCGGTCGGCTACGACGTGGTGATCGGCTCGCGGTCGCGGTACCGGGCCCTCGAGGTGGCTGACAAGCTCCTCGGCAAGTGGCCCGATCGCCCGCTCTCGATCGAGGCGGCCGACAACGAGGGAGCGGCCTCGGCCGACGTCGTCGTCATCGCCACCCCGTGGGACGCGGCGGGGGCCACGGCGGCATCGGTGCAGGACGAGCTGGCCGGCAAGGTCGTCATCTCCATGGCCAACGCCCTGGCCAAGGTGGGCCACGAGTTCCAGCCCCTGGTGCCGCCCCGCGGGTCGGTGGCGGCGTCGGTGCAGGCTGCGGTGCCCCGCTCGAAGGTGGCGGCCGCCTTCCACCACGTGCCGGCCAAGGAGCTGGGCGACATCGCCCACCCCATCGAGTCCGACGTGCTGGTGTGCTCCGACCACCCGAGCGCCACCGAGACGGTGCTCGACATCATCTCCCACATCCCCGACCTGCGGGGCCTCGACTCGGGCGAGCTCTCCAACGCCGCCCCCATCGAGGCCTTCGCCGCCGTCCTCCTCCAGGTGAACGTGCGGTACAAGACCCGGGTCGCCGTGCGCTTCACCGGGCTCGACGACGCCATCCCCGAGCGGTCGGCGGCCGCCCCCGGGGCCGACGCCCTCGCGGGATGACGGGCCGTCCCCGACCGTGAGCGGTCCCGGCGCTCCCATGCGCCTGTACGACACGGCCCGCCGGGAGGTGGTGCCGTTCACCCCGGGTGACGTCGTCACCATGTACACGTGCGGCATCACGCCGTACGACGCCACCCACATCGGCCATGCCGCCGTCTACATCGCCTACGACGTGTTGCAGCGTCGCCTGCGCGACCGGGGCCACGACACCCGTTGCGTCCGCAACGTCACCGACGTCGACGACGACATGCTCCGCAAGGCCCGGGAGCTGGGCGTGCACTACCTCGACCTGGCCGCGGCCGAGGTGGCCCGCTTCGACGACGACATGGAGGCCCTCGGCCTCCTCCCCGTGTTCAGCGAGCCTCGGGCCACCTCGGCCATCGCCGACATCCGGGGCTTCATCGGGATGGTCCTCGACCGGGGCCACGCCTACGCCGCGGGCGGGGCCGTCTACTTCGACGTGTCCTCGTCGCCCCGCTTCGGCTCCCTCTCGGGCTACGACCGGGACGAGATGCTGCGCCTCGCCGCCATCCACGGCGGCAACCCCGACGACCCGAACAAGCGCGACCCGCTCGACTTCGTGCTGTGGCAGCCGTCGGCTCCCGACGAGCCGGCGTGGGACTCCCTGTGGGGCCCGGGGCGTCCCGGGTGGCACATCGAGTGCTCCGCTCTGGCCTTGCGGGAGCTGGGCACCACCATCGACCTCCACGGCGGCGGGGCCGACCTGGTCTTCCCCCACCACGAGTGCGAGGCGGCCCAGTCGGAGGCGGCCACCGGTGAGCCCTTCGTGCGCCACTGGATGCACCAGGCCATGGTCCGCATGGACGGGGAGAAGATGTCCAAGTCGCTCGGGAACCTGGTGTTCGTGAGCGACCTGCGCAAGACGTACGACCCGCGGGCGGTGCGCCTGGCCGTCGTCGCTCACCACTACCGCACCGAGTGGGAGTGGGACGACACGCTGATGCCGGTGGCAGGGAAGCGTCTCGATGCCTGGCGGGCCGCGGGGGAGGGCGACGGGGCCCTCGACGCCGTGCGGGCCGCCCTCGACGACGACCTCGACACCGTGGCCGCCGTGGCCGCGGTCGACGGGGTTGCGGCTCGGGGCGAGGGGGTCTCGGCCGCCGCCGCCCTCCTCGGCGTCGACGTCCTGGCCGACTGAGTCGCCTCCTCTCCGGGACGGCGCGTCAACGGAGCGTGAACGGCCTGTCACGGGTCAGGGAAGGTTGCGCCCGCGGGGTGTGACGGGCGCCCATGGCGGGGATGGCTGTGGCACCATGCACCTCGTGACCCCTCAGAGCAGTGCCGACCGTGAGGTGGGCCAGCTCTATCCCGTTGCCAAGGCCATCGTCACCCCGCTGTTCCGTTTCGGCTGGCGGTTCCACGTCGAGGGGCTGGAGAACGTGCCGGCCGACGGTCCGGCCCTCATCTGCCCCAACCACACGTCGGTCATGGACTCCTTCTTCGTCCCCGCCGTGCTGCCCCGGCGCATCACCTACGTGGGCAAGTCCGAGTACATGGACTCGTGGAAGACCAAGCACCTCTTCCCGGCCCTGGGCATGATCCCCATCGACCGGGGGGGCGGCTCGGCGTCGGAGCGGGCCCTGGCCGCGGCCCAGCGGGTGCTGGAGCGGGGGGAGCTGTTCGGCATCTACCCCGAGGGCACCCGCAGCCGCGACGGCGTCCTCTACAAGGGCCACACCGGCCCGGCTCGCCTGGCCCTGCGCACCGGGGCGCCCATCATCCCGGTGGGCATCCGGGGGGCCCGCGAGGTGATGCCCCCCGAGGCCCGCTTCCCCACGCCGTTCCGGCCCGTGGTGATTCGCTTCGGGCGCCCGGTGCGGGTCGACCGCTACCGCGACCGCAGCAACGATCGCCTGGTGCTGCGCCAGATCATCGACGAGGTGATGTTCTCCATCCGGGAGATGTCGGGCCAGGAGTACGTCAACGCCTACGCCACCAAGAAGGCCGAAACCCTGCCCACCGCCGTCACCCACATCGGCGCCGTCGCCAACGGCGAGAGCCCATCCCGTCCCGTCGACGAGGGTGACGAGTCCGAGGCCCGGCCCCGAGCGGCCGTCGCCGCCCTGGCCGGCGCCCGCCGCCGCGCCGGCTGACCCGTCAACCGGCTCCGGGGGGAGGAGGCGACACCGGTACTGTCGGGCGCCATGTCCGACATCACCATCTCCCTGCCCGACGGTTCCTCCCGCCCGGTGGCGGCGGGGACCACCGTCGGCGGCCTGGCCGCGGACATCGGCCGCCGGCTGGCCAAGGACGCGGTGATCGGCGTGGTCAACGGCACCGAGCGCGACCTCGTCCACGAGCTGGCCGACGGCGACACCGTCGAGATCGTGACAGCGGCCAGCCCCCGGGGGCTCTTCACCATCCGCCACTCCACGGCCCACGTGCTGGCCCAGGCCGTGCTCGACCTCTTCCCCGGGGCCACCTTCGGCATCGGGCCGCCCATCGAGGACGGCTTCTACTACGACTTCCAGCTCCCGGCCGGGGCCGACGGCAAGCCCGCCACCTTCGCTCCCGACGACCTGGGCCGCATCGAGGCCCGCATGCGGGAGATCATGGCCGAGAGCCAGCCCTTCGTCCGGGACGACATCCCCAATGATCGGGCCCGCGAGGTCTTCGCCGACCACCCGTTCAAGCTGGAGATCATCGCCGGCGAGGCCGACGACCCCACGTCAGTGACCGAGACGGGTGTGGCCCGCACCTACGAGAACCCGCCGGCCGCCCCCAAGGAGCGGCCCCCGTTCCGGGGCTACCCGGGCTTCGTCGACTTGTGCCGCGGCCCGCACGTCCCCGACACCAAGGCCCACCTCGGGCACTTCGCCCTCACCCGCATCGCCGGGGCCTACTGGCGGGGCGACGAGTCCAAGCCCCAGCTCCAGCGCATCTACGGCACGGCCTGGGCCTCCAAGGCCGACCTCGACGCCCACCGGGAGCGCCTGGAGCAGGCCGCGGCCCGCGACCACCGCAAGTTGGGGGCCGAGCTCGACCTGTTCAGCTTCCCCGACGAGATCGGCTCGGGCCTGGCGGTGTTCCACCCCAAGGGCGGCCTGGTGCGCCGGTTGATGGAGGACTACTCCCGCCGCCGCCACGAGGCGGCCGGCTACGAGTTCGTCTACACGCCCCACATCGCCAAGGCCGACCTCTACAACGTCTCGGGCCACCTCGACTGGTACGCCGACGGCATGTTCCCCCCCATGCACTTCGCCGACGAGGGGGGACCGGAGGGCACGAACTACTACGTCAAGCCCATGAACTGCCCGTTCCACTGCCTGATCTACCGGTCGGGCCTGCGGAGCTACCGGGAGCTGCCGCTGCGGCTGTTCGAGTTCGGCAGCGTGTACCGCTACGAGAAGTCGGGCGTGATCCATGGCCTCACCCGGGTGCGGGGCATGACCCAGGACGACTCGCACATCTTCTGCACCCGGGAGCAGATGCCCGAG
>CAZXRA010000297.1:0-25002 GCA_964643485.1 uncultured Iamiaceae bacterium | reverse complement strand
TCAACGCCATCGCCCCGGGGGCCTTCGCCACCGACGCCCAGGCTCACGTCCTGGAGGACGCCGACCGGTTGGAGCGTCGGCTCCGGGCCATCCCCGCCGGGCGCATGGCGGCACCGTCGGAGATCGGGGCCCTGGCGTGCTACCTGGCCTCGCCCGCCTCCGACTTCGTCACCGGTGCCACCTACGTCATCGACGGCGGCGAGGTGGCCACGCTCTGACCGGCAGCCCGGCCGTCAGGTGTCCTGGACGTCGATCACCAGCCGGGACGGCGAGGAGAGGGTGGTGACGGTGAAGGGCAGGCGATCGCCGGCGCCCAGCACCCAGGTGAGCAGGGCCTCGAAGTCGCCGGTGCGGACCGCCTCGGTGACGGCGCCGCCGTCGGGCCCGGCCAGCCGGGTGGGGCCCCCGTAGGTGGGCTCCCCCGCCTCGAGGTCGTAGCCGCTGGCCGGCTGGACCAGTACCTGGAGGAAGGCGTCGCCCTCGATGTCGACGGGGTTGCCCGAGCCGTCCTCGGTGATGGGCCCGTCGACCCAACGGACGTCGTAGCCGGGCTGCTCCTCCCCGGCGAACTCGAGGACGAAGCGGGTGGCACCGGGCTGCTGGCCCAGACGCACGGCGGCGAGCTGGGCCGTCCCCGTGCCGTCGGGCTCACCCACCTTGGGCTCGGCGTCGCCGGCAGAGGGCTCCGTCGTGGCCCCGCCGTCAGTGGCGGACGTCCCGGGGTCGTCCGTCGGGTCGCTCGTGCCGTCGCTGGTCGGGGCCGTCGTCGTGGTCGACGGGCCGTCGCCGGTGCTCTCGTCCCCGTCGTCTCCGCCACAGGCCCCGGCGGTGAGGGCCAGGACAGCGGCCAGGAGCAGGGGGACGAGGCGGCGGCGGGGGGAGGTCATGGCCGCAGCCTACGGACCTTCGCCCCTCTGCGTGGTCGATCCCGCACGCACGGGATCGTGACGACTCTCAGCCGCCGTCGTCCGACGACCCGGCGCCCGAGGGCGACGCCACCGGGGGCGGGCCGCTCACCCCGCAGGAGTAGCAGGGCTGACCGGGGTCGTGGCGATGGCCGTCCCCGTCGCCCTCACCTGCCTCCTCCCCAGCGAGGACCACGTCCGCCGCCGCCTCGACCAGGACGTCGGTGCGGATGGTGGCCCAGGCGATGGCCGCGCCCACGAGGGTGAGCACCGCCCCGGCCATCGCCGCCCGGTGGAAGCCCGTCACCAGGGTGGCCGCCCCCACGTCGCTCGACGCGTCGAAGCCGGCCACCAGGGGCAGGGCGGCCACGGCCAGCAGCCCGGCCGTCCGGGAGATGGCGTTGTTCACCCCCGAGGCCACCCCGGAGTGACGGGGGTCGGCGGCGGCCAGCACCGTCGCCGTGAGAGGGGCGACGGTGAGGGTGAGACCGATGGCGAAGACGACCACGGCCGGCAGGACGTCGGCAACGTAGGAGCCCCCGATGTCGATGCGCCCCATGAGCAGGAGCCCGACGGCGATGACGGCCGGTCCCACCGTCATGGGGGCGCGGGGCCCGATGCGCTGGGCCAGAGCCCCGCTGCGGGCCGAGAAGGCCAGCATGATGGCGGTGATGGGCACCGTCGCCGACCCGGCGGCCAGCGGGCTGTAGCCCAGGGCCCCCTGGAGCACGAGGCTCAGCAGGAACAGGATCCCGCCCAGCGCCCCGTACACGGCGAAGGTCACCCCGTTGGCCCCGCTGAACTGGCGGGACCGGAACACGCCCAGCGGCATCATCGGGTGGGCACCCCGGGCCTCGACGACGAGAAAGGCGGCCAGCAGGGCCACGCCCCCCAGCCCGATGGCCACGTCCTCCTCGATGAGGCCGTAGGTGGCGACGGCCAGGCCACCCGCCCCGAGGAGAGCGCCGACGACGTCGGGTCGGCCCGTCACCGTCTCGTCCCGCGACTCGGGCAGGTGGCGGCGGCCGGCGACGACCACCACCACGGCCAGGGGCAGGTTCAGGAGGAAGACCCAGCGCCAAGAGGCCACCTCCACCAACCACCCGCCGACGAACGGCCCGACGGCGGTGGTGATGCCGGCCAGGCCCGACCAGGCCCCGATCACCTTGGCCCGGTCGTCGGGGTGGAACGACGCCTGGAGCAGGGCCAGGCTGCCAGGGACGAGGAACGCCCCGGCCACGCCCTGGAGCAGGCGGGCCGCCACCAGCAGGGGCACCGACGGGGCCAGGCCGCACAGCAGGGAGGCCACGGCGAAGCCGACCGCCCCGGCCAGGTACACCCGGCGCCGGCCCAGGCGATCGCCGGTCGACCCGCCCACCAGGATCAGCGAGGCCAGGGTGACGAGGTAGCCGTTGGCGATCCAGCTCAGCCCGGCGAAGCTGGCGTCGAGCTGCTCGCCCATGCGGGGCAGGGCCACGTTGACGACGGTGCCGTCGAGGAAGGCCATCCCCGAGCCGAGCACGGTGGTGACCAACACCCAGCGCCCGGCCGCCGAGTCCAGTCGCAGGCCGCGCTCGGAGCCCGTCACCCGTCAGCGTCCTTCACCGGCGGGCGATAGCAGGCGGCGAGCAGCCCGATGCCCGCGGCCAGGCCCAGGCCCAGCGACGTGGCCAGGCCCACGGCGGGGGCGAAGGCCGGCTCCAGGCCCAGGGCCCAGTCCAGCGAGTAGCGGCCGGGACTGATCGTGGCCACGCCCACGGCCACCGTGGCCAAAACGAGGTTGTACTCCCATCCACTCTTCACGATGAAGAAGCCCTTCTCGCGGTGGGTGGTCCACCCCGCCACGACCATCAACCCGACCACGGCGGCGCCGGCCAGGGGGGTGAGGAGCCCGGCGGCGAGGAGCAAGCCCCCGCCGAGCTCGGTGGTGGCCGCCGCCACGGCGTGGACGGTGCCGTTGGGCCGCATCCCCATCGACGTGAACCACCGGGCGGTTCCCGGGATGCGCCCCCCGCCGAAGAACTTGTTCCACCCGTGGGCGGCGACGGTGGCCCCGACGATCACCCGCACGATCAGCAACCCGAGGCTGACGCCGTCGTAGCCGGGAAGGTCGTCGGGGGCGATGGCGGCGAGCAGGGGGACCACGAAGACTCTCCTGGAGGACGGGCAGGGCGCCGGTGACGTTACCGATGCCCCGGGTGGCCGCCGCCCCGCTGCCTCCCACGGGAGGCGTTCTCCCCCTAGCGTGGACCCGCCCGGACCGGCATCGGACGGAGGGGAGGGCGACATGGCGACAGCAACCCCACCACCCGGCACCGACGACCGCCCGATCACGCCCCCGGAACCGGGCCGGGCCGACCGCCGCCGAGGGCTGGCCTGGTTCGCAGCCGTCCTGGGCGGGGGATCGTTGGCCGGAGGGCTGGCCGTGTTCCTGGGCCTGATGCTCCTCCTCTCGACCATCACGTGGGAGGGCTGCGAGTACGACCCCTCCGGCCTCGAGGACATCGACATCGACATCGGCCCGGGAAAGGGCACCAAGTCACAGCGCCTTCCCGTCACCATCGAGCCCCGGAGGGGCCTGACCGACGGGCAACCCGTGTTCGTCGCCAGCACCGCCTTCCCCCCGGAGACCGTGGTCGGCGTCGCCGTGTGCCTCCGCGAGGCCGACGTCAAGGCCAAGGGGGTCGATGCCTGCGACACGAGCAGTGGCGCTCGCTTCGCCACCGACCCCGATGGGGCGTTGGCCGTGGCTTTCCCCGTGCCTCGGGTCATCACCGTCGGGGAACGGCGCTACGACTGCGCCGCCGAGGCGGACCGGTGCCTGGTGGTCGCCGCCTCCGCCGCCGACTACGACGCCTCCGGCGGGCAGGCTGTCACCTTCGCTCCCGATTTCCGACCGGTGGACCTCACACCGATCGCACCGACGGACCTCACGCCGGCTGAGCCCAAGACCCAACTCCTGCCGGGCACCGTCTCCCCGTCGGATCCCGTGGCCGCGGGGTCCCGCGTGCTCGTGACGGCATCCGGCTTCCTACCCGGAGAGCCCCTCTTGGTGGCGACCTGCACCTCGGACTTCCTCAACAAGGATGCCTGGGAGGCGTGCGGTTCCGATCGGGCGGATATCGCCTTCGGCGCCCTGTTGGGTGATGTCAGCAAGGTGCCCGACCACGCCGATGCCGACGGCACCTTCACCACGACGGTGGAAGTACCCCAGGAGATCGAGCCATACCTGCCCCGCAGGGTGCCGTCGTCGACGGACTGCGCCGTCCGGGCCTGGCGCTGCGGAGTGGTCATCGCCGCCGCCGCCGACTTCTCCCGCTCCGCCTTCCTGCCCCTCATGGTGGAGTAGGCATCCCCGTTCTGATGTCGCGCGCGCGCCGGTGCGCGCTCACCACCTCAGGACGTCCTCCCCACCTGCGCCCCGCGCCCGTCAGTACCGGAGCTTGGCCACCGCCGCGGTGAGGGCCGGGGCCAGGTCGCCCTTCTGCTCCACCCGCACGTTCCGCAGCTCGAGCCAGGGGGCGATGAACCACAGCTCCTCGGCCAGGGCCTCGGCCACCTCGCCCAGGTCGACGCCGGGCTCGGCGAAGGCCGACTTCACCCGCAGGGTCTTGCGGGCCCGGTCCGCCTTCACGTCGATGCGGGCCACCAGGCGGTCGCCCATCAGGAAGGGCAGCACGTAGTAGCCGTGCACCCGCTCCTCGGCGGGGACGTAGATCTCGATCTTGTACTCGAAGTCGAAGAGGGCCTTGGCCCGGGTCCGCTCCCAGACGAGGGAGTCGACCGGGGTGAGCAGAGTGCGGGCCCGGATCCAGCGGGGCAGGCGGGCATCGGCGTGGAGGAACGTCATCTCCCGCCATCCCCGCACCCGGATGGGGATGAGCCGCCCCTCCTCCACCAGGTCGGCGATGAGGGGGCGGGCCCGATTGAGGTTGAGGCGGTGGTAGTCGGCCAGGCACCGGTCGGTGGCGATGCCGAGAGCCTGGCCGGCCCGGTCGAGCAGGGCCCGCTTGGCGTCGTCGGCAGCCAGCACGGGACGGGCCCGCACCTCGGCCGGGATCATGCGCTCGGTGAGGTCGTAGTAGCGGACGAACGAGGTGGAGTCGTGCCAGGCCGCCACCCGCCCGGTCTGGAAGAGGTACTCCAGGGCGTTCTTGCCGTCGGAGCGGTCGAACATGATCCGCTCCTTGGTGCCCGGGTCGGCCAGGTCCCCGGCCCACAGCGGGCCGCTGTCCTTCACCTGCTCGTAGATGTCCTCCACGTACTCGGGGCGGCGCTCGTAGATGTCCCGGGTCTCGGCCCACATGTCGGCGTCGGGGTGGCGGCGCCAGGCCAGGAGGGGCCAGGCATCGATGGGCAGCAGCGACGCCTCGTGGCACCAGGCCTCGAACACGTCGCCGCTGCGGGTGAGGCGCTCCCAGATGTCGAGGGGGTGAGGACCGAGGCGAGCCCACAGGGGCATCTGATGGGCCCGGACGGCCACGTTCACCGAGTCCATCTGCACCACGTCGACGCGCTTGTGCACGCGCCGCACGTGGCGCAGGTCGACCCGCGTGCCGTCCTCCCCCGGCCGAGGCGTGTCGAACCCCTGGGCGGCCAGGGCGATTCGGCGCGCCTGGGCCAGCGACAACGTCTCGGGCACGGGCACGCCGGAAGGGTAGCGACGCCCGCTGACGCCAGTGCGGTACCGGTCGGGGGTGCCGTTGAGCGTGGAAGGCCCATCGCATGTTGCGACGCCACTGCGCCAGGGAGGTACCGCGTGGGTCTCTCGTCGTGGGTCAGGTCGCCACCGCGACGGCGGAGGCGAGGGCGGGGGCCAGGTCGCCACGCCGGTCGACCGTCACCCGCTCCAGGCCCAGCCACCCGGCCATGAGGGCCAACTCGGCGGCGAGGGCTTCGGCCACCTCACCCCCGTCGACGCCGGGCTCGGCGTAGGCCGCCTTCACCCAGAGCGCTCCGGCGGGACGGTCGGCCTTGAGGTCGATCCGGGCGACGAGACGGTCGCCCAGCAGGAAGGGCAGCACGTAGTAGCCGTGCACCCGCTCCTCGGGGCGGACGTAGATCTCGATGCGGTAGCGGAACCCGAACAGCTCTTCGGTCCGGCGCCGCTCCCACACCAGCGAGTCGAACGGCGTCAGCAGGGCCCGGGCCCGCACCCACCGGGGCAGCCGGGCCTCGACGTGGCGGTAGGTCGGCCGGTCCCACCCCTCGACCCGCACCGGGACGAGCCGTCCCTCCTCCACCAGCTCGGCGATGCGGGGCCGGACCGTGGGCAGGTTGAGGCGGTGGTAGTCGGCCAGACACCGCTCGGTGGCCACGCCCAGGGCCCGGCCGGCCCGGTCGAGCAGCATCCGCTGGGCGTCGGCCGCGGACAGAACCGGGGCGTTGCGGACGGCGTCAGGGACCGCCCGCTCCACCAGGTCGTAGCGCCGGGCGAAGGTGGCCGGGTCGCGCCGGGCCACCAGCTCGCCCGTGGCGAACAGGTACTCCAGGGCCCGCTTGCCGTCGGACCGGCCCCACATCCCGTCCCGCCGGGCCCCCGGGGCGGACAGGTCGCCCGCCCGCAACGGGCCCCGATCCCGCACCTCGTCCCGCACCGCCTGCACATAGTCCGGCCGCTCGTCGGCGATCGACCGGGTGGTCGACCACATCGGGGAATCGGGGCGGCGGCGCCAGGCCAGCAGGGGCCAGGCGTCCATGGGCAGCAGCGACGCCTCGTGGCACCACGCCTCGAACACGTCGCCTCGGGCCGACAGGCGAGACCACGTGTCACGGGGATGCGGACCGAGACGAGAGAAGAGCGGCATCTCCTGGGAGCGCACGGCCACGTTGATGGAGTCGACCTGCACCACGTGGATTCGGTCGAGCACCCGCAGGGCGTGACGTCGATCGACCCGAGCGCCCCGCGCCCCGAGCCGCTCCTCCCCGAACCCCTGGGCGACCAGGGCCATGCGCCGGGCCTGAGCCAGCGACAGCATCTCCCGACCACCCACGCCAGCAGGATAGCGAACAGGTGCGCGGTCGAGGTCGTCCCACTTCACCTTCGAGGAGATGTGGGAGCAGGCAGCGAAGAACTAGATCGACGCTGAGGCGAGGCGGCCCCAGTCCTCGACGGACAGCTCCTCGGCCCGGGCCTCGGGGCGGATGCCGGCGGCGGCGAAGGCCTCCGGGCCGACGAGACCGGCGAGGGACCGGCGCAGCATCTTGCGGCGCTGGCCGAAGCCGGCCCGCACCAGAGGGAAGAGCCGATCGGGGTCGGCGTCGGTGGCCGGGGCATCCCGACGCACGATCTCGACCAGGGCCGAGTCGACCCGGGGCCGGGGCAGAAAAACGTCGGGCCCGACCTTGCCCACCAACCGGGCGGTGGCCCAGTAGCGCACCTTCACCGACGGGATGCCGTAGGCCGGATCGCCCACGTCCGCCGCCAACCGCTCCCCCGCCTCCCGCTGCACCATCACCAACATGCGGTCGATGGCGGGCACGTCGTCGAGGAGGTCGAGCACCAAGGGCGTGGCCACGTTGTAGGGCAGGTTGGCGACGAGGGCCCACCGGTCCCGTCCGGCCAGGACCGCGGCCCAGTCGAGAGCGAGGGCGTCACCCTCCACAACGGTGACATCAGCGGAACCAGCGAGCCGACCGGCGACCACCTCGCGCAGCACCGGGAACACGTGACGGTCGATCTCGACGGCGGTGACGGCCGCCCCCGTCTCGGCCAGGGCCAGGGTGAGCGACCCCAGGCCCGCCCCGATCTCCACCACGGCGTCGCCGGGACCCACGCCGGCCAGCCGGGCGATGCGGCGCACCGTGTTGGGGTCGACCACGAAGTTCTGGCCCAGAGCCCGGCTGGGCGCCAGCCCGTGGGCCTCCAGCAGGGCCGTCGCCTGGGTGCGGGTCAGCGTCACCCTTCGGCGCCGGCCCGGTCGAGGTCGTAGAAGGCGGCGGTGGTGGTCCAGGTGGCAGCGGCCACCTCGTCGAGGCCCACCCCCTTCACCTCGGCGACGCCCGCCCCGACCAGGGGGAGGTAACCAGGCAGGTTGGGACGACCCCGATGGGGCGCCGGCGTGAGGAAGGGGCTGTCGGTCTCCACCATCAGCCGGTCGAGGGGGGCCAGGGCCACGGCGGCCCGCACGTCGTCGGCGGTCTTGAAGGTGACGATGCCGGATATCGACAAGAGCCCGCCCACGTCGAGGCAGCGCCGGGCCTCGTCGGGGCCGCCGGTGAAGCAGTGGAACACAGCCCGGCGGGGCATCCCCTCGGCGGCCAGCACGGTGAAGGTGTCGTCCCAGGCCTCGCGGGTGTGGATCACGAGGGGCAGGTCGTGGGCGTTGGCCAGGGCGACCTGGGCGGCGAAGGCCTCGCGCTGGCGGTCGCGGGGCGAGTGGTCGTAGTGGTAGTCGAGGCCGCACTCCCCCACGGCCACCACCTCGGGCCGGGCCAGCAGCTCCTCCAGCCCGTCGATGCCGTGCCGGGCCTCGTGGGGGTGGACGCCGGCCGTGGCCCAGACCCGGCCCGGGTGGGCGGCAGCCGCATCGGCGCCAGCGGCCGAGTCGGCCACGTCGCACCCCACGGTGATCATGCGCTCCACCCCGACGGCCGCGGCGTCGGCCACCACCGCCGCCACCTCGTCGGGGGGGGCGTAGGGGCCGAGGTGAGACGGAGCCGGGTGGTGCACATGGCAGTGGTCGTCGGTCCACCGCAGGGTGGCGATCCGCTCGGCCATCGGGGTCAGCTCTCGACGGCGAGGCGGGGGAAGAGCGGCGCGCCCTTCTCGACGGGCAGGCCCCCGGGATAGGCGCCCCAGATCACGTCGTCGGGAACACGGGCGGCGGCGGGGTCGCCGTCGAGGCCGATGCGACGCCAGATCTCAGCCGGGCTGCGGGTGAGGGCCGGCGTGGCCAACACGGCCACGATGCGCAGCACCTCCAGGGCGTCACCCAGCACGCCGTCGACCTCGGGCCCCGGCTCGGCCTTCCACGGCTCGGCCTCCTCCAGCAGGGCGTTGGCCTCGCGGATGAGGCGCCAGGTGGCGTCGAGAGCGTCGGACGGCGACACCGCCTCCCACGCTGCGGCGGTGGCCGCCACCACCTCGGCGGCCACGGTGGCCAGGGGGCTGTCGGGACGCGGGGCCGGGCCGATGCCGTCGCACTTCTTGCCCACGACGGTGGTGACCCGGGCCAGGAGGTTGCCCAGGTTGTTGGCCAGGTCGGTGTTGTAGCGGCTGACCATGCCCTCGACCGAGAGGTCGCCGTCGGGCCCGAAGCGCTGGTCGTGCAGGAAGTGGTGGCGGAACCCGTCGACGCCCAGGGCGGGGTAGCCGGCCTCGGCGTCGCCCTCGACGAGCTGGACGGGGGCGATCTTGTTGGCCGCCGTCTTCGACATCTTGGCCCCCCCGACGAGGAGGAAGCCGTGGACGTCGATCTCCCGGGGCGGGTCGATGCCGGCGGCCATGAGCATGGCCGGCCAGTACACGCAGTGGAAGCGGAGGATGTCCTTGCCGATCACGTGGTGGACGTGGGGCCACCAGGCGGCGAAGCGCTCCGGGTCGGTGCCGTAGCCGATGGACGTGGCGTAGTTGATGAGGGCGTCGAACCAGACGTAGAAGACGTGACCCTCGTCCCACGGGACGGGCACGCCCCAGGTGAGGGAGCTGCGGGTGATGGAGATGTCCCGCAGCCCGCCCCGCACCAGGCCCAGGGCCTCGTTGCGCTTGCCCTCGGGCTGCACCGGCGACGGGTCTTGCGTGAGCCAGGCCTCGAGCTGGTCGGCGAAAGCCGAGAGGCGGAAGAACCAGTTGTCCTCGGTGAAGCGCTCCACCGGCCGCTCGTGGATGGGGCACAGGCCCGCGGCGTCGGGATCGGAGGCCGGGTTCGGGAGCAGCTCGTCGGGCGTGTAGTACGCCTCGCAGCTCACGCAGTACCAGCCCTCGTAGGTGGCGGAGTAGACATGGCCGGCGTCGTGGACCCGCTGGAGCAGGGCCTGCGTGGCGGCGTAGTGGCGGGGCTCGGACGTGCGGATGAAGTCGTCGGGGGCGATGTCGAGCAGGTCCCACGTCTCCCGGAACCGGGCCGAGGCCCAGTCGGCCTGCTCGATCGGGGTGATGCCCCGCTCCTCGGCCGAGCGCTGCACCTTGAGGCCGTGCTCGTCGGTGCCGGTGACGAAGTGCACCTCGTCGCCCACCAGGCGGTGCCATCGAGCCAGGGCGTCGGCCGTGATCGTCGAGTAGGCGTGGCCGAGGTGGGGCGCGTCGTTGACGTAGTAGATCGGCGTCGTCACGTAGAAGCGGCCGGGCACGCCGGCCACCCTAGCGATGCCGTCGTGGCCGCCAGCCGGGTGATGCCGATGGGGCGACGGGCCCGCCGGGGCTAGAGGACCGGGGGCTTCACGCCGGTGCGGCGGACGATGCACAGGCTCCCCGCCGGCGAGTCGGGATCGAGGAACACCTGCACGGGCAGGTCGGTGGGAAGGCCGGTGTCGTCGACCTCGATCACGATGGAACGCTCGTCCTCGGGGTCGAAGACCTCCTGGAGGCCGAGGGCCAAGCCGGTGAGGACGGCCCCCAGGGCCGATCGGCGCCGCCACTGCGACACCCGAGTGACCGGCTCGCCGGACCGACGACGAGACGGGCCCGCCTCGATGGCGGCCAGCTCCTCGGGGGCGTACAGATCCTCGAAGGCGGAGGCCGTTTCCCCGTCGCCGTCCCTGTCCGGCGGCTCGACGGGTGCCCCATCGGGGGGCCAGCCGGCGGCCCGCCACACCTCCGGGGGCCAGTCGTCGGGCGGACCGGTAGGGGAAAGCTCCTCGCCCCCTTCGTCGTCCGGTCCGCGGTCCACGGAACCAGGCTACGACTGCCGCCGACCGCTCGTCGGTCGGCGGCCCACTCACATCCGTGACGCACAGGCGATCAGCCGAGACGGGGCAGGACCCGGCGGTAGCGCACCTCGGGGAAGGAGTGGGCGTCGATGGGGGTGACCATCCGGGCCCCGTCGGGCGACCAGCCCCAGCGCTCGTAGAAGGCCCGGGCCCGGGCGTTGCCCTCGACCACCCACAGGACGGCGGACGCGTAGCCGTCGGCGACCAGCGCAGCCACCGCCGCCCCGAGCAGGACGGAGCCCAGGCCGCGGCCGGCCACCGAGGGGTCGACGTACAGGCTGCGCACCTGGCCCACGTCGCCGTGGTCGAGGCCGTCCCCGACCGGCGGGCCCGGCGCATCGGCAGCCGGGCCGGTCCCGACCATGGCGTGGACCTCCCCCGGTCGGCCGGCGACCAGGAGACGGCGACCGTCGGAGGTCCAGGTGACGGCCCGCTCGGCCCAGGTCGGGCCCAGATAGGAGAAGTCGAGGCCGTCGAGGAAGGCGTCGGGCAGCAGCCCCCGGTACCGGGCCCGCCACGCCCGCCGTTGGATCACGGCCGAGGCGGCGGCATCGACGGACCCACCCGGTCGCAGGGGCAGGCGGGCCGGGTCGCCCGGCGGCGGGACGTAGGGCGGGGGCAGGGCCACGCCGAAGCGCCTACGGGCGAGGTGGAGAGCGGCCACGTCGGCCGGCGCCAGGTGCTCGGGCCCGGCATCGTCGGGGGTGCGGAGGGCCACCTCCATCACCTCCCACTGCGGGTCACGGATCACGGCCGCCAGTGTGGCCGCCCTGACGTCGACCCCGGCTCTCAGGGGGTGGGCACCTCGAAGTCGTCCAGGGCGTCGGCCGGGATGCCGAGGGTGCCGTCGGGCAGGTAGCGGCGGGGCAGCTTCCGCTCGTACATGGCCTGGATCACGACCCGGGTCCGCACCCCGAGGCGCCGGGCGGCCTCGGCCGGCCGCAACAGGTCGGAGTCGGTCATGACAGGCCTCCTTCGTCGAGCCCGAGCCTACCGTGGACCAAGCGGATGACCGTCGCCAGCTCGTCCTGCAGACCGAGGGCGAGGCCGGCCTCCTCCAAGGCCAGCAGGGCCTCCTCCAGGGCCTCCAGGACGCGGAACGCCTCGTCGAGGCCCAGCACCAAACCGAGGGGGACGGGATCGTCGCCCGGTCGTTCATCCACGGTCGACAGGCCCGGGCGAGAGGTCGAAGCCGGCGAGGCGAGCCCCGGGGATGAGGGCCCAGCGGGCGAAGGAGCCCGTCTCCGCCTCCAGGACGCCGGCGCCCCGGCGCCAGCGGGAGATCCGCCCCGGTCGCATCGTGGCCACGTGCTGCACCCGTCCGGCGTCATCGACCCAGGCCACGTCGATGGCGAAGCGCATGCCCACCGCGTGCACCGAGCGGACGCCGGGCAACCACAACGCCCCGTCGATGTGGCCGCGCCCCAACAATCCCCGCACCCGAGCCCAGCGGGACGCGGCCACCTCGACCGGCGCCACCTGCCGGCCATCGATCGTCAACACGGCGGCCACCTTGCCCAGGCGAGCCGGACGGCAACCCCGCAGGGAGCTACACGTTGAAGCGGAACTCCACCACGTCGCCGTCCTCGACCACGTAGTCCTTGCCCTCGACCCGAATCTTCCCCAGCTCCTTGGCTTTGCTCCACGAGCCGATCTCCAGGAGCTCGTCCCAGCGGATCACCTCGGCCCGGATGAAGCCCCGCTCGAAGTCGGTGTGGATGCGCCCGGCGGCCTGGGGAGCACGGGAGCCGGCCCGGAAGGTCCAGGCCCGGCTCTCCTTCTCGCCGGTCGTGAGGAAGGTGCGCAGGCCCAGCAGCTCGTAGGCGGTGTGGATGAAGCGCTCCAGCGCCCCCTCGCCCAGGCCCAAGGCCTCCAGCATCTCGGTGCGCTCCTCGCCGGTGAACTGGGCTGCCTCCGCCTCCAGCTGCACGCAGATGCCCAGCACCTCGGCCCGGCCCCCCAGCTCGGCGGCGACGGGGGCCACGACCTCGTCGATGCGCTCCAGGTCGTCCTCCCCCACGTTCACCACGGCCATCACCGGCTTGTTGGTGAGCAGGAACCAGCTCCTGAGGGCGTCGCGGGTGCTCTGGGGCAGGTCGCTGCGGTAGATCGGCGTGCCCTCCGAGAGCACGGCGTAGGCCTCGTCGAGGGCGGCCACCTCCTCCTGGAGCGACTTGTCGACTCGGGCCGCCTTGCGCTTCTTGGCGATCTGGGACTCCAGGGTCTCCAGGTCGGCCAGGGCCAGCTCGATCTCCAGGACCCGCAGGCACTCCAGGGGGTCGTCGGGGCCGGGCACGTCGGTGTCGACGAAGCCCCGTAGCAGGTAGACGACGGCGTCGACCTCGCGGATGTGGGCCAGGAAGCGGTTGCCCAGGCCCTCCCCGGTGCTGGCCCCCTCGACCAAGCCGCCGATGTCGACGAACTGCACGCTGGCCGGTACCACCTTGCGGCTGGACGACATCTCGGCCAGCCGGTCGAGGCGGGCATCGGGCACCTTGGCCACCCCCACGTTGGGGTCGGTGGTGGCGAAGGCGTAGGGCGCGGCCAGGGCCCCGCCCCCGGCCAGGGCGTTGTACAGCGACGACTTCCCGGCGTTGGGGAGTCCGACGAACCCGAAGCGCTCCATGCCGCGACAGTACGGCGTCGGCGCAGCCGACCCCACTAGGGCGGCGGGTGGGGTCGGTGGACGTGGCTAGGTAGGTTCGAGGTGGTGAGCGGCATCCACCCCCTGACCACTCCGATGGACCCGGCCGACGCTCTCGACCGGGTGGCTCACCTGCTCGACCGCAGCCTGGCCTCGGCCCGCAAGGCCGAGGCCTTCCGCACCGCCGCCACCGCCCTGCGCCAGGCCGGGCCCGACGAGGTGGCCCGCCTGCACGCCACCCGGCGCCTCACCGCCCTGCCCGGCGTGGGCGAGAGCACCGCCGCCGTGGCCACCCAGGCCCTCGACGGACAGGTGCCCGAGCGGCTGGCCGAGCTGGAGGAGAGCACCGTCGTGCCCCTCGGCGAGGGGGGCGAGCTGCGGGCCGCCTTGCGGGGCGACTGCCACTGCCACTCCACGTGGAGCGACGGCGGGGCGTCCATCGCCGAGATGGCCGAGGCGGCCATGGCCCTGGGCCACGAGTACGTGGTGATGACCGACCACTCTCCCCGCCTCACGGTGGCCCACGGCCTCAACCGGGAGCGGATCATGGCCCAGCTCGACGAGATCGAGGCCCTCAACGAGGAGCTGGCCCCGTTCCGGATCCTCACCGGGTGCGAGGTCGACATCCTGGTCGACGGTTCCCTCGACCACGACGACGATGTGCTCGACCGTCTCGACATCGTGGTGGCCTCGGTCCACTCCAAGCTGAGGATGGACCGCATGGAGATGACCGAGCGCATGGTCAAGGCCGTGCTCGACCCCCGGGTCGACATCCTGGGCCACTGCACCGGCCGCAAGCTCAAGGGCCTGCCCGGCCCCGGCCCCGAGGCCATCGACCCGGCCAGCTACGTGCGGCCCCCCTCGACCTTCGACGCCGACATCGTCTTCGCCGCCTGCGAGGCCACCGACACCGCGGTGGAGATCAACTGCCGGCCCGAGCGCCGCGACCCTCCCGACGAGTTGCTGGCCCTGGCAGTGGACATGGGGTGCTGGGTGAGCATCGACACCGACGCCCACGCTCCGGCGCAGCTCGAGTGGCAGCCCTACGGCTGCGACAAGGCCGTCCGCCACGGCCTCGGCCCCGACCGGGTGGTCAACGCCTGGCCGGTCGAGGAGCTCCTGGCCTGGGCGGCCGACCACTGACAGTCCCGGCGGTAACGACGGCCTTGGGCCGACCCGGCCCCGGCCGGTAGCGTCGCCTCCCTATGTCAAAGAAGACCGACAAGCGGAAGACCAACGCTCGCCGCAAGAAGGCGAACCACGGCCGCAAGCCCAACGCCGGCCGCTGAGCCGACTCAGCCGCCGAGAGGCCACGCCTCGGGGCGGAACCAGGCCCCGGCGGCGATGACGACGACGCACGCCACGAGCAGCACCCCGGCGGTGGGCGTGAACCGCCCCCGGGGGAGCAGCCGGCCGGCCAGGTGATCGAGGGCGGCGTGGCTACGGAAGCCCGTCCCGCCCCGCCCGATCGACGACGCCAACACCCACCCGGCCCCCACCCCGGTGGCCCGCAGCACCCAGGGCCCGGCGGCGGCCAACCCGGTGAAGACCTCGGTGCCGTACCAGAGGCACAGGCCCACGGCGAGGATGCACGCCGCCCCGAAGCCGCGGACCAGGCCGACGGCCACGTTGCGAGTCCACCAGGCCGGCACCCAGACCAGGCGGCGATGGGGCCGCACCAGGCGATCGCCGACCGTGGCCAGGGCCGGCGCCACGACCAAGGCCAGCAGCGCCGCCACGGTGACGGGCTGGGCACTGGCCAGGGCCACGGCGGCCAGGCCCAACGGCAGGGTCACCCAGCCGCGCCGCGGGGGCGGCGCCCCGGTGGGCGACCACGCCGGGTGAACCGGAGCGGAGGGCGCCGGAGCCGGGGCAGCACGGGCCGGGACGGTGGCACCGCGAGCGACGGTGGAGGACGAGGTCGGGCCGACGACGGTCGGGGGATCGAAGGTCGGCACCGGTGCCGACCGGGCGACGGCGGTGAAGGGCCGGAGCACCACCCCTGTGGGGGCGAGGTGGCGGTTGGGGGCACGCCCTGCGGGGCCAGAGACCGGGTCGAACCGGTGGGGGCCGGTGGCCTCGCGCCCGTCGACCACTTCGGTGGGCTCCTCCTCCATCGCGACGGGAGCAGGCGTGATCGGGGTGGGCCCAGGCGTCAGGCCGAGCAGGTCGAGCAGGGTCGCCACCGAGGCCGGGCGCTGATCGGGGTCGAGGGCCAGGGCCGCGTCCAGGGCATCGCTGACCGGGCGGCTCACCGACGGGTTCAGCCGCCAGGCCGGCACCAGGGTGTCGTGCCGGGACCGGTCGTTCGCTCCGGGGGGGATCCGGGTGGTCACCAGCCGGTAGAGAGTGGCGCCGAGGGCGTAGACGTCTGAGCGGGGCCCGAAGCGAGCCAGCCCCTCGTACTGCTCGGGCGAGGCGTAGCCCGGCGTGACGATGCGGGTCATGGCCGTGGTCCGGTCGAGAGTGAAGGGGCGGGCCAGGCCGAAGTCGATCAGCACCACCCGGCCCTCGTCGCTCCGCACCAGGTTGGCGGGGCTGACGTCACGGTGCAGCACGCCGGCCCGATGCACGACATCGAGCGCCTCGGCCACCTGGGCCGCCACGTCCAGGGCCTCGGCCTGGGTGAACGGTCCCCAGCGGGTGCGCAGCTCCTCGGCCAAGGTGCGCCCCTGCAACCGCTCGAGCACGAGGTAAGCGGTGGCGTTCTCCTCCAGCGTCCCCCAGATGCGCACGATCCCGGGGTGGCCGAACCGGGCCAGGGTGGTGGCCTCCCGCAGGAAGCGCTCCCGGGCCCGGACGAAGCTGTCCTCGGCCGTCGCCGCCACGACCACGTCCTGTCCCTCGCGGCGGGCTCCGTCGGGGAAGAGCTCCTTGACCGCCACCGACCGCTGGAGGCGCTCGTCGACAGCGGCGTAGGTGATCCCGAACCCACCCCACCCCAGCACGTCCTCGATCACGTACCGACCGTCACCCACAGTGGTGCCAGGCGGCAGGGCCAGGGTCGACCCGTCCCCGTCGTCGGGAGCCGCGGCGGCAGGGCCCGGGGGGACGAGGATCGAGGCCACAGCGAGAGGTTAGGACGATCCCGTGCTCCCGGGGCAGGGCCCGGCGGGGGGGACGGCCCCCCGGTCAGTGACGCTCTGTGTCGGCGTCGTCGTCGGCACCGGGCCCGTCGTCGTCACGGACCGCGGGGTCGGTGGCCTGGGCGGCGTCGAGGATTTCGTCCAGCTCCATCGGGGTCATGATCAGGTCGAGGGCCGACCACAGCGTCCGGGCCACCGGGTAGAAGGCCACGGGGAGGATCACGGCCAGGACGAGGCCCACGCCGAGGAAGCCGGCGGCGCCGCCCTCGTGGCCGTTGCCCCGCCACAGGGCGTAGCCCATGACCACCACGAAGAGCACCACGATGATGGCGCTCAGGTTCACCAGGTAGACGCCGGTGAAGTAGCCGGGCTCCCGGGCGAAGAGCAGGCCGCAGCGGGGGCAGCGGTCGTGGATCGACCAGTAGGTGCGGAACAGGCCCCTGCTCCCGCAGCGCGGGCAGCGGCGGCGCAGCCCCCGCCCCAGCATGGTGCCGAGGGTGGGCGGGCCGTGGCGGGCGTCGTCGGCGTCGAGTGTCATGGGGCCTCGCCCCTATTCCACCTTCTGGAACTGCAGGACGGCGACTCCGACCATGACGACCCCCAGCACGGCGACCAGGGCGAGCTGCACCAGCGTCGGCACCTCCCACCCCCACCACGTGATCGGGGGGTTGAGCTGGGCCAGGGCCTCCGGCGAGGCGTCGACCCGGCTGAAGGCCGCGGTGCGCACCGGGTGGACGGCGTAGGTGACGGGGTTGACCTTGACGAGGAAGGCCAGCCACCCGGGCAGGTTCCCCACCGGGTAGAGGGCGCCGGAGAGGAACGAGAGAGGGAGGACGAGCATCTGCATGATGCCCATCACCGTCTGGATCTGCTGGATGCGGGCCACCACGACGAGGCCCAGGGCGGTGAGAGTGAAGGAGAGCAGGAACACCTCGGCCAGCAGCACCACGGCCAGCAGCGGGGTGAGGTGCACGTCGACCACGGGGGCCAGGACGAGGAGGACGATGCTCTGCAACGTGGCCACGGTGGCCCCGCCGAGGGCCTTGCCCAGGATGATCGACGCCCGCCGCACCGGGGCGACCAGCATCTCCCGGAGGAACCCGAACTCGCGGTCCCACACGATCGACACGGCCGAGAAGATGGCGGTGAACATCGTCGACGTGGCCAGGATGCCCGGGTACATGAAGGTCCGCAGGTCGACGCCGGCCGTCGACGGTTCGGTCAGGCTCGACAACCCGGTGCCCAGCACGAAGAGGAACAGCACCGGTTGCACGAGGGCAGAGACGAACCGCAGCTTGTCCTGGGCGAAGCGGATCAGCTCCCGGTGCATGACGACCTTGACGGCCTGGAGGTCGCGCCGGAAGCCGGGCTCGGCCACCATCACCGGGACGACGGGGCCGGCGCCCACCGGGTCGGAGGTGGGGCCGGGCGAGGTGGGGACGGTCGTGGTCACGAGGTCACCGCCTGCTTCCGGCGAAAGGGTTGAACACGGCGGGCGCCTGCTCGGCGTCGCGGATGGTGCGCCCCGTGTAGGAGAGGAACACGTCGTCGAGGGTGGGGCGCCGCACGTTGATCGAGGTGACGGCCACGCCCAGCCCGGTGACGACGGTGGGGACGAAGGCCTCGCCGTCGGGCACCTTCACCTCGATGCCGTCGTCACCGGCCTCCGGCTCCAGGCCGAAGCGGTCCCGGAGGGCGACGGCGGCCGCCTCGTCGTCGGCCGTGCGCAGGCGCACCGTGTCGACATCGACCGACGCCTTGAGCCCCGCCGGCGTGTCGAGGGCGATGATCCGCCCGGCGTCCATGATGGCGATGCGGTCGCAGTTCTCGGCCTCGTCCATGTAGTGCGTGGTGAGGAAGATGGTGATGGCTTCGGTGCGGCGCAGCTCGTCGATGTACTCCCAGATCGAGCGGCGGGTCTGGGGATCGAGGCCGACGGTGGGTTCGTCGAGGAACAGCACCCGGGGCGAGTGCATCAGGCCCCGGGCGATCTCCAGGCGCCGCTTCATCCCCCCGGAGAAGTTCTGCACCTTGGAGCCCCGCCGCTCCCACAGGCCGACCATCTCCAGCACCCGCTGCAGGCGGTCGTCGAGCACGTCGCGGGGGATGCCATAGAGCTCGGCGTGGAACCGCAGGTTGCGCTCGGCCGTGAGGTACTGGTCGAGGGTGGTGTCCTGGAACACCAGGCCGATGTGGCGGCGCACCTGGTCGCGCTGGGCCACCACGTCGAAGCCGGCCACCTCGGCCGTGCCCGCCGTTGGTGCCGCCAGGGTGCAGAGGATCTTGATGGTGGTGGACTTGCCCGCCCCGTTCGGGCCCAGGAACCCGAAGGTCTCCCCGGGGACGACATCGAGGTCGATGCCGTCGACGGCGGTGACGGCCCCGAAGCGCTTGTGCAGGCCCCGCACCCTGACGGCGGCTGGGACGTCCATGAGATCTCCCGTCCGGCGCCGTGGTGGCGCCCCTCGGCGGATGGCCGCCCCACCCTACGGAGCAGCGGGGTCGAGATGGGTGCCGGCGGCGACTTCGGATCCGGCCCGCAGGCGCCGCCCCGCCCCGACCAGCACCGGGTGGCGGGCCTGGGGGGCACCGACCCGCGACCGAGCCCCGACCCACACGTGGTCGGCCAGGACGGCCCGGGCCACCGATGCGCCCCGGGCCACCTTCACGTCGTCCATGAGCACGCTGTGGCGCACCTCGGCCCCGGCCTCCACCACGGCCCCGGGGCCGATCACCGAATCGACCACGGTGCCCCGCACCACGGCTCCGCTGCACACCCACGAGCCGTCGACGTGGGCCGAGCGCTCGATCCGGGCCGGGGCGCGGGGCACGGCGGCGCTGAGGGTGGGCCAGGCCGGGTCGTCGAGCCGGAGCGGAGGACGGGGGCGGAGCAGCTCGAGCTGGGCGTCGAGGTAGGCCTCCGGGGTGCCGAGGTCGCGCCAGTGGCCCTCGTGGGCGTGGGCGTAGGTGCGCCCCCGGGCCACGAAGGCGGGAACCAGGGCCTCGCCGTAGTCGCCCAGCGACGCCCCCGCCCGGACCAGGTCGCGCAAGACATCGACGAGAACCTCGGGGGCGTAGGCGAAGACCTCGGTGGCCGCCGTGCGGTGGGGCGGGTCGTCGGGCTTGTCGTGGATCCCGGTGACCCGGCCCCCGCGCCCCACGCCGACCAGGGCGTGGCGGGTGGGATCCTGGCGGCGGGAGAGCTCGGTGGTGACGATCGTGAGCTCGGCGTCGAGGGCCAGGTGACGATCGGCCACCTCGGCCAGGTCGATGCGGGTGAGGTGGTCGGCCGAGACGACCAGCACCACGTCGGGGTCGAAGGCCTCGACCAGGCGCAGCTGTCGGGCCAGGGCGTCGGCGTTGCCCTCGGCGAAGCCGGCGCCCTCGTCCCCCTGGTAGGGCGGCAGGATCTGGAGGCCGCCCCGGCTGCGGTCGAGGTCCCACGGCCGGCCGCCAGCGAGGTGCTCGTTGAGCAGGTGGGGCTCGTACTGCTGCACCACCCACACGTCCCGCAGGCCGCTGTGGGCCGCGTTCGACATCATGAGGTCGATCAGCCGGTACGACCCCCCGACGGGGAGGGCGGGCTTGGCCCGTCCCACGGTGAGGACGTCGAGGCGCGAGCCCTTGCCGCCGGCCAGGACGATGAGCAATGGGCGTCGGGCCACGGGGCCTCCTCGGGTCGTCGCCGGTCTACCCCGTCGCTGGCTCGGGGACGCCGACCGCACCTGCCACCATGACCGATGTGCTCCTCCGGCCCTGGCTTCGTCGCGCCGTCCTGCTCCTGGTCGTCGCCCTCCTCGCCGGCTGCTCGGACGGAGACGACGCGGCGACGCCGGAGCCCCGCTCCGAGCCGTCTCCCGCGTCGGGCTCCCCGACCCCCGGGACGGGCCCGGTTCCGGCCCTGGCCGACAAGCGCGGACCGGCTGACCCCACCGCCCACGCCGTTCTCAGCCCGTGGCGGGGGTGCCGGGGGGCCTTCGAGTGCGCCACCCTCACCGTTCCCCGCGACTGGGGCGAGGTCGACGGGCCCACCATCGACCTGGCCGTGATCCGCCAGCCGGCCACGGGTGACCGCATCGGCTCCCTCGTGGTCAACCCGGGCGGGCCCGGAGCGTCGGGCCGCGACTTCCTGGCGTCGTACCCCGCCCTTCCCTTCGGGTTGGACGGGCGCTTCGACATCGTGTCGTGGGACCCCCGGGGCACCGGCGGCTCCCGGCGCATCGACTGCACCGGCGACGAGGAGTGGCTGAAGCCCGAGATCGACCCCACGCCGGAGGACGCGGCCGATGTCGAGGCCATCCGGCAGGAGCTCCGCCGAGGCCTCGACCAGTGCCTCGACGTGGCGGGCGACGTCCTGCCCTTCGTCGGCACGCGCTCCACGGTGCGCGACCTCGACGCCCTGCGCGGCGCCCTGGGGGACGAGAAGCTCACGTACCTGGGCTACAGCTACGGCACCGCCATCGGGATCGACTACCTGCGCCTCTACCCCGGCCGGGTGCGGGCCATGGTGCTGGACGGCGTGCTGCTGCCCGGCGCCGATCCCGTCGTCGACACCCACGCCCAGGCCCGGGCGTTCGAGCGCACCCTGGACGCCTACCTCGCCGGCTGTGCCGAGCGCCCCGGCTGTCCCCTCGGCGACGACCCCAAAGCCACCCTGCTCGACCTGGTGGACCGCTTGGAGGACGAGCGCCTCCCGGCCTCGTACGCCCTCGACACCCCCGGCGCCGCCCCCCGCGAGGGCACCGTCGGCGTGGGCGAGCTCTACATCGCCGTCGCCGCATCGCTCTACACCCGCCCGGGTTGGGATGCCCTGGACGGGATCCTGGCCGGCGCCCTGGACGATCCGGCCCAGGCCCAGGGCATCCTGCAGGTCAGGGACACCTACTTCGGCCGGGCATTGGACGGGTCGTGGGACGACGACATCGATGCCCGCGTCGCCGTCCTCTGCGCTGACCAGGCAGCCCGCGCCGCCGAGCCCGAGGGCGACGACAGCGACCGGGCCGAGGAGTGGGGCGAGGAGCTCCCCTTCTGGGGTCGGTGGTTCGCCGTGGGCCTGCCCGGGTGCTGGGGCCTCCCGCCGGCCGTGGAGCCCCAGGAGCCGATCACCGACGGGCCCGTCCCCACCACCGTGCCCCCCGTGGTGTTCATCGGCTCGACCGACGACCCGGCCACGCCCTACGAGCAAGCCGAGGAGGCGCGGCGCGCCACCCCCGGCTCCCGGCTGGTCACCTACGAGGGGGCTGAGCACACGGCCTACCGGCGACTCACCGACTGCATCGACACCCCTGTCACCACCTACCTCCTCGATCTGGTCCCCCCCGAGGACGGCCTGCGCTGCCCAGCCTGAGGCGATCGGCGTCTCGTCGCTCCGGAGCTAGCCTGCGCCGTCCGAGGAGGGGTCATGGACACAGGTGCCGTCATCGATCAGCTGCCGATCCTGCTGGGTGCAGGGGCCGGCGCGGCGGCGAAGGGGGCGGCCGGCGCGGCCGGCAAAGCGTCGTTCGAGAAGGTGCGGGAGCGGCTGCGGGGCCGGCGCCCGGCCGAGGCCGAGCGCCTCGACGCCCTGGTGGCCGAGATCGCCGAGCTCACCGCCGTCGTGCAGGAGCTGGCCACCGAGGACGATGCCCTCGGCGCCGACCTCGGCAGGCTGGCCGACAGCGTCGGCCTCACCCTCGTCGCCGGCTCCCAGGCCGTCATCCACGGCGACGTGGGCCAGCAGGTCACAGCCCGAGACGTCGACACCCTCAACATGTGAGTCCTACCGTGCCCGCTCGCTCCATCGAGATCGACGGCCCAGTGGGCAAGTTGGTCGTGGCCGAGTCCATCGGCCAGATCCACATCCACGACGGGACGGCCCGCCGGCTCCTCCCCCTGAAGCCGCTCAGCGCCACCCTGCCGACGGATCCACCCCCGTCGCTGCTCCTGCACTCGAGCCTCTCCCCCGTCCCGGTCCTGTTCCGCGACGCCGAGCTCGAGGCCCTCGTGGCCTGGTGCACCGGGCCGAGCACGGATTGGATCCGGGTCGTCTCGGGCCGGGCCGGGGTGGGCAAGACGCGGCTGGCCCGGGAGCTGACCGAGAACCTGCCCCAGGGGTGGGTGTGCGGCGCGCTCCTCGACGGCGCCGACGCCGCCCAGATCGAGGAGCTGGCCGGGTTGCCGGCGCCCCGCCTGATCGTCATCGACTACGGCGAGACGCGGGCCACCCTGCTGGCCGACCTCGTCGACGCCCTCGTCCGGGCGGGGGGCGAGAGCCCGGTGCGGGTCCTGGTGCTGACCCGCACGTCGGCCAGCGGCGACGAGGTGGAGGCCCTGCTCATCGGCTGCGACCAGGACGCCCTGGCGTTGCGGGCCCTGCTGGCGGAGGCGGAGCACCTTCCTCTCGCCGGGGACGACATCACCGGCGAACGCCGCGACGTCCTCTACGCGCAGGCCCTCACCTCTTTCGCCGCGGCGACGGGCCGACCTGGCCCGGATGAGGCGGCGCCGTTGCCCGATGGCGTCGCCTGGACCCCCCTGCTCGTCCTGACCCAGGCACTGGTCGACGTGCTCGCCGGGCCTGACCAGGCCGCTCCCCACACCCGGGATGCCCTCCTCGACGAGCTGCTCGGCCACGAGACCACCTACTGGAAGGCCCACGCCCGAACGCGTCACCTCACCCTCGACCCGGAGACCATGCGCCGGCTGGTGGCCCTCCTGTGCCTGACCGGATCGACCGGCGTGGAGGACACCGCCGCCGTGATCGGCAACCTGGCCGAGCTGGCCGATGCCAGCGCCGAGCGACGCACGTCGATCGCCCGCTGGCTCCACGCTCTCTACGGCCGGGACGGGACGACCTTCGGCGGCCTGGAACCCGACCTCCTTGCCGAGCACCTGGTGGTGCGGGAGCTGGGAGAGGACCAGGCCATCCTCGAGCTGGCCTTGTGCCGCACCGTCTCCCACGCCGGCCCGGGGGCCCGCCTCCTCACCCTGGCCGCCCAGGACTTCCCCGTTCTTGTGGACACGCTGTCACCGGCTCTGAGCGCAACTCTCGTCGAGATGACCACCGCCGTGGTTGCCGCCGCCAGCACGGCGAAGACATACCGGAGCGCTCTCGTCGTGGCCGACCAGCTCGCCCTCCTCCTGCTCACCGCGGGCGCCGACCTGGATGCCCTCTTCGCCGCCGACGGGCTGATCCCCGCCGGCAATCGGGCCCTGAACGCCTACGAGGAGGCGGTGTCGCGGCAAGCCGTGTCCTTGGCCCGGCCCCTGGCCACCGCCGATCCCCCACGCCATGAAGGCGATCTCGCTCTGGCCCTGCACAACCGGTCGATCAACCTGGCCTTCTCGGGCGCACCGGGGAGGCCCTGGCCACAGCCAGGGAGGCGGTCGACATCCACGAACGCCTGGCCAGCATCGACCCCGGCACCTACGAGCCTCGCCTCGCCAGCAGCCTCCACATCCTCTCGGGCTGTCTCGCGGAGAACGGGCACCGCCCCGAGGCCCTGGCCACCGCCCGGCGGACCATCGAGGTCTGGCGTCGCCTCGTCGCCACCGATCCCGCCACCCACACCTCCGGTCTCACCCGGAGCCTCGGCGGGCTGGCTGTCCACCTCTCCGACATGGGCCACGTCTCCGAGGCCCTCCGGGCCAGCGATGAGGCGGTGGCGGCTCACCGGGACCTCGCGAGGACCGACCCGGAGGCCTACGGGCCCGACCTCGCCTTGGTCCTCGGCAACCACGCCAACAACCTCGCCAACGCCAAGCGCCACATCGAGGCCCTCGCCACCAGCCACCAGGCCGTCGACCTCTACGAGCACCTCGCAGCCGGCAACCCGGCTTCCTACGAGGACCGCCTGGCCCGAGCGCTCAGCAACCACGCCGGCGATCTGGCCGACAACCGGCTCCCCACCAAGGCCCTCGCCGCCAACCAGCGCGCCATCGACATCTACCAGCGCCTGGCGGCCAGCAACCCGGAGGCCTACCTCCCCATGTTGGCCACCGCTCTCAGCAACACCTCGACCTTCCTGGTCAGCTGCCGCGACAACGATGGCGCGCTGGCCCACAGCGAGCAGGCGCTCGCCCTGCGGCGCGAGCTCGCCCACGCGAACCCCCTCGCTCACCAGCCCGGCCTCGCCCAGACGCTCCACAACGTCTCCCTCGACTACATGAGGGCCGATCGTCAGAACGAGGCCCTGCCGGCCATCACCGAGGCCGTGGCCATCCTGCGAGACCTCGCCGACGTCGTCCCCCTCGTCCATGGGCCGGATCTGGGGGAGTCCTTGCAAGCTCGGGCGTACGTCCTCGACCGACTGGGCCGGAGCGAGGAGGCCAAGACCGACCGGGCCGAGGCGGTCGAGGTCGAGCGAAGGGTGGCCCAAGCCGCGGCTACGGCGGCGGATCCTCCCCCTCCAGCAGGGTGACCAGGCCCCGGCGGCCCTCCACGCCCAGCTCGGCGTAGGAGCGGTGGAGGTGGTTCTCCACCGTGCGGACGGCGATCGACAGCCGCTCGGCGATCTCG
>CAZXRA010000296.1:0-8182 GCA_964643485.1 uncultured Iamiaceae bacterium | reverse complement strand
ACGCCGTCGTCGGATCCGCATCGTGCAACGTCTTCGTGATCGCCGCCGTCAAAGTCGTCTTCCCATGGTCGATGTGACCCATCGTCCCAATGTTCAGATGCGGCTTGTTCCGCTCGAACTTCTCCTTGGCCATGACGCTGCGCCTCCTCGACGCGTCGCTGACCGGGACGGGGCCCGGTCGCGATGTGGGGATCGAATGTGTTGCGTGGCGACGGTCGGGTTCGAACCGACGACCCCTCGATTATGAGCCGAGTGCTCTTACCAACTGAGCTACGTCGCCCGGACCGAACGCCGGCAGGCCGGCACCCGGTGGATGGGGCGAGCCTCCTGTGGGAATCGAACCCACGACCTTTTCCTTACCATGGAAACGCTCTGCCGACTGAGCTAAGGAGGCGCGGCGGCGCCGGCGCGAGCCGGCAGGGCCGAGGGGTCATCCTAGGCGCGGCGCCGACCCGCCTCTCAAGCCCGATCCCATGACAGCGCCTGCCCCGACGTGGGGCAGGTCGGACGGCCGGCCTCAACTCGACCGCCACCGTGCCGACAGGCGCAGGGTGCGCATGACGAGGATGGTGATCGAGGCGGGCCGCCACACGATCGCGCTCGACCTCCATCCCCGCCTGACCGTGGTCACCGGCCTCGGAGCCCTCGAACGAGAGAGCCTGGCCGGTGAGCTCCTCGGTGCCCTCGGCCCCAGCCGCTCCGGCATCCACGTCGAGGTGGTGACCGACGACGGCCGCCACCTGGCCGCCTTCCGGCCCGTGAACGGACGCGCCCGTCTCGTGGACGTCGAGGCCGCGACCGACATCACTCCCGACCCCACGAGCGGGGGTGTCGACCTCTACGCCCAGCACGGCCTGGAGGTCGGAGTGGCCCGGCGGGCCCTGAAGGTGACCCACGCCGACCTCTCGACCCAGGCCCGGGCCGACGTCGTGGTGCAGCGCCTGGCCGATGTGGAGCAGACGACCCTGTGGGCGGCGGCGGCGCGGGTGCGGGTGACCGACGAAGCCCTCCAGGCCGAGTCGCTGGCGTCGGGCACGGCTCCCGAGGACGCCGAGATCATCGACCGCATCGAACAGCGTCACTCCGAGCTGGAGGAGGCGTTGGAGTCGATGACCCGGGCCCGGCGCCTGGCCGGTGGGGTCACCGCCCTCGGCGTGATCGGCGCCGTGCCGGCCGTCCTGACCACGCCGATCATGGCCCTGCCGCTCGTCGCCATCACGGTGGCGACGCTGGCGGCCGCCTTCTGGTACCGGTCCCGGGCCGAGAAGGCGCGCCGCCAGGAGCGGGAAGCCCTGGACGCGGCGGGCGCCGAGTCCTACCTCGGGTTCCACGTCCAGCGCGTCGACGGCCTGGTGTCCAGCGACCAGGCGCGGCGCCGCCTCCTGGCCGCGGCGTCCGATCACCGCATCGCCGCTGCCCACTGGTTCGACCTGGCCGGCGACGTGAGCGTGGACTGGGCCCTGGAGCACCACACCGAGATCACCACCGCGGCCCGGCTGCGGGCCGACGTCCGCAACCTCGGGGTCATGTCCACCAGTGCCCCTGGCGACAGCGACCTGGCCTCGGACCTGGCCCACGCCCTCCTCACCCGTCTGGCCCGGGCCCGCACCCTGGGCGACATGGGGGAGACGTTCCCGCTCGTGATCGACGAGCCCTTCACTGGCCTCGATCCCGGCCTCAAGGTGCCGCTGCTCGAGCTGCTGGCCCGATCGGCCGGCAGTCCCCAGGTGATCCTCCTCACCGCCGAGGAGGAGGTGGCGTCCTGGGCTCGCCTGGAGACGCTGACGGGTGACCTGGCCGTCCTGGAGCCCACACCCGACAGCAGCCCCGCTCGCACCCCGGTCGAGGCGTCGGCCCCCGGCGCGGCCTGACCCAGGTCCCTCCGGGATCACCAGGACGCTCCTACGCTGCCGCGATGGAGGTGCGCCCCTCGACCCTCGACGACGCCGAGGCGATCCGCTCGATCTACAACCACGAGGTGCTCACGGGGACGGCGACGTTCGACACCGTGGCCCGCACGCTCGAGGAGCAGCGCCGCTGGCAGCAAGACCGCTCGGGGGCCCATGTCGTGCTGGTCGCCGTGGAGGGGACCGACGTCCTCGGCTACGGGGCCCTGTCGGAGTTCCGTGACCGCCCGGCCTACCGCACCACGGTGGAGGATTCCGTCTACGTCTCTCCCGTCTACCAGGGCCGGGGGGTGGGCCGGGCCGTGCTCGACCAACTCGTCGCCACCGCGATCCAACACGGCTTCCACACCGTGATCGCCCGCATCGCCGAGCACAACGAGGCGTCCGTGGCCCTCCACGCCGGATGCGGGTTCGCGCTGGCCGGCGTCGAGCGGGAGGTCGGCCGCAAGTTCGGCCGCTGGCTCGACGTCGTGGTGATGCAGCGCATCCTCTCCTGAAGAGACGGCCGCCGCCTCAGGCCCCGACTCCCAGGACCCACGCCCCGGGGGCGACGAGGACCACCGCCCCGGCCACCTGGGCGACCTGGGTGCTCACGCGCGTGAGCCGACAGCCGACCTGGCCCACGCGAGCGCCGACGCCCGTCAGGGTGGAGACCGAGAGCGGCAGGGTGAAGGCCAGTCCGTAGACCACGCCGGCCCACGGCGGGGCCAGGCCGAGGGTGGCGGCGGCCAGGAGGACCCACGAGGTGGAGGAGACCCGGAAGGTCGTCCAGATGAGCCCGGTGTCGGCGCCCCAGACCGTGGGGGTCACCCACCAGGGCCGCTTCGGGTCGTGGCCGACCGCCTTCGGGGTCTGGCGACGGAGGCCGTAGGCCAGGCCCCGCCGCCGGGCAGCGCGCAGGTCGATCACCGCCCCGGCCACGGCCAGCACGGCGAGGAGGCCGAACCGGATGCCGACGTCCACCCCGGCGAAGACGACGGCGCCGACCTGGCTGAGGACCAGCACCATCACGAACGCGGCGAAGACGTGGGCCACGACCAGCACCGGTAGGAACCGGCGAGCGTCGGACGCCCGGCGAGACGACGAGTCCCCTTGCACGAAGGGGCGGATGATCCCGACGAAGGACTGCCCTCAGGGGCTGAAGAGCTGGGCGAAGCCGGCCACAGCGGCCAGGGCCACGCACCACAGGGTGGGGCTCAGGTCCATCACTGGCCCCCGGGCGGCGTCGCGACCTCGGCCGGCGCCGACGGCTGCGGCAGGACGACCCCACCCGGCGTCAGAAGGGGCTGGAGCTGGCGGAAGGAGGGGATGGTCTGGGCCATCACGATCCCGCCCCGGGCCAGGACGTAGGCCGCCGGCGTCGTCCGGAGTTGGTAGGCGTTGGCCACCTCGGCCGTGGTGTCGACGGTGACCCGCTCGGCGGGGAGGCCGACGTCGCCGCACCACTCCGCCCCCTCACGTGGGGAGTGAGCCTTCAGCACGACGTGGAGGCGAGAGAGCGAGCGGCCGCGCAGGGCGGTGGCCACCGTCTTGCACGTGCTGCACGAGGTGGAGAGGAAGAGCAGGACGAGGTGATCGACGGCGTCGAGCTCGGCGGGAAGGCCGGCGTGCGACGGCAGGGGCGCCGGGTCGGGCTTGGGGAGCGGCCGGGGCGTGTCGTTGATGCCGAGGTGCTCGCGGACCAGCTCCAGGGTGCGGTACTGGTCGACCAGGGCCAGGAGGGCCACGAGGGTCAACACCACGAGGACCAGGACGAGGACGGTGAGAGCGAGCACGGCAGAGCTCCCTGCGAGCCGGGTGCGGCGACGGCGGGGAGGGTAGGGAAGGGCGCGTTGCGACGGGTGCGCGAGGCCCTGCTCTCGGGTGCCGGGGATGGGCGCCCGTGCGGTGGGATCAGCCCGGGGCCAGAGCCGGGGTCAGGCGGTCGACGAACTCGGCCACGTCGGCGTCGAGGTTGTGGCGCACCAGGGCGAACCCGCCGATCACCTCGGCCCCCTTGGCCTCGACCTCGGCGACCAGCTTGGAGAGGGTCTGGCCGGGGTCGACGGCGTAGGTGCAGTAGACGACGGCCTTCTTGCCGGCGAGGGAGGGGAGGCCGCGCAGCTTCTTGCGCCCGGCCGGCTTCTGGCCGACGACGATGATGCCGTCGGTCCAGGTGCCGACGATGACGAGGTCGGCCTGGGCGACGGCGGCATCGTCGACGTCGTCGATGGCCACCGGCGTGGCGTCGACCCGCAGGGCCTTGAGCTCACTGGCGATGCGGTGAGCGGCCTTGCGCGTGGTGCCGGTGAGGCTGTTGTAGATGATGACGGCCCGCATCACCGATCCTCTCGTCCGGCGGCCTGCTCCCGCCTGTCTAGCAGCAGCCGGGCCCCGCTCGAAGTGAGGGACTCAGTACCAGATGGAGCAGGCGAAGGGCCCCTGGAAGCAGGAGGTGCCCGGGGTGCACTCGCCGCAGACGACGGTGTTGTTGAGCTCGTCGATGCAGGTCCAGTAGCTCTGCTGGTACCCGGTGGGGCAGGTGTACAGATCCTTGGTGCCGACCCAGTCGCACTCGATGCAGGTGGCCAGGCTGCAACAGTCCGGCTCCCCCAGCGTGCACGGGATCGGGGCGAGGACCCCGCAGGCCGACGAGAGCCCGCCGACGAGCGCCGTGGCTGCGCCGGCGATCAGGGCCAGGCCCCGCCGGCGCCCCATCGGCCGGTTGAGCAGGGCGCCGATGTCGTCCCGCTCGTCGTAGACCACGCAATCGAGGTCGGTCGACTGTGTCATCGATGCGTTCATGAGCGACCCACGCTTCCGGGTTCAGGGGCGGTTCTACTTCCCAGGTGCCGCGGGGGCGCCGGGCTTCGGCGCGCCGAACTCGCGGACCTGGAGGACCTGGGCCTCGGCCAGGTCGGTGGTGAGCAGGCAGGTCGACACGCCGCGGCGGCTCTGGGCGGCGCGATCGAGGCGGCCACGGGGCTCGGTGGGGATGGCCGCCGCGGGGGTGGTCGGCTTGCCGTTGAGGACGAAGGAATCGTCGCGCCGCGAAGGGATGCTGTTGACCCAGGAGCACAGGGGGGCGGCGTGCCGCGAGCGGCCCTTCGCCCCTTCGGTGACGGTCACGTGGTCACCGGGACGGGGGGCGAGGTCCCAGGGGAAGCCGACCACGGGGATGAAGCCCCACGAGTCCGACGACGGTGCCGTCGTGAGGGCCGTCACCCGGACGGTCGTGCCCGACACCTCCTCGACCCGGGCGGGGGTGGTGCGCAGGGCTCCCGACCGCTTCCCCTCCTGCCCCGAGGACGGGGAGGCGGTTGGCAGCCCCACGCCGGCGAACGCCACCGCGCTCGTCGCCGTGCCGGCGGCAGCCATACCCAACACCTTGCGGCGACTGAGCTTGCTCGGCATGGGGGCCCTCCCTTCGTCGCGACGGGCCCCGAGGGAACCGTCATCGAGTGCTTTGTACCGAAGCTCGGTTGCCGAGGATGCGCGACGGCGGCACCGACCACCTGCCGACCGACGTCGACCGGGGCCGCTCAGGCCGGGATGGGGGGCATCAACGCGATGGCCATGCCGGCCTGGAGGCGGAGGCGGTTCAACCCAACGGCGGTGAACAACGTCCCCCACCACGCGGCCTCGGGTGCCGTCGGTGGCCGGCCGAACACCTGCTGGTGGACGGCAGCCACCGTCCGCTGCCGGTTCTCCTCCGAGCGCACGAAGAGGGCGGCGACCCGCTCCCGGGTCGTGCCGGCTGCCAGCTCACCCACCCAGTGGTCGACGCCGTCCGGATCGGCCGGGCGATCGAGGATGCGGTCGTAGAGATCGGTGACGAAGGCCCGGTCGTCCCGCGAGCCGCTGAACTCGGGCGCCATGACGACGGCCAGGGTGAGGGCCTCGACGTTGGGCTGCACCAGCAGCTGACCCGCCCAGTAGTCGCGGCCGGCGGGGTCGGGATCGCGCTGCAGGACCCGCTGGTACATGTCGGTGACCGTCTTGCGCCGTGCCTCCAGCGACCGTCCCATCATCGACAGCACCCACGCACCGCCTCGGGCCATGGCCTGGTCGGCCCAGTAGAAGCGTCCGTCGTCGGTCGGCCGGTCGAACAGGAGCGGGTAGAGCCCGCCGGCCCACTCCTCGACGGCGATGCCGTACGCCTCGCCGCGCGTCTCGTGCAGGGCCCACGACCCCAGAGCCTCGCCCTCGGACCAGTTGCCGGGCAGGAGGTGCCCGAGGTACCACCCCGATCGGCCCGGGAAGACCCAACCCGACGGCACCTTGACCGTGCCCCCGTAGAGGTCGTCACCCCAGGCCGGCTCCGTCCCCCGAGCCGTGGGCCACGCCTTGAGCTGCACCGTCGACCCCACGACGCGGGCGCACAGCCGCCAGGGCAGGGGAGGGAGCTTCTCGGGGTGGCTCCCGAACACCTCGGGCAGGTGCACGCTGCCGACCTGGCGGATGGGGCTCCGTGCCGTCCCGACGGCGTCCCAGAGGTGGACGTTCCAGGCCCAGCGGGCCCCGTAGTAGACGTTGTTGGTCACCGAGATGGCCCTCGTCCGCCCCCCGTCCTGCCGCACACGGAGGACGACCCCGGGTTGGACGACAACCCCCTTCCTCCGGGCCCAGGTGGTGCACGCCTCGGAGTCCACCGACATCGGGGCCCGGGACGGCCACCACGCCATGCGCAGATCGCCACCGACGTTGGTCGTCGGAGCATCGGCTCGCGCCGTCCGGGGGCCGAGGGTCAGGCGGTAGGTATCAGCGGCCTCGGGGGTCATGACCCACTTCCGCACGTCGGTCGGGACCGACGAGGTGTAGGTGTCCTCCTGGACGGCGGTGGTGGCGCGGGGCACCTGGGCGGCCACCGGCCCACGAGGAGCGCTGGCGGTGGCGGTGCCTCGGGCCCCGGCCAGCTCGACGGCGAGGGCGCAGGCGAGGGCGGTGGCCACGCGGGCCGCGCTACGCCGCCCCCTGCTCCCCGCTGCCCGCATGCGCTCCTCCGTGGTCCGCTGGCGTTGGTTTGGTGGGCCGGGGAGGATTCGAACCTCCGAAGGCTGTGCCGGCAGATTTACAGTCTGCTCCCTTTGGCCGCTCGGGCACCGACCCCTGGTGGAGGGGGCAGGTTAGCCGGGCCACCCCCCGGCGGGGCCAGCCCGATCACCGGCGAAGCCGGAGGTAGGTTGGCGGCATGCCCAGCTTCGACGTCTCCTCCGAGCTCGACCTCCAGGAGGTCCGCAACGCCGTCGACCAGGCCAGCCGGGAGATCGCCAACCGGTACGACTTCAAGGGCACCGGTTCCTCCATCGAGCTGGGCGAGGGAGAGATCAAGCTCCACACCTCCAGCGAGGACAAGATGCGGGCCCTGCGCCAGGTGCTCGAGGAGAAGCTGGTGAAGCGCCAGGTGTCACTCAAGGGGCTCGACTGGGGTGACATCGAGGATGCGGCCGGGGCCACCGTGCGCCAGACGGTGAAGCTGGCGGCCGGCATCTCCTCGGACAAGGCCCGGGAGCTCAACAAGTTCGTCAAGGGCCTGGGCCTCAAGGGGGTCCAGTCCCAGGCCCAGGGCGACGAGCTGCGAGTGACGGGCAAGAAGCGAGACGACCTCCAGGCCGTCATCGCCGCTCTCGGGGAGGGTGACTTCGGCGTCCCCCTCCAGTTCGGCAACTTCCGCGACTGATCGGTTCTTGCGCCGAGATGTCGCTGTGCGAGCGACATCCGGGCGCAAGAACGGACCGGCACTCCCGCCGGGCGAGCACCGATCGGTGGGGCGGAGGTGGACGGGAATCGAACCCGCCGGACGGGGAGTGCCCGTCCCGACCGCTTTGAAGGCGGCGGAGCCCACCAGGTGCTCGGACACCTCCGGTCCTGACGCTACCCCTCGCGGGGGTGGCCCGGGGGCGGGGCCGGGCAACGATGGCCGGCCCGGCGCGTCTCGCCGCGGCGGACGGTGACGCCGTCGCTGTCGAGGATGGCGAGGAGGGGCAGCACCCAGCGGCGGGTGGTGCCCAGGGCGTCGCGGATCTGGGCCACCGTGATCCCCTCGGGGTGGGCGGCGAGAAGGGCGGCGACGACGGTGGCGGCGTGGGTGACGGCGTCGGTCGCGAACCAGGTGCCGTCGCGGTGCCGGGCCCGGCCGGTGGTGCGCAGGAGGTGGAGCTCCTCGGCGGGGCAGCCGTGCTCGGCCGGGCTCGGGGGCCGGAAGGGGGCGGCGCGGAGGGCCCGCAGGTAGGGCGAGTCGAGCGGGGGGAGATCGTGACGGCGGGCCCGGCCGTCGGCCATGGTCACGCCGTCGA
>CAZXRA010000295.1:0-3587 GCA_964643485.1 uncultured Iamiaceae bacterium | reverse complement strand
GGGGCACGCCTCGGATCAGGGCGTAGTGCTGCTCGATCCGGATGTCGGCGCCCATCCGGACCAGCTCGTCCACGTAGCGGAAGCGCCCGCCGAAGATGTTCTCGGTGGCGATGGCGGCCCCGTCGGCCACGGCCAGCACCGCCACCATCAGCGGCAGGTAGTCGGTGGCGATGCCGGGGTACGGGAGGCTGTTGATGTCGACGGCCCGGACCCGGTCGGGAGCCGCGGCCCACACGCCGTCGGGATGGGCCGAGGTCCGCAGGCCCATGTCGCCCAGCTTCTGCATGAGCATGTCCATGTGCTGGGGCCGGGCGTCCTCGATCACCAGCTCGCCGCCGCACACGGCCAGGGCGGCCAGGAAGGTGGCCGCCTCCAGGCGATCGGGGATCACCTCGTGGTCGACGGGGTGGAGCTCGGCGACCCCCTCGATGGTGACGGTGCTGCTGCCCCCGCCGAGGACGCTGGCGCCCATCCGGTTGAGGAAGGCGGCCAGGTCGGCCAGCTCCGGCTCCTTGGCCGCGTTCTCGATGACGGTCGTGCCCTCGGCCAGCACCGCGGCCATGAGGACGTTCTCGGTGGCCCCGACGCTCGGGTACTCCAGGACGATGCGGGTGCCCTGAAGCCGGTCGGCCGTGCCCTCGATGTAGCCGTGCTCGGTGGTGAAGGTGGCCCCCAGGCGGCGGAGGGCGCCGAGGTGCCAGTCGATGGGACGCTGACCGAAGTCGTCGCCGCCGGGGAGCGACACCCGGGCCCGCCCCTCCCGGGCCAGGAGGGGGCCGAGCACGACGATGGAGGCCCGCATGGCCTCGACCAGCTCGTAGGGCGCCTCGGGCACGATCTCGGCCGGCCGGTCCACGGTGACGACGCCCTCGGCGTAGGTCACCTCGCAGCCCATGGCCCGCAGCAGATCGGCCATGAGCCGCACGTCGGTGATGTCGGGGACGTTGCGGATGGTGAAGCGCCCCTCGGCCAGCAGGGTCGCGGCCATGAGCTTGAGGACCGAGTTCTTGGCCCCGGAGAGCCGGACCCGGCCGTCGAGGTGCTTTCCGCCCCGCACGACGATCCGTTCCATCGGGTCAGCATGCCATCGCCGGTCCCCCGCCCCGACGGCGACCGCTGTCCCGCCGGGCCGACGGCCGGTCGGGCGGAGGACCCCAGTACCATCGTCGGCCGTGCGTCGGCCCGAGCTCACCCGTCGAAACCTGGCTGTCGTCGCCGGCGCCGTGGCCGTCCTGGTCCTGCTGGTGGCCACCCTGCTGTCGCTGTCCTACGAGGAGCCGGAGCTGCGCCCGGCCTCGTCCCGACCCACCACCACGTCTACGACCACAACGACAACCGCGACCATCGGCACCGGGTCGACGACCACGGGCCCGGCCGCCCCGACGAAGCTGTCGGCCCTCCCGGCCCGCACCAGCCGGGTGGCCACGGTCCGGGAGGCCTCGGGATCCCTCACCGTCTACACCGGACCCGAGGGGGGCGCGACCGGCGACCCGGTGCCCGCCGCCGGTGACTACGGGCAGCCCCAGGTCTTCCTCGTGCTGGCCGAGCAGGGCGACCGGCTGGAGGTGCTGCTGCCGGTGAAGCCCAACGGGTCCCGGGGCTGGATCGACGCCGACGCCGTCACGGTGGCGAGCCACGACTACCAGATCCAGGTGTCGCTCTCCGCCTTCCAGATGATGGTGCAGAAGGGCGGCGAGGTCGTGGTGGACACGCCGGTGGGCGTCGGCGCCGACGACACGCCCACGGTCGGGGGCGAGTACTACACGTGGGTCCTGATCGACCCGACCAACGCCGGCTACGGGTCCTACGCCTACGGCCTCTCGGGGTTCTCGACCCTGGAGAGCTTCGCGGGCGGGGACGGGCGCCTGGGCATCCACGGCGACACCGACCCGGCGTCGTTCGGCCGCCAGGTGAGCCACGGCTGCGTCCGGGTGCCCGACGAGATCATGGTCCGCCTCGTCGAGGACGTCGGCCTGCCCCTCGGCGTCCCCGTCACCGTGGTGGCCTGAACCACCCCCGGCAGTGGCATCTGCCCTGGTCCCCGGCGCGGCATTTTCCGGCTCAGGAAGTGTTTGGTGGGCGGTGAGCGGGGGCATACACCCCCCGTCGTAGGACGCGAGGCCGACAAACCCCCGCCTTGCCGGCCTCATTCCCAAAAGCGACTACGGCATACCACCCGCATCGAACCCGCCGGTCCCTCCCCCCCACCGGCGGGTTCGACGCGTCCGGGGGGCTCTGAACCGGGTGGATATCCGGTCCGGTCGTCCCCGGGCCAAGGGGTTCAGAACAACGTCTTCAGCAGCTCCGGCGGGCGCCCGATCACGGCGACGCCGTCGTGGACGACGATGGGCCGCTCCAGCAGGATGGGGTGCTCCACGATGGCGTCGAGGAGCTCGTCGGGCCCGGCCTCGGCCAGGCCGAGCTGCCGGTAGGCGTCCTCCCCCGTCCGCATCATCGCCCGAGGATCGTCCAGCCCCAGGAGACCCATCAGCTCCACCAGCTCCTCCCGGGTCGGGGGCTCCTTCAGGTACTCGCGCACCTCGGCCGAGACGGCGAGGTCGTCCTCGAGGAGGGCCTTGGCCTGGCGGGACTTGGAGCAGCGGGCGTTGTGCCAAATGGTGACGTCCGGCAAGGGAGCCTCCGAGGAGAGAGAGGAGTGCGACAGGGGGGTGAGGAGGAGCGGCTGGGGGAGGCGGCTCAGCCGTAGTCGATGGCGCTGAACTCCTGGAGCTTGTCGGTGCGGTGGCGGGCATCGACCCGCCGGACCGTGCCCGACTTGGATCGCATCACCAGCGACTGGGTGGTGGCGCCGGACGCCGTGTAGTGCACGCCCCGCAGCACCTCCCCGTCGGTGATGCCGGTGGCGGCGAAGAAGCAGTTGTTCCCCCGCACCAGGTCGTCGGTGAGCAGCACCTGGTCGAGGTCGTACCCGGCGTCGACGGCGGCCTGGCGCTCGGCGTCGTCGCGGGGCCAGAGCCGCCCCTGGATCTCGCCGCCCATGCACTTCATGGCCGCCGCGGCCAGGACACCCTCGGGGGTGCCGCCGATGCCGAAGAGGATGTCGGCCCCGGCCTCGGGCCAGGCCGTGGACACCACGCCGATCACATCGCCGTCCTGGATGAGGCGGATACGGGCCCCGGCCTCGCGGATCTCGGCGATGAGCTGCTCGTGGCGGGGCCGGTCGAGCACGACGGCGGTGACGTCGCGCACCGACTCGCCCTTGGCCTTGGCCACGGCTTGGAGGTTGTCGGCCACGGGGGCGTTGACGTCGACCAGGCCGGCAGCCTCGGGCCCCACGGCCAGCTTCTCCATGTAGACGCACGGCCCGGGGTTGAACATCGAGCCCCGCTCCGACACGGCGATCACCGAGATGGCCCCGCCCCGGCCCAGGGCGGTGAGGGTGGTGCCCTCCACCGGGTCGACGGCGATGTCGGTGAGGGGCGGGCTGCCGTCGCCGATGCGCTCGCCGTTGTAGAGCATGGGCGCTTCGTCCTTCTCGCCCTCGCCGATGACGACGATGCCGTCCATCGTCACCGACGACAGCACGGCGCGCATGGCGTCGACCGCCGCCTTGTCCGCACCTTCCT
>CAZXRA010000294.1:0-2514 GCA_964643485.1 uncultured Iamiaceae bacterium | reverse complement strand
GTGGACGATGGTGTCGACCTTGGTGGCCTTCACGATGCGGGAGAGGATCGAGTAGTTCTCGTCGGAGCGGACGTACTCGGTGCTCTCCAGGTGGACCTTGGGCTCCTCGGTGTCGAGCCCGATGACGACGTCGACGTCGGGATCGCGTTCGAGGGCCTGGGCCAGGCGGCCCCCCCAGAACGTGCCGAGGCCGGTGATGAGGACGCGCCGTCCCATGGTGCCGACCCGCCCTACCCGAACCAGACCGAGCGGCGGTGCTGGAGCATGTCGTAGAGCGCGGCCTGGATGCTCTGACGGATCTCCTCGGCCGCGTCCATGATCTTGCTGCGGGAGTAGCGGTCCTGGTCGGGGGCCACGTCGAAGGTGACGGGCTCCAGCACCCGGATCTTGAACTTGGCCGGGAAGTAGGCCAGGGCGCCGAGGGGCCCGAAGGCCAGCATGTTGGCCGTGATCGGGAAGTAGGGCAGCCCGAGGGCCTTGGCCACGGCCGGCACCCGCATCAATGTGGGCATGGACTCCTCGGCCCCGACCACGGCGATGGGGATGACGGGCACGCCGGCCCGCATGGCGATCTCCACGAACCCGCCCCGGCCGAAGCGCCGGAGTCGGTAGCGCTCCTGGTAGGTCTTGGCCGGGCCCTTGGTGCCCTCGGGGAAGACCAGGGCGAGCTGGCCCTGCTCCCGGAGGAGCCGGTAGGCGTTGTCGGGCTGGGCCACGACGCCGCCGTTGCGGGCCCACAGGGTGCCGACGACGGGGACCGACTTGAAGAAGTGGTCGGCCAGGCCGTACACGGGCCGGCCCATCTCGGTCTCGATGCCGTGCATGATGGCCGGGGCGTCCGACGGCAGGGCGGCGGCGTGGTTGGCCACCAGCAGGGCCCCGCCCTCGGCCGGGATCCGGTCCATGTGCTCCCACTCCACCCGGAACCACTTGTCGTAGAGGGGGGCGTAGAGGCGGCGGGTGAGCTCCCGCATGTGTTCGCTGCGGCCCCACTCGTCCACGTCGCTCTGGCGGGGGTCGGGGAGGGGCTCGGGCTCCTCCGCCGGTCGGGGCAGGGACACGGGCACCAGGGCGGTGGATCGCTCCTTGGTGGGCCGGGTCATCGCCCAACAGTACGGCGTCGGCGCCGCCGACACGATCGGGGTGGTGGGTGGGGTCGGAGGACGTGGTACGGCGTCGGCGCAGCCGACACGATCGGGGCGGTGGGCGGGGTCGGAGGACGTGGGTGGGGCCGGCGGACGTGTAGGCCGCCGTCCCTGGGACTGTCGCAGGCGTGTCGTAGCCTGGCGCGTCGATGACCGACCTGCCCGCCACGGGGGATGCGGCTGCGGCGCTGCGGCTGGTCTCGGACCCTCCGCCAGCGCCCGAAGCTCCGCCTGACGACGGGCTGACGCCCCGCCAGCGCGAGACCCTGGCCCGCCTCGGGGCCAAGAAGACCGAACGGCCGACCTTCGACGCGGCCCTGGCGACGGACCTGCGCGCCCTGTTGGAGGATGAGCTGGCCGGCCCCGCCTCCGCCCTGCCCGACGCCGCCACCCTGTTCGTCAACAAACACGCCCTGGCCACCATCCATGCCTGCGAGGCCCGCTGGCACGCCGAGGACCAGAATCCGTCCTTCGCCGTCTCGCCCCCCATCGTGCGAGGTGCGGTCGCCCACAAGGCGATCGAACTGGGCATCAACCGCCGCCCCGGAACGCCGCTCCCGCCGCCGGCCGACCTGGTCGACCGGGCCATGGAGAGCCTGGAGCGCTCCGAGCAGTGGATGTCGGAGTGGCTGCGCACCTGCCCCGACCAGGAGCGGGCCGAGGTCCGGGGCGATGCCGTGTCCCGGGTCAGCGGCTACGACGAGGTGTGGCCCCCACTGGAGAGTCGGTGGCGGCCGGCCACCGAGGTGAAGGTCCGCACCGACCTGGCCGGGGGGCGCATCACCCTGTCGGGCCGGGTCGACCTGTCGATCGGCCGGGCCGAGGGGCGCACCGCGGGCAAGGTCATCGTCGACTTCAAGACCGGTGGCTTCTCGCTGTCACACCGCGAGGACCTGCGTTTCTACGCCCTGGTCGAGACGCTCCGGCTGGGCGTCCCGCCCCGGGCCGTGGCCACCTCGTACATGGAGTCCGGCGACCTCCACGTCGAGGACGTCACCGTCGGCTTGTTGCAGGCCGCCGCGGCACGGGTGGTCGACGGCGTCGAGCGTATGGTGGCCATCCGCCATCACGACCACCCCCCGGTGGCCCGTCCCTCGCCGCTGTGTCGGTGGTGCCGGGCCCGGCCGGACTGTTCGGCTGGCCAGGCCTACCTCGACGAGCGCGACGCGGCCGACGACACCTGGTAGCCAGCTCCTCGCTTCGCTGTCGCGGGGGGTTCGCATACTGCTCCCCATGGATGCCACCGCAGTGCACTTCGCCGCCGCCGCCCGGCTGATCGGTGATGCGGCACGGGCCCGGGGCCTCATGGTGCCGGCCTTCCGCTGTCCGCCCCGGGTCCCGGGCGCGGCCCGCACCCTGCGGCGGTGGT
>CAZXRA010000293.1:0-7790 GCA_964643485.1 uncultured Iamiaceae bacterium | reverse complement strand
CTTCGTGACGCGGGTCTACGAGCGCCTGGTGAACCGGGCGCCGGACCAGGGCGGCTTGGACCACTGGGTCGGCCGGCTCGAAGACGGCGCGTCGCGGCGGGCGTTGATCCTCACTCTGGCCAACCTGGACGAACCCCTGGGTCGTCTCGTCGCCCTGTCCTATGACGAGATCCTCGGTCGAGCCCCCAACGCCACCGAGCGCGCCGGCGGGATCGCCCATCTGCGTTCCACTGGCGACCGGTCCGGTCTCTACGCGCAGCTCATGGGTCGCTCCGAGTTCGACGACCGAGCCCAGAGCTTCCCCAACCCCGAGGACTGATCGTCCTCAGTGAACTGGTCCCCGGGATCCGGTGTGGCCCACCGGATCCCGGGGCTCGTTCGCCAGTGGTCTGCTGATCGCATCCCGCTGTCCCTGCCGGGAGCGGAGCGATCGGCATCGTTGGCCGGTCGTGCCCATCCCCCCGGGCACGACCGGCCTCTTCGTGCCCACCCGAAGAAGTGATCTGACGGTCGGCGACACCGCCCCTCCCGCGTGGGCCGGTTCCTGATCGGGCCGACCCGAGCGGGACGTGCCGCTCCTGGTGCACACTCCGGCGATGGACAGCGAGCAGGTCGACGTCGTCGTCATCGGGATGGGGCCGGGCGGCGAGGAGGTCGCCGGATCTCTGGCCGAGGCCGGCCTCACCGTGGTCGGCGTCGAGGCCGAGCTGGTCGGCGGGGAGTGTCCCTACTGGGGCTGCGTCCCCTCCAAGATGATGATCCGGGCCGCCCACGCCCTGGCCGAGGCCCGACGCGTCGACGGGTTGGCCGGACGGGCCACGGTCGAGCCTGACTGGGGCCCCGTCGCCCGGCGCATCCGGGAGGAGGCCACCGACACCTGGGACGACACCGTCGCCGTCGACCGCTTCGTGGCCAAGGGCGGCCGCTTCGTGCGGGGTCGGGGCCGCCTGGCCGGCCCGGGCCGGGTGGAGGTGGCCGTCGAGGACGGGGACGACCGGGCCTTCACCGCCACCCGGGCCGTGGTGCTGGCCAGCGGGACGACGCCGGCCATCCCGCCCGTCGACAGCCTGGCCGACACGCCCTACTGGACCAACCGCCATGCCATCGAGGCCACCGAGGTGCCCGACCGTCTCCTCGTCCTGGGCGGCGGCGCCATCGGCGTGGAGCTGGCCCAGGCCTACGCCCGCTTCGGGGCCGCCGTCACCGTGGTCGAGGCGGCCGAGCGCCTCGTGCCCCAGGAGGAACCCGAGGCGGGGACGCTGCTGGCTGAGGTGTTCGCGGCCGAGGGCATCGACGTCGTCACCGGCGTCGGCGCCGCCCACGTGGCCCACGACGACGGCTTCACCGTCACCCTCGCCGACGGGCGCACCCTCACCGGCGACCGCCTCCTGGTGGCGACGGGCCGCCGGGCCGACCCCCGGGCCGTCGGGGCCGACACCGTCGGCGTGCCGTCCGACGCCCGGAGCGTCCCGGTGGACGAGCACATGCGGGTGGCCGAAGGGGTGTGGGCCGTGGGCGACGTCACCGGCGAGGGGGCCTTCACCCACGTCGCCATGTACCAAGCCCGCATCGCCGTGGCCGACATCCTCGCCCGCGACCACGTCCCCGCCGCCTACCGGGCCCTGCCCCGGGTCACCTTCACCGACCCCGAGATCGGCTCCGTGGGCCTGACCGAGGCCGCCGCCCGCGACCAGGGGATCCGTGTGGCGACGGGCCAGGCGTCGGTGCCGTCCACGGCCCGGGGATGGATCCACAAGGCGGGCAACGAGGGGATCATCAAGCTGGTGGCCGACGCCGAGCGGGGCGTCCTCGTGGGGGCCACGTCGGCCGGGCCCGTCGGCGGTGAGGTGCTCGGGCTGCTCACCCTGGCCGTCCACGCCGAGGTATCCGTCGCCACCCTGCGCTCGATGATCTACGCCTACCCCACCTTCCACCGCGGGGTGGAGGACGCCCTCCGCGACCTGGAGACATGAGAAGGCGGTAAACCTTTCCCCGACGAGTCGGGTGTGAGAGGTGTGGCGATCGTGGCCGGACCGGGCATCGAGCAGGGAGCTCCCGTGGCGTCGAGGACAGCGCGTCCCGTGTCGGTGACCGGCCCGCCCCCGCCCGACCTGTTCGTGGCCTACGAGGCCTTCTTCCGGGCCGAGTACCCCCGCCTGGTGAGCCTGGCCACGGCCATGACCGGCGACCGCCGGGTGGCCGAGGAGCTGGCCCAGGAGGCCCTGCTGCGGGCCCACCGGCGCTGGAGCCGCATCGCCGGCTACGACATGCCCGGGGCCTGGGTGCGCCGGGTGACGATCAACCTGGCCACCAGTGCCCGCGCCCGCCGGGGCCGGGAGCAGCGGGCCCTCGAGCGGCTGAGCGCCGAACGGCCCCCGGTCGCCCCCTACGACTACGCCGACGACGACTTCTGGGCCCTCGTCCGCCGGCTCCCCCGCCGCCAGGCCGCCGCCGTGGCCCTCCACTACCTGGAGGACCGGCCGGTGGCCGAGGTGGCCGCCGTCCTCGGCTGCGCCGAGGGGACGGCCAAGGCCCACTTGCACAAGGGACGAACCGCCCTCGCCCGCCAACTCGCCCTCCCGGAGGCCCCCGATGGACCTTGACGCCCGTGGCTCCCGCGCCGCCACCTCGCTCCGCGACCAGGTCGAACCGGGCCTCGACGTCGAAGCCGCCCGCCTGGTCGTCGCCCGCGGCATCCAGCGCCGCCGCACCGTCCACTCCCTCGTCCTCTCCGTCGGGCTGACGCTGGCCGTCGTGGCCGTGGCCGGCGCCCTGCTCGCCCTGTCCCTCGTGACGAGCGACGGCCTCGACGACGAGACGGCCCTCGACTCCGGGCGCAGCGCCGCCGACCTCGCCGTCCTGGGCGACCTGCCCCGCACGCCGATCGACGGCCGCGACTCGTGGCGCCTCCCCGTGGTGGCCCGGCCCCTGGCCGATCTGGCCCACGGCGACACCATCCGGGTGTACGGCACCGGCTTCGAGCCCGGGGAGCTCGTCGGCGTGGTGATGTGCGCCCGGGAGGCCGAGTCGCAGGGAGCGGCTGGCTGCATGCTGGGCACCGAGGACAGCGCCTTCGCCTACGTCACCTCGGCCAACGCCTACGACGACGGCACCGTGGTGCAGGACTTCCAGGTCCGGCGCCACATCACCACCCCGGCCACCGGTCCCGTCGACTGCACCTCGGAGGCCGAGCGCTGCCTCGTCGCCATCGGGGCGGCGAACAACTACGACCGCTCGGGCGGCACCTACGTCGACTTCGCCGGGGCGCCGCCGTTCCCCGAGCCGTCCTTCGCCGTCGAGCCCGAGGGCCCCTACCGGCCCGGGCAGAGGGTGACGGCCCGGGCCGCGGACCTGCCCGCCGGCCGCCTCTACCAGGTGCAGCAGTGCGCCGGTGAGGTGTGCGTCCCCCGGGCCCGGGGCTTCAGCGCCCCGGACGGGACCTTCACCATCGAGGTGCCGGTGAACTCCGCCGTCGAACAGGACGGCGAGGTGGTGGCCTGCGCCGACACCTGCACCCTGCGCCTCGCCGGGGTCGGACCGGAGGGCGCCACCACGGCCCCGTTCCCCGTCCCGGTGGCCCTGGCCTTCCTGTTCCTCCCCCCGGTGCCCGAGGACCAGATCCCCGATCCCGTCACCCCGCCGCCCAGCGTCGAGGTTCCCCTGGTGCCGGGGCCCGAGGAGGGGACGACGTCAGCGCCCTCGACGGCACCGTACGACCCGGAGGCTGCGGAACCGACCACACCGTCGACGGCGGTCCCCTCGACGCCGGTGCCGTCGCGTCCCGGCGACGTGCCGACCACGGAGGGGACTCCGTCCCCTCGTTGAACGCCCGAGCTGGCGGGCGGTCGGCCCTCAGGCCTTGGTGACGGTCACCTCGGCGACCTGGCCCACGGTGACTTCGACGGCGAGGGTTTCGGCCGCCACCCAGTCCCGGTGCGGCGCCAGATCCTCGTCGGAGGCGGGAAGCCCGAGGACGATCCGGTCGGTGATCTCCAGCCCCGCTTCCTTGCGCATGGTGTTGACCTGGTGGATCAGGTCGTACACCCGGGCCTCGAGGCGGAGCTCGTCGTCCAGCTCGGTGTCGAGGGCGACGGTGACGCCGTCGTCGGCGGCCACGGCCCAGCCCTCCTTCTCGGTTCGCTCCACCAGGACGTCGGCGGCGGCCAGGTCGTAGCCGGCCACCCGAAAGCCCCCGTCGGGGAGCTCCTCGAAGTTCCCCTCGGCCAGGGCGGCCCGCACCTTGCCCACGTCGGCGCCCAGGCGGGGTCCGAGCACGGGCAGGTTGGGGCGGACCCGGAGCTGGGTGGCCTCGACCGGGCCGACCACGACCTCCTTCACCCGCAGCTCGCCGGCGATCTCGTCCTCGTGGCCGGCCACCCGGTCGGCGCCCTCGACGACGAGGCGGCGCAGGGGCTGGCGCACCCGCAGGTTGGCCGCGCCCCGGGCCTGGCGGCCCAGCTCCACCACCCGGCGGATGGCGGCCACGTCGGCCACCAGGTCGGCGTCGACCTCGCTGGCGACGGGCCACCCGGCCAGGAACACCGAGTCGGGGGCGTCGGGGCAGGCGGCCCCGACGAGGCGCTGCCACAGGTGCTCCCCCAGGAAGGGCATGACGGGGCTGACGACCCGGACGACCTGCACCAGGCCCCGCCACAGGGCCCGCAGGGCGGCCTCCTCGCCGTCCCAGAAGCGACGGCGGGAGCGGCGGATGTACCAGTTGGACAGGTCGTCGACGTAGGCCTCGACGGCCCGCAGCACGTTGACGCTGAGGTAGGCGTCGTAGCCGGCGGTGGCCTCGGCCACGAGCTGGTCGGTGCGGGCCACCAGCCAACGGTCGAGCGGCTCCCCGCCGGCGGGCGGGGCGTCGAGGTCGGCGTAGGTCGGGGCGAAGCCCTCGATGGTGGCGTACTGGACGAAGAAGCTGGCGCTGTTCCAGAGGGTGAGGAGCTTGCGCTCGATGGCCTCGCCCGGGCCGTAGCCGAAGAGCAGGTTCTGGCTGGGGGGCTGGGCGCAGTACTGCCAGCGCATCACGTCCGCCCCCATGCGGGCGAAGGCCTCCTCGGCCGTGATCATGTTCCCCCACGAGCCGTGCATCTCCCGGCCCGTCTCGTCCAGCATCTTCTCGTAGCCCAGCACCTTGCGGTACGGGGCCCGGCCGGTGAGCACCACCGACATGAAGAGCTGGGAGTAGAACCACAGGCGGATCTGCTCCCGCATCTCCGACACCCAGTCGGCGGGGAACCACTCCTCCCAGGTGGCGTGGTCGGGGAGGTCGGCGGTGGTGAGGCCCTGCGCCGCGCCGGTGGCGTAACCCTCGGGGATCGTCGTGGCGTTCTCCCAGCCGAGGGTGGAGAAGGGGACGATGCCGGCGTCGAGCCACACGTCGCCCACCTCGGGGATGCGGCTCACGACATCGCCGCAGGCCGCGCAGCGGATGCGGACGTCGTCGATCCACGGGCGGCGCAGCTCCTCCAGCCCGTCGAGGGGGTCGACGGCCCGCTCGGCCAGCTCCTCCTTGGACCCGATCACCGTCACGTGCCCGCAGGCGCAGGGATAGAAGGGGAGAGGCAAGCCGTAGTAGCGGCGACGGGAGATGTTCCAGTCGCCCATGTTCACGAGCCAGTCGTCCATGCGCTTGCCCATGTAGGCCGGCGTCCACTCGACGGTGGCGTTGGCGTCGCGGAGAGACTGGCGCAGCTCGTCGTCGACCCGGATGAACCAGTCGTCCGACAGGCGGAAGATCAGCGGGGTGTGGCAGCGCCAGCACTCGGGATAGCGGTGCTCGATGGTGCCGGCCTCGACCAGGCGCCCCCGCTCGCGCAGGTCGGCGATCACCTCGTCGGCCACGCCCCGGGCGGGCTTGCCGGCCAGCCAGCCGAAGTCGGGGTAGAAGAGGCCGGCCTCGTCGACGGGGGCGACGTGGGGGAGGCCCAGCTCGGCGGCCAGGCCGAAGTCGTCGGTGCCGCAGGCGGGGGCGATGTGGACGATGCCGGTGCCGTCGTCCATCGACACCTCGTCCCACGGCACGACCTTGTGCTCGACGCCGTGCTGGGGACGGAGCTCGTCGTAGGGGCCCTCGTAGCGCCAGCCCACCATGTCGGCACCGGTGACGATCTGGTCGAAGGCGTCGTCGTCGAGGCCGGTGCGCTCGACGGCCACCCAGTCGCCGTCATTCAGGCCGTAGCGGGCGGTGGGGGAGACGGCGGCGGCCACGTTGGCCGGGAGGGTCCACGGCGTGGTGGTCCAGATGACGACGGCCTCGCCGGGCCGGTCGAGCAGGGGGAACCGCACGGTGAGGGACGGGTCCTCCTGGTCGACGTAGCTGCCGACCAGCTCGTGGGCTGAGATCGACGTGCCGCAGCGGGGGCACCACTCGGTGGCCCGGTGGCCCCGGTAGAGGCGGCCCTGGCGCTCGACCTCCTGGAGGAAGCGCCAGATGTAGGTGATGTTGGTGTCGGAGAAGGTGAAGTAGCTGTTGTCCCAGTCCATCCACTGGCCCAGGCGGATGGAGCCCTTGGTGAGCTCGGCCGACGACCACTCCACGACGGCCCGGCACCGGCGGGCGAACTCGGCCAGCCCGAACTCCTCGATGTCGCGCTTGGAGTTGAGGCCCAGCTCCTTCTCCACGCCGACCTCGATCCAGAGGCCCTGGCAGTCGAAGCCGTTCTGGTAGCGCTGGTGGAAGCCCTGGAGGGCCTTGTAGCGCTGGAAGACGTCCTTCAGGGTGCGGCCCCAGGCCGTGTGGACGGCGAGGGTCTTGTTGGCGGTGACGGGACCGTCGACGAAGCTGAACCGAGGCCCCTCCGCGTTCTGGGCCCGCATCCGGTCGAAGGTGCGCCGCGCCTCCCACAGGGCGAGGACGTCCTCTTCGATCTGCTGGTGATCCGGCTTGTCCGGCAGGGCCTCGAACACGACCGCCGACGCTATCCGATGCCGTCCGGAGCCCTTCCTGCGGGCTGGGCTGGTGAGGCCAGCCGGGGTTGCCGCCGATCGGGACGGCCGAGAAGACGTCGACCTGGGCGAAGGGACGGACACGCGACCAGCTCATCGCTCCCCACCCGGGCACGTCGCCGTCCCTCTGAGGGTGGGATCTCCCGGGATCGAGCATGGGCGGCGCCCACGAGGATCTCGATGGCGCCGAGGACAGGTCCCCCCGTCTCTCAGCTGGTGACGCTGAAGGGGCTTCGGCCTGAGCGCCGAGGGCGATGCGGATGTCGGGGGAGGGGCCCGGGTGATGTGACCGATGTCCGGAGGGTAGGGGCCGCTCTCGGGTTTGCGAACGGGTGTTCGTGGGAGAGGATGGAGGGTATGGACGGCATGGTGCTGGACGAGTTGAGCGCAGCGGTCGATGGGTTGGATCTGCCTGTCGATGGTGATGTGCTCGCTGGTGCGCTGCGGGTGCTGGATCGGTTGACGGCGAAGATCTCCGAGGCGGAAGGCGCTTTCGATGCGGCTGAGCTGTGGGACCTGGAGGGGGCGACGTCGTTGGCGTCGTGGCTGCGGGTGCGGGCCGGTCTCTCGAACCGTGACGCCACGCGTCACGCGGCGACGGCCCGGCGTCTGCGGGGCTGCCCGGTCACTCGGCAGGCGTGGGTCGATGGGGCGCTATCGGGGGGGCAGGTGCAGGCGGTGGTGGCCAACGTGAACGATCGCACCGCCGCGCTCTACGCCGAGCACGAGCCGGCCCTGGTGCCGGTGCTGGCCCCGCTCGATGTGCCCGACACGGCCGCGGCGATGCGTGATTGGGCGGCCAAGGCCAAAGCGATCCTCGATGATCAGGACCCAGTCGA
>CAZXRA010000292.1:0-11319 GCA_964643485.1 uncultured Iamiaceae bacterium | reverse complement strand
CGGTGCCCTGCTGTTGGTGGAGCACTCCTACCGGCGGCGCTGGGGGGTTCCCGGGGGGCTCCTGGAGCGGGGCGAGAGCACGGCCGAGGCTGCCGTGCGCGAGGCCCGCGAGGAGGTGGGGATCGACGTCGTCCTGGTGGGGGAACCCGCCGTCGTGGTGGCGCCCGATCCCCAACGCGTCGACGTCATCTACCGGGCCCGCCTGGCCCCGGGCGTCGATCCCTCTGCCGCCCGGCCCACCAGTCCCGAGATCGCGTCGGTGCGCTGGTTCCCGCCCCGTGACCTGCCCGAGCTCCAGCACGAGACGGCGGGGGCCTTCGTCGCCCTGGCCCGGAGCCGGGGCACGCACGACGCCGACCAACTGGCCCACCGGCTCCGGCGCGACGGGACGGGGTAGCGTCCGGCCTCTGCCCGGGGGCGTAGCTCAGTTGGCGAGAGCATCCGGTTTACACCCGGAAGGTCGTCGGTTCGATCCCGGCCGCCCCCACGAGACCTTCAGAGCCGTCGCCGATGGCCGAAGGAGAGGGGTGCAGGAGCGATCGGTCGGCGCGGGGACGGCGCCCCCCGCCGCGGGCATCGGCGGGACGGGGGTGACCCCCGAGGTGCTCGAACGGCTCCTGCCGTACCTGGGCGAGTCGGTGATGGTGCTCGACGCCGACTGGAACGTGAAGGTCAACCTGGCGCCGCCGGGCGGCCTCATCGGGCGAGGGCTGGGCCTGGGCGTCCACACCCTCGAGGACATGCACCCCGACGACGCCCTCGAGATCCTCGACCTGGGCACCCAGGCCTACACCACCGAACCCGGGTGGCAGGGGAGCATGGTGGTGCGCATGTGCCGCGGCGACGGCACTTACGCCCCTTACGAGATCACCGCCATCAACCGCTCCGACGACCCGGTGCTGAGCGGCATGGTGGTGCGGACCCGCGAGGTCGTCACTGGCGCGGACGCCGATCTCCCCGGCTTGGAGGGCCACGTCATCGAGACCCTGGCCGAGGTTCTGCCCCTGGGCGTCGTCCTGCTCGACGGGGCGGGACGGCCGGTCTTCGCCAACCGGGCCGCCTGCCGGCTCCTCCGGGCGGAGGCCGAGGAGGTCAAACGCGAGGGCCTGCAGCGCTTCGTCGCCGCCGAGGACGCCGCCCTGCTGGTCGCGGCGGTGGAGCTCGCCGCCTCGGGACGGGCGGGCAAGCAGGTCACGACCCTGCGGATGGCCGGGCCCCGGGGTGGGCACGCGGAGATCGTCCTCGTCCCCCAAGGAGGTCCCGACGCCACGATGGTGATCGTCACCCTGGAGGACGTCACCGAGCGGCGGGCCGCCCAGCGGGACCTGGAGCACCGGGCCAACCACGACGACCTGACCGGTCTGCGCAACCGGGCGTCGGTGCTCGACCTGCTGCGCCGGCACCTGGCCGCCGGAGAACCCGTCGTCGTCGCCTACGTCGACCTCGACGGTTTCAAGACGGCCAACGACCGCCTGGGCCACTCGGGGGGCGACGTCCTGCTCGTGGCCGTGGCCGATGCCCTGCGGGCCGACCTGGACGACAGTCTCGTGGTCGCCCGGCTCGGGGGCGACGAGTTCGTGGTGGTCGGGACGGGACTGGACCCTGCCGCCGAGGGGGCCCTGGCCCGGCGGCTGGCCGCTCTGGTCGCCGACCTGCCCGAGGCCCGGGCGGTGGGCGTCACCTGCAGCGTGGGCACGGGCCGGTCCCGCCCCGGCGACACACCGCGCGACCTGCTGCACCGGGCCGACCAGGCCATGTACGCCCAGAAGGACGGTCGCCGGGCCGGTTGACCTACGTCGTGGCCACCGCCGTCGCCAGGGCCACCCGCACCATGGCGTCGAAGCTGGTCTGGCGCTCCGCCGGCGACAGGTGTTCCCCGGTCGTCATATCGTCGGACACGGTGAGCAGGGTGAGGGCCCGGGCCCCGGTCTCGGCGGCCACGCCGTAGAGGCCGGCCGCCTCCATCTCCACGGCCAAGGCTCCCAGGGCCGCGGCCCGCTCGTTCACCGTGGGATCAGGGGCGTAGAAGAGGTCGGAGGTGAACACCGAGCCCACCTCCACCGGCACGCCCAGGGCCGCCGCGGCGTCGACGGCCGCCCGGGCCAGCCCGAAGTCGGCCATGGCGGCCAGGTCGTATCCGGCGAAGCGGATCCGGTTGACGTTGGAGTCGGTCGAGGCGGCCAGGGCCACCACCACGCTGCGCAGGGGCAGGTCGGCCCGCAGGGCCCCGCACGACCCGATGCGGATCAAGCGCTCCACCCCGAAGGACCGCACCAGCTCGGTGGCGTAGATCGAGCAGGACGGGATGCCCATGCCGTGGGCCATGACCGACACCGGCTGGCCGGCGTAGGTGCCGGTGAAGCCCTCCATGCTGCGGACGTCGGTGACCAGGCGGGCGTCGTCCAGCAGCGTCTCGGCGATGTGGCGGGCCCGACGGGGGTCGCCGGGCATGAGGCACACCGGGGCGAAGTCGCCCGGGGCGGCGGAGATGTGGGGGGTGGTCACGGTCGCCTCCGCAGGGGGAACAGCGGCCCGACGGTACCGGAGGGCGGCGCCCCGGACCGACGACGGGTGTGACAGGACCCCCTCCGGCCGCGCACCATGGGAGGGTCATGGTCGCCGCCCCTCCCGCCCGAACCGACATCGCGACGGTGGCCGAGCGAGCCCTCACCGCCGGTCGGGCCGCCGGCCTGGACGCCGTGGGCGTGGCCACGGCCGAGCCCTTCGCCGCCACCCAGGAGGTGCTGGAGGAGCGGAAGGCGGCCGGCCTCCACGGCGGGATGGGCTTCACCTACCGCAACCCGGCCCGCTCGACCGACCCCCGGGCCACCCTGCCGAGTGCCCGGGCCCTGGTCGCCGGGGCCCGGGCCTACGGGGGAGGGCCCGTCCCACCGCCGGCCGGGGAGCGCCCCCAGGGGCGGGTGGCCCGCTACGCCTGGGGCGACCACTACGCGGCCCTGGCCGAGGGGCTCGACGCCGTGGCCGCGGTGCTGCGGGAGGCGGGCTGGAAGGCCGTGGTCGTCGTCGACCAGAACCACATGGTCGATCGGGCCGTGGCCCACCGGGCCGGCTTGGGCTGGTTCGGCAAGAGCAGCCTCCTGCTCCTGCCCGGCGCGGGGAGCTGGTACGTCCTGGGCGCGGTGCTCACCGACGCCCCGCTGGCCCCGACGGCGGAGGAGCCCGAACCCGACGGCTGCGGGAGCTGCACCCGCTGTCTGACCGGGTGCCCGACCGGGGCCATCGTCGCCCCCGGGGTGGTCGACGCCCGGCGCTGTCTGGCCTGGGTGGTGCAGGCTCCGGGCTCGGTGCCCCGCGATCTGCGGGCGCCGTTGGGTGATCGCATCTACGGCTGCGACGAGTGCCAGGACGTCTGCCCCCCCAACCGGGTCGAGCTGCGCCGCCGGGCCGGCGACGCCGACGAGCAGCCGCGGGGAGCGTGGGTCGACCTGCTCGACCTGCTGGCCGCCGACGACGACACGCTTCTGCGCCGGCACGGCCGCTGGTACATCGCCGGGCGCGATCCCCGCCACCTGCGTCGCAACGCCCTCGTAGCCCTGGGGAACGTGGCCGACCCGGCCGATCCCGAGGTGGCGGCGGCCCTGCGCCGCGCCGTGGCTGGACCCGACGACATGCTGGCCGCCCACGCCGCCTGGGCGGCGCGGCGGCTGGGACGCCACGACCTGCTCGTCGAGGCCAATCCGACCCCGGGGCCGGAGCTGCAGGCCGAGCTGGCCGCCCCCGCCCCGGAGCTCCGCCGGTGAAGCACCTCCTGGTCACCAACGACTTCCCTCCCAAGCACGGGGGGATCCAGCAGTACCTGTGGGAGCTGTGGCGCCGGCTGCCGGCCGAGGAGGCGACGGTCCTGACCACCGCCTACCCCGATGCCGCGGCCTGGGACGCCACCCAGGGCTTCCGCATCGAGCGGACACCGGAGCGGGTGCTGCTGCCCACCGCATCCCTGGCCCGCTGCATCGACGGCCTGGCCGCCGAGGTGGGTGCCGAGCTGGTCCTGCTCGATCCGGCCCTGCCCCTCGGCCACCTGGGTCCCCGGCTGGAGCGGCCCTACGGGGTGGTGCTGCACGGGGCCGAGGTCACGGTGCCGGGCCGGACGCCCTTCACCCGCCCCGCCCTGGCCCGGGTGCTCCGGGGGGCCGACCTGGTCGTGGCGGCCGGGGGCTACCCGGCCGACGAGGCCGAACGGGCGGCCCGGCAGGGCCTGCCCGTGGTGGTCGTCCCCCCGGGGGTGGACACCGAGCGCTTCACCCCGCCCTCCCCGGCGGCGCGGGCGTCGGCGCGGGAGCGGTGGGACGTCCCGGCCGACGCCGAGCTGGTCGTCTCCATCAGCCGTCTCGTGCCCCGCAAGGGGATGGACGTCCTCATCGACGCCGCCGCCCTCCTGGCGCCCCGGCGCCCTCGACTGCGCGTGGTGATCGGCGGGGGGGGACGAGACGAGGCCCGCCTGGTCCGGCGGATCCGGCGCACGGAGGCCCCCGTCACCCTTCTGGGCCGCTTCGCCGAGGAGGACAAGCCCGCCCTCTACGGGATGGCCGACGTGTTCGCCGTGCTGTGCCGGGAACGTTGGGCCGGCCTGGAGCAGGAGGGCTTCGGGATCGTCTTCCTCGAGGCCGCGGCCTGTGGGGTACCCCAGGTGGCCGGGGCCAGCGGGGGAGCGGCGGAGGCGGTGGCCGACGGGGTCACGGGCACGGTGGTGGACGATCCCACCGACGCCGGGGCCGTGGCCCGGGCCCTGGCCCGCTACCTGGACGACCCGGCGAAGGCCCGGGCGATGGGGCAGGCGGCCCGGGCCCGGGCCGAGACCGACTTCTCCTACGACCACCTGGCCCGATCCCTGCAGAACGCCCTCACCGCGACCGACAGGTAAGCGCGGCGGGCAGCCCCATCGTGACTCACAGTGGTGGGGTCTAGCATTTGACCGCGCTCCGTGGTAAGTTGCCGGCCACCCTCACGTAGAGTCACGCCCCGTGTTGAGATGACGACGATACGTATCGTCGGAGAGGACAAGCGCCCCATGGGCCCGAGCACCACCACACCGACCACGGACCACCGTCGGGCCTCCCGGCGCCGCCTCACCGGTCCGCGCCTCCTGGTCCTCGGTGCCCTCCTCCTGGGCGGGCTGGGCCTGGCCGGCGTCGATCGACCCACGCCCGTGGCCGCCGCCGCCCCCGTCCACCCCACGCTGGTGAGCGCCCTCCCCAACAACCGCACCCCGCACGTCACCAACGGCGATGTGCGGACGGTGGCCGTGGCCGGCGACACGGTCGTCCTCGGCGGCAACTTCACCGCCTCGACCGACCCCGACGGCACCCCGGTCAACCGCTCCTACCTGCTGGCCTTCGACAAGGCGACGGGCCGCATCCGCCGCGACTGGGCCCCCCAGCTCGACGGTGAGGTCTTCAGCGTGGTCGCCGCACCCGACGGCCAGTCGGTCTACGTCGGCGGCCGCTTCAACCGGGTCGACGGCCTGTCCCAGCTCAAGGTGGCCCGCATCGCCATCGCCGACGGCCGCCCGCTGGCCTTCCAGTCCGGGGTCAGCGCCGTGGTCACGGCCATGGCCCTCCAGGGCGATCGCCTCTACATCGGCGGCGTCTTCACCAGCGTCCAGGGGCGCACCCGCCGCGTCGCCGCCCTCAACGCCCAGACGGGTCGGATCGACGACAACGTCGACGTGGCCTTCGCCGGCACCCACCGGGGCGGCGACGGGAAGATCTGGCGCATCGAGGCGTCGCCCGACGGCCAGCACCTGGTGGTGGTCGGCAACTTCGCCACCGTCGGCGGCCAGCCCCGCAACCAGATCGCCAAGCTCGACATCAACGGGGGCGGGCCGGTCACCCTCTCGTCCTGGTCGACCACGGCCTTCGCCGGCTTCTGCGCCAGCTTCACCGACTACGTACGGGACGTCTCCTACAGCCCCGACGGCTCCTACTTCGTCGTGGTCACCACCGGCGCCAAGGGCACGGGCCTCAACGGCCAGTGCGACGCCGTGAGCCGCTGGGCCGAGAGCGACACCGCCAACGCCACCCCCCAGTGGTCGATGTACTCCGGCGGCGACTCCCACTACTCCGTGGAGGCCACCGGCGCCGCCATCTACGTCGGCGGCCACTTCCGCTGGACGAACAACCCCTACGGCACCGACTCCCTCGGCCCCGGCGGCGTCGAGCGCGAGGGCATCTCCGCCCTCGATCCGGCCAACGGGCTCCCGCTGTCGTGGAACCCAGGCCGCGACCGGGGCCAGGCCGTGTGGCAGATGGTGGCCACGCCCGACGGGCTCTACGTGGCCAGCGACACCGACCGCATCGGCCGCTACCTCTACCGCGGCCGCATCGCCTTCTTCCCCCTGGAAGGCGGCGTTCCCGTGCCCCAGCCGGCCCGGGTCGAGCTGCCTGTCCAGCTCGACCAGTACGCCGCGGCGGGCGGCGGCAACCCGGCCCGCGTCACCACCCGCAGCTACGACGGCTCCACCCTCTCCGCCCCCACGACGGCGGTGGCCGACGCCGCTGCCCTGTCGGGCACCCGGGCCGCCTTCGTGGCCGCCGGCGTGCTCTACACCGCCCACTCCGACGGCACCCTCCAGGCCCGCTCGTACGACGGCACCACCTTCGGGGCCCCGGTCACCGTCGACCTCCAGCGGATGACCACCTTCGCCAACGATCTCCGCAACATGAACGGCGCCGTCTACGACGACGGCCGCCTCTACTACACCGTCAGCGGCTCCTCCACCCTCTCCATGCGGTACTTCTCCACCCAGAACCGGGTCGTGGGCGCCGTGCGCTTCGACGTGGCCGGCTCGGGGGGTGGGGTCTCCTACAACCAGGTCGGCGGCATGGTCCTGGCCGGGGAGCACGTGTACTACGTCGACCGCCAGGCCGGCACCCTGGTGCGGGCCTCCTGGCGCTCCGGCGGGGGCATCGACGGCGGCACCCGCACCACCGTCAGCGCCGCCAACGCCAATGGCCTGAGCTGGACGAGCACGGTCCTCTTCGCCCGCCCGGGCGAGGTGCCCAACCGCCCGCCGGTGGCCCAGGTCACCGCCGCCTGCACCGGCCTCACCTGTGACTTCGACGCGTCGGGCTCCACCGACCCCGACGGCACCATCGCCGGCGTGAGCTGGACCTTCGCCCCGGGCCAGACCGGCACCGGCCCGACGGCCCGCCACACCTACTCCGCCCCCGGCACCTACGCGGTGTCGGCCACCGTCACCGATGACGACGGCGCCACCGCCATCGGCACCACCACGGTCACCGTGGCCGACCTGCCCCCCACGGCCGCCTTCGCCGCCACCTGCGAGCTGGCCACCTGCTCGGTCGACGCCTCCGGCTCCGACGATCCCGACGGCGAGATCGCCTCCTACGCCTGGACCTTCGGCGACGGCGGGACGGGCACGGGCGAGACCGCGGTCCATACCTACACCGCGTCGGGCACCTACACCATCGGCCTCACCGTCACCGACGCCCGGGGCCAGACGGCCACGGCCAGCCGCCCGGTCACGGTCGACGTGCCTGCCGGCCAGGGCTTCGTCGGCGTCACCGGCACCACCGGCCAGCCCACGAGCAACCGGCACCAGACGACCATCCCCGCCGACGTGCTCCCTGGCGACCAGCTCCTGCTGACCGTGGCCTCCAACGCCACCGGCACCACCACCGTCACCCCGCCGGCGGGGTGGAGCGTCGTGTCCTCCGGCGGCACGGCCGGCGCTCGCGTCGCCGTGTTCGGCAAGGTGGCCGTGGCCGGCGACGCCGGGCGGGCCGTCGTCGTCCAGCTCGGCTCGTCCTCCAAGGCATCGGTCGGCGTCGCCGCCTATCGCGGCCTGGCCGTCGTCACCCCGGTTCCCACTCCGGCCACCGGCTACCGCACCCCGGCGGCGACCGCAGCCCTGGGTGAGTGGATCGTGTCCTTCTGGGCCGACAAGTCGGCCACCACCACCGATCTGGCGCCCCCGGCAGGCGTCACCGAGCGGCGCTCGTTCATCGGCACGGGGGCCGGCCATGTCGCCGACCTCTTGGCCGACAGCAACGGGCCTGTGGCGGCTGGCCCGACGGGGGGGCTGGCCGCCACGCCGACAGCACCGGTGGGCAACGCCCTGGCCGTCACCGTGCGCCTGGCGCCCACCCCCTGACCCATCTGAGCGGGAGCTCGACCGTCCCGGCCGCCGGAACTCGACGGCGGCCCGGACGCCGGGCAGGATCGGCGGCCGTGGACCCCTCCTCCGTCACGGCACCGGTCGTCCCCCCCGGGCGAGCGCTCATCCGCCTGTCCTGGATCGGCACTGGCATCTCGTGCGTGACGGCGCTGGCCAACGCCTTGACCGGCGACCGGGACCACTACTGGCTCTCGGCCGCCCCGGCCCTGCTGATGCTCGTCGTGGGATGCGGCGCCTTCCTGGCCGCCTTCGCCCTGGCCGTGGAGCGGAGTCGCACCGAGGTCATCGGCGTCGGCGGGCTCTACTTCCTCTCCGGCTGCGCCCCCCGGGCGGTGCAGCGGACCATGCTGGCCTCGGTGGCGGTGCAGGCGATCGTCCCCTTCGCCCTCACCCTCTGGCGGCCGTTCGTGGCCTTTTCGGTGCTCGCCCCGGTGTGGTCCCTGGGGCTGGCCGGCCTGTGGGGCGCCCGTCACGGCACGTTCCCGCCGCGAGCGCCGGCCGATGGGCCAGACTGCACCCCGGACGATCCAGGAACGGAGGCCCCCACCGATGGGTGATTCGGTCCGAGAGCACATGACGATCGCCGCGCCGGTCGAGGAGGTCCTGGCCGTCCTGCTCGACATCGAGCGCTATCCGGAGTGGGCCCGCGACCTCAAGGAGGCCGCGGTCCTGGCCCGCGACGACGAAGGCCGGGTCTCCGAGGCCCGCTTCCGGGCCGCCGGCTTCGGCTACAGCACCCAGTACACGCTGGCCTACGACCACTCCGTCACCGGCCGCCTGGCCTGGAAGCTCACCCAGGGCGACGTCACCCGCAAGCTCGACGGCCACTACGAGCTGGTCGGGTTGGACGACGGCACGACCGATGTCGTCTACGAGCTGGAGGCCGAGCTGGTGCTCCCGCTGCCCGGGTTCGTGAAGCGCCGCACCGCCTCCAAGATCACCCACACGGCCCTGCGCGAGCTCAAGGCCCGAGTCGAGGCAGACGTTTGAACGGGGCCGGCCGCACCCTCCTGTTCACGGGGAAGGGCGGCGTGGGCAAGACCACCGTCGCCGCCGCCACGGCCGTGCGCTGCGCCGCCGCCGGGGCCCGCACCATCGTCCTGTCGACCGATCCGGCCCACTCGCTGGCCGACGCCCTCGACGTCCCCCTCGGCACCCGCCCCACCGAGATCACGTCCCGTCTCTGGGGCCAGCAGCTCGACGCCCGGGAGCGCATGGAGGAGGCGTGGGGCGACATCCAGGCCTGGCTGGTCGACGTGTTCGAGTGGGCTGGCGTGGAGGGCATCGAAGCCGAGGAGCTGGCCCTCCTGCCCGGGCTGGAGGAGGTGTTCGGCCTCGTCGACATCAAGGCCTACGCCGAGTCGGGGGAGTGGGACGTCATCGTCGTCGACTGCGCCCCCACAGCCGAGACCATCCGCCTCTTGTCGCTGCCCGACGTGCTGCGCTGGTACATGGAGCGCGTCTTCCCGACGAGCCGTCGCCTGCACCGGGCCATGGCCCCGGTGCTGTCCCGCGTCACGTCGCTCCCGGTGGCCGGCGACGCCGTCTTCGGCTCGGCCGAGCGCTTCTACGCCCGCCTCGACGGGGTGAAGGAGGTGCTGGCCGACACGGCGCGCACCAGCGTCCGCCTCGTCGTCAACCCGGAGCGGATGGTGATCGCCGAGGCCCGGCGCACCGCCACCTACCTGTCCCTGTTCGGCTACGGCATCGACGCCGTCGTGGCCAACCGGCTGCTCCCGGCGTCGGTGTCCGACCCGTGGTTCGACCGGTGGAAGGCCCTGCACGCCGAGCACCTGGCGTCCATCGAGGAGGGCTTCGCCCCCCTCCCGGTGCTGCGGGCCGAGCTGGCCGACGAGGAGGTGGTCGGCCTCGACCGACTGGCCGACCTGGCCCAGCACCTCTACGGCGAGAACGACCCCGCCGCCCGCCTGCACGAGGGGGCGCCCCTCCGCGTCGTCGGGCGGGGGGACGACATCGAGCTCCAGCTCGACCTGCCCTTCGCCGACCGCGACGACGTCGAGCTGGGGCGTCACGACGACGAGCTCCTCGTCGCCGTCGGGCCCTACCGGCGGGCCATCGTGCTGCCCGACTCCCTGCAGCGGCGCCCGGTGGCGGGGGCCAGCCTGCGGGACGGCTGCCTGCACGTCTCCTTCGGGCCCGAACGGCGGGCCGCGGCCGTGGGAGGACGACGGTGACCGACGACATGGGCGCTGACCAGGGGAATGGTGATCCCGGCCCCGGTCCTCAAGAAGAGGGACCCGGGAACCGATCTGAGGAGGAGCGTCTGCCCCCCGGGGTGGACGTCCTGCAAGCCGCGGCACGGGAGGCGATCCACGCCACCCGTGCCCTCCTCGACGCCGCGGAGGCCCTGGTGGACGACCCAGAGATGGTGGAGCGCATGGGAGCGATCGTGCGCGCCGCCAGCGGGGCGGCCACCCGGGCGGCTCGGGCCGCCGGGGGCACCGGTCCTGGCCCCGGTGGCGACGACGGGCCCGACGACGGTGACGGGGTGCAGCGCATCCCGGTCAGCTGAGGAGCACGCACCATGAGGATCCTCCGACTCACGGGGTCGACCCCCCGCATCTGGGGCGTCGACCTGCATCCCCGGCTCACCGTGATCCACGGCCTGGCCCCCGAGGTGGCCGGGCCCGTCCGAGCCGCCATCGACGCCATCGTCCGGGCCCGCATCAGCGGCCCGGAGCTGGCCGCCGCCGGCCTGGGCGGCACCGTCCTCGTGGGCGACGTGGAGATCCCGCTGGAGGACGTGGCCGAGCGGGCCGCTGGCCTGGTGCCCACGACCCCCCTGCTCGGGTCCGACCTGGTGGCCCCGGCCGCCGTCCTCGCCGCCGGCCGCCAGCGCGCCCTCGCCGCCACCGTGGCCGACGCCCGCGCCGCCCTGGCCGAGGCCGAGGCCGTCCTGGCCGGCGTGCGCCGCGACTGGGACGCGGCCCGGTTCGCCCGGACCGCCCGCCTCCAGCAGGGCTGGCAGGCCCGCCAGGCCGCCGTCGACGCCCTGCGCGCCGCTCGCGACCGGGCCGTCGACGCCGCCGCCTCGGCTGTCACCCCGGAGCTGGCCCCCCGTCCGGCGCCGGCCGCCGCCGCCTCGGCCGAAGTGGCCCGCCTGGCCCAGGTGCGGCTCGCCGCCGCCCGTGCCGCCCGCG
>CAZXRA010000291.1:0-4073 GCA_964643485.1 uncultured Iamiaceae bacterium | reverse complement strand
GCTCCCCACCGCCACCAGGCCGTCGTCGGTGGCGATGAGGTCGTTGACGTCCGCTGGCCGGTCCAGGCCGGTGGTGTCCACCGTGCGCCAGGCCCGGCCGTCGTCGGAGCGGAGCACGGTGAGGGCGAAGTCCTTCCCCACGTTGCCCATGGCCAGCCAGCCGTCGTCGGTCGCCACCAGGGTCGTGAGCCGGAACATACCCTCGTCGCCGGCGTCGACGGCGAGGGGCTCCCCGGCCACGAAGGTGCCGTCGTCACCGGTGGTCCAGCTGGTGAGCACGTCGTCGTCGGTGGTGACGAGCACCGTGACCTGGTCGCCCCGGCTGGCCACCAGGATCTCCCGGTCGGCCCCGGGGGCGGTGGCCAGTGCCTGGTGGACCCAGCCCGTGGTGGCTGCTCGCTCCCTCGGGTCGGAGGCCGACTCCACGGGCGCGGCGGTGTCGGTGCCGCACGCCGCGCCGACGAGGAGGAGGACGAGGGCGAGGGCGGCGACGGGCCGGGAGGTGAGACGGTGCACGGGCCCTCCGACGTGGGCGGGATCGACCTGGTTCCCGGCACACTTTGGACCGAAGTCCGCCGCAGACGTCGTCACTGGTCCAAAGTTGGGGGGGGGGTCAGGCACCAGGCATGGGGGTGCCGGTACCCGGTGTCCCCGTGGCGTAGGGGCTGGCCCGGTGGACACCGGCGGCGGCCTCGATGTCGGCCACCTCGGTGCGGGCCTCCTCCAGGGCGTCGAGCTGGCGGGCCAGCTCGTCGAGGGCGCTGGCCTGGCCGGCCGCCACCATCGGGGCCTGGGCCTGCACGGCGAGGAGCGACACCTGGGACGCCACCTGCTCGACCTGGCGCACCTTCCCGGCCAGGTCGGCGAGGCGGGCCCGGCGCTCACGGGGGGCCAGGCGGGCCACCACGACCAGGTGGTGGTCGAGGGCCACCGCCTCCTGCTCCAGCTCGGCCGTGAGCTCGGCCAGGCGGGGAGCCGCGGGCGCGGTGGCACAGGCGGCCCGAGCGGCGACGACGGCCGATCGCAGCCGGCGGTGGAGGCGGGCGGTGGCCGCCGGGTGGGCCGCCACCCACGTCTTGGGGGCCGGCGACGGGACGGAGGGGCTCACCCGGTTGCGCCGGTCGACGTGCCGCAGCCCGACGATCAGGCCGATCACGACGGCGAGGGTGGTCAGCAGCCCCATCACCAGGACGACGAGGAGCACCGTGGCGAGCAGATCCACGAGGGCAGGCTACCGGCGGCCCGTCGGGGCGGACAGGGCGTGCCCCACCGGGGCGCCTCAGTACCATGCCCGGCGATGCCCGACACCTCGCCCTCCGGCCCGGCGACCGCCACCGATCGTCCCGTCCGCTACCGCTGCGCCACGTGCGGCAACCTCACCCGCTTCGACGTCACCGCCACCCGGCGCACCCGCGCCTTCCACCACTACACGATGGGGGGCGAGCTGACCGTCGAGAGCACCGAGGTGCTGGGGGAGGACGTCGAATCCGTCGTGTGCACCTGGTGCGGCCCCTCGGGGTCGGTCGAGGCCCTGGCCGAGGCCTGAGGGGATCACCCCGTGCTCGCCTCGCCCCCTCTGGTCGGGCGGGCGACGGAGCTGGCCGCCATCGCCGCCGTGCTGGACGATCCCGAGGGGCGAGGGGTGCTCGTCACCGGGCCCATCGGCGTGGGCAAGTCCCGGTTGGCGGCCGAGGTGATGGCCCGACGGGCGGCGGCGGGCACGGTGGTGCTGCGGGCCATCGCCACCGCGGCCACCGCCGACATCCCCCTCGGAGCCCTGGCTGCCATCGCCCCCGGGGGCGTCCGGGCCGGCGTCCGGCCTGACGGGGTGGCCGACAGGATGGTGGCCGACCTGGCCGCCGCGGCTGGCGATGCCCCCCTGCTGCTGGTGGTGGACGATGTCGACCTGCTCGACGCCCAGTCGCACGCCGTCGTCCGGGCCCTGGTCGAGCGGGGGGTGGGCCGGGTGGTGGGCACGGTGTGCACTCCCCACCCGGTCCTGCCCGCCCCGTGGGCGGCAACGGGGATCGTCCCGCTCACGCTGGGCGATCTCGACGACGACGGCGTGGCCGAGATGCTCGTGGCCACCCTCGGCGGTCCCGTGGCCGGGGGGACCACCCGGCTCCTGGCCACCGCCACCGGGGGGAATCCCCTGCTGCTGCGGGAGGCCCTGGCTGCGGCCGGTGGCGCCGGCGCCCTGCGCCAGGTGGACGGCATCTGGTCGCTGGCCGACGGGGAGCAGCCCCTCCATCGCCTGGGCGACGTGGTGCGGGAGAGGATCGGGCGCCTCGACGGCCCGGAGCGGGACGGGTTGGAACTGGTCGCCGTGGCCGAGGTGCTGCCCGGCCCCTTGGCCGATGCCCTCGTCGGGCCGACGGTGCTGGCCCAGCTCGAGCGCTCCGGCCTGGTGGTCCGGGAGACAGTGCTGGGCCGGTCCGCCGTGCGTCCTTCCCATCCTGTCTACGGCGAGGCCCTGCGGTCGGGCCTCGGGCCCATCGCCCGGCGCCACCACGCCCGGCGCCTGGCCGACGGGGCCGAGGCCGGGGTCGGGGGTGCGGCCGGCACCGTCGACGTCCTCCGCTTCGTGGCCTGGCGGGTGGCGGCGGGTGGCGAGGTCACCGCCGACCTGTTGGGTCGGGCCGCCCGCGAGGCCCGGCGCCGGAGCGAGCTCGACCGGGCCGAGAACCTGGCCCGCCGGGCCGTCGAGGCCGGTGGGGGGACGCCCGCCCGCCTCCTGCTGGGAGAGATCCAGAGCGCGGTCGGACGCTTCGCCGCCGCCGACGAGACGTGCCGCCAGGTGATCGACCCGCTGCTCGCCGGTGAGGCTCCGCCCGACGACGAGGAGGAGGCGTCCTTGGTCGGCCTCACCGCCCTGGCCCTGGCCTTCAACCGGGCCTGGGGCCTGGGCCGGGGCCGGGAGGCACGCACCCTCCTGCACGATTCCGCGGCCGCCCTGGGTCGCTCGCCCGTGGCGGAGAGGGTCACCGTGGCCGGTCGGCGCCTCGAGCTGGCCGCCGACGCCGCCGCCCTGGCCGCCTTCACGGGTGACCCGGCCCGGGCCGTGGCCGAGGCCGAGGAGCTGCTGGCCCACGCCGAGCAGCCCCGCGAGGTGGCCCGGGCCACCTTCGCCGCCGCCGCCGGGCTCCGCGGCCTCGGCCGTCCCCTCGCCGCCGTGGAGCGGTCGGAGCGGGGCCTGGCCGCCCTGGACGGCCTCCCGCCCGGCTTCGGGCGGGCCATCTTCGCCACCAACCTCCTCTTGACCCGGATCGTGGGCCGGGCCGAGGCCGGTGACCTGGCCGGGGCCGATGCCCTGGCCGAGGAGGCCTACCGGCAGACAGTGGAGGCGTCGCTGCGCACGGGCCAGGCCGTGGTGGCCTGGGCCCGCGGCTGGGTGCTGGACGGTCAGGGCCGGGCCCGCAGCGCCGAGCGCTGGCTGGCCGAGGCCCGGCTCATCGAGCGCGACCTCCAGACGCGGGGCCGGCGGCGCTGGTCGCTGATCGGGCTGGGCTTGGCTCTCCTCGACCAGGGGCGCCGCGCCGATGCCGATGCCGTGCTGGCCGCCCTCGACCGGCTCGACGCCGCGGAGCCGGGCGACGACCGCTTCCTGGAGGCCGACGAGCTGCGCCTGCGGGCCGCCCTGCTCGCCGGCGGGGGGGAGCTGACGGCGGCCGAGCGCCTCCTCGCCGACGGGGTCGCCCGGGCCGAGGCGGAAGGCCGGACGGCTGCCGCCGTCGTGCTCGGGCACGAGCTGGTCGTCACTGCGCCCACTCGCCGGGCTGCGGCCGGGGCGGCAGCCCAGCTCGCCGCGGTCGACGGGGTGGAGGGCGTCCTGCACCAAGCCCGGGTGGCCGATGCCGCTGCCGTGGTCGGCGACGACGGCGCGGCCCGGCTGGCCGCCGCCGCCGAGCTGGCCGATGTCGGGGCCCACCGGATGGCCCTGGCCATCGCTCGGGCCGTGGCCGCCGGGGCCGGGGCCGAGGGCCGGCGGGGGCTCGTCCGCAACGCCGAGGAGCTGGCCGCCCGGAGCGTCGCCGCTTGCGAGGGGGTGCCGGCCGCCGCTCCGGCCCGGGCCC
>CAZXRA010000290.1:0-2655 GCA_964643485.1 uncultured Iamiaceae bacterium | reverse complement strand
TCCTGACATGCCCGAATCTACTCATCCCTGCCCGCGCGCCTTCCCCGATGCGGCGCCCGACCCGGCTGGCTACCCGTTGGGCGTCGAGGTCGAGCCCGATACCGGGCGGTTGATCCTCACCCCGGACGAGGCCATCCGGCTGGTGCTGGCTCTCAAGCACTTGGCGTCGTTCGTGCACTGGGCTCGTTGTGCCCGGTTCTACGATGAGGCCATCGCCGATGAGGCCGAGTGGATGGCCGAGACCCTCGGCGACTTCGCCCGCACGACGACCTGATGGGAGCGCGACCCGTTCGCCAGCGGGGACATCTCACCCTCATGTCTCGTCGGAGCGGGCTGGTCGGGCAGCATGAGCGGCTGTGTCGTTCGTGGAAGCCGTCGTCCTGGGCATCGTCCAAGGGCTGACCGAGTTCCTGCCCATCTCGTCGAGCGGCCACCTGCGGATCGTCCCCGCCCTGTGCGGCTGGGACGATCCGGGCGCCGCCTTCACCGCCGTCACCCAGCTGGGCACGGTGCTGGCCGTCGTCATCTACTTCCGCCGCGACCTGTGGCGCATCGCCACGACCTGGCTGCGGTCGTTGCGCGACCCCGAGCTGCGGGGCAGCCTCGACGCCCGCCTGGGCTGGTACCTGATCCTGGCCACGGTGCCCATCTCCGTGTTCGGCCTGGCCTTCCGGGAGCAGATCGAGACGGGTGTCCGCAACCTGTGGCTGGTGGCCACGACCCTGATCGTGCTGGGCGTCGTGCTCTTCGTGGCCGAGCGAGTGGGACGCCGCACCAAGGGGATCGACGACGTCGACACCCGGTCGGCCGTGGTCATCGGCCTGGCCCAGGCCCTGGCCCTGGTGCCTGGGGTGTCCCGCTCGGGGGCCACGATCACCGCCGGGCTGTTCCTCGACTTCGACCGGGAGGCGGCGGCCCGGTTCTCGTTCCTGCTCTCCATCCCCGCCGTGGTGCTGGCCGGGCTGGCCAACGCGCCCGACATCACGGCCGGCGACGGGCCCGGGCTGGTGTCGACCATCATGGCCACCGTCCTGGCCTTCGTCGTCGGCTACGCCGCCATCGCCTGGCTCCTGCGCTACCTCGCCCACCACCCCACGACGATCTTCGTCGTCTACCGGGTGGCCCTGGGCCTCCTCCTCTTCGGCCTCCTGGCCAGCGGCGCCATCGAGGCCACCTGAGGCCGGGCTCCTCGTCTTCCGTCGTTCTTGCGCGGTGGGGTTGCGTGGGCGCGCTCTGGCCGCGCAAGAACGGGGACGGGACGTCTCAGGCGGGGAGCTGGTAGCGGCGGAAGAAGTCCCACATGGCCTCGCTGGCGTGGATCTCGTCGGTGGTGGGGCCGACGATGTCGACGATGGCCTTCGAGAACTCGCTGCCCGGCCACGAGTGGCCGCCTCCCTCGACGATGACGAGCTCCACGGCTGCCCCGGCGGGACAGCTCCACGTGCGGTCGATGACCGCCTCGGAGAGGTCGGCGTCGATCGCCTCCGGCTCGCACCCGTTGCGCTCGGCCCACACCCGGGCCGTCTCCGGGTAGCCCTCGCCATCGAGGTCGGCCTCGGGGATCTCCGCGTCCTCCGGAGCCTCGCCCCCGGAGACGATGCTCAGGTCGCCGATGCCGCCGTTGAAGTAGAGGATCGGGTCGGCGGTGCCGTGGAAGGCGAGGATCGGGGCCGGGCGCTCGGGCTCGCACCCGTCCCAGGTGCTGATGCCGGCGACGGGGGCGAAGGCGGCGAAGCGATCGGCCCGGGTGCAGGCCAGCATCGAGGTCATCATGGCCCCGTTCGACAGGCCGGTGGCGTAGACGCGGGACGTGTCGATGCAGCGGGCGGCGAGGATGTCGTCGAGGACGGCGTCGACGAAGGCGACCTCGGGCGAGTCGACGCCCTCGTTGTAGACCCGCCACGCCACGGGCGTGCCCGTGCCCTGGGGGAAGGCGGTGGCGAAGCCCTTCTCGAGGCCCAGCTCGCCCATCTCGCTCATCAGGGTGTGGACCTCGGCCCCCTCGGAGAGGCCATGGAAGTCGACGACGAGGGGGACCGGACCGTCGCCGGCCGGGGCGGTCAGCAGGTACCAGCGGGCCGAGCCGTCGGGTGCGGTCGGGCTGGCCAGCTCGTGGCGCTCCTTCTCGACCTCGCCGGTGGCGGCACCGGCCTCGCAGCCGGCGGAGGGGACGGCGGGACCGTCGGCCGGGGGGAGCTGCCGGGCGTCGGCCCCGGTGAGGATGTCGGTGCCAGGCCCCTCGTCGCCGGCCGTGGGCGAGGGTGCGGATGTCGGTCGGTCCTCGGCTGCCGGGTCGTCGTCATCCCCTCCGCAGCCGATGACGGCGAGGGTGAGAGCGAGGACGAGGGCGGCGGCACGGCGGGCGATGGTGGTCTCCGAGCGACTCGGGCCGTCCCGGGACGGGGTGGCGGGAGCCCGCACCGTACTGGCGTCCTCCCTCCGGTGCCCTCCACCCGTCGGGGTGTCCCGCGAACGAAAGGTCGATGGACCACCGCATGGGGGGCAAGTTGACCTTTCGCCGGCGGTCCTGCCGTCTCGGGAGGGGTCGGCCGGCGACGTCACGTTCGTGAGTCGGGGATGAGCGGTCGCGACCCTGGGACGAACGGTCACGGGCCGGGAGGACGGAGGGCGAGGACGAGGGGACCGGTGGTGAGG
>CAZXRA010000289.1:0-27883 GCA_964643485.1 uncultured Iamiaceae bacterium | reverse complement strand
GACGAGCTGGCCCGCCGGGGCGTGGTGCCGTCCGGCGCCGTCCTCGAGTTCGGCGCCGGCCTCGGACCCGACGACGAGGTGGAGGTGGCGTCGGCGGAGGTCGGGGGGAACGTGGCCGTCTGGCTCCTCGTCGGTGAGGAGGTCCGGGCCTCGGCCGTGGTGGTCCCGGCCGGCGGCTGATCCTCGTCCGGAGGGTCGGAGCCCGCTGGCTACGGTCGGTCCATGGCCCAGCTCGAGTACCCGCAGCGCCCCTTCGTCGGCCCTCCCGGCTCGACCAACATCTTCCTGGTCCGCCACGGCGCCTCGGCCCCCGCCGTCCCGGGCCAGTCCTTCCCGCTGGCCGACGGGCACGGCGATCCGCCCCTGGCGCCGGAGGGCCGCGATCAGGCCCAGCGGGTGGCGGTCCGCCTGGCCGAGGAGCACATCGAGGCGATCTACGTGACGTCCCTGCGCCGCACCCACGAGACGGCGGCCCCCCTGGCCGCCCGCCTGGGGCTGGAGCCGGTGGTGGAGGCCGACCTGCGCGAGGTGCACCTGGGGGAGTGGGAGGGCGGCTCGTTCCGCCAGCACGTCGCCGAGGGCCATCCCACGGCCCTGCGGGTGTTCGCCGAGGAGCGGTGGGACGTCATCCCCGGGGCCGAGGCCCAGGAGGCGTTCTCGGCCCGGGTGCGGGCCGGCATCGAGCGCATCGTGGCTGCCTGCCCCGGCCAGCGGGTCGCCGTGTTCGTCCACGGCGGGGTCATCGGCGAGCTGCTGCGCCAGGCGTCGGAGAGCGACCGGGGCTTCGTGTTCGCCACCGCCGACAACGCGTCGATCTCCCACCTGCTCCGCATCGGCGACCGGTGGCTGGTGCGCCGCTTCAACGACACCTCGCACCACCCGGGCGGCCTCGACCGCCCGGAGCCCGCTGACGCCGTCATGGCCTGACGGCCCGGCGGCTCAGGGAAGCGTGACCTCGTCGCCGGTGGCGATGGGGCCGGGCCGGGCGATGGTGGCGTAGACGCCGACGTCCTGGCCCAGGTCGCGCACGACGTGGCGGAGGATGGTGCGGTCCTGGGGGATGTCGTCGTCGATCCGGCGGGTGACCATGACGCACCGGGGGCAGCCGCCGACGATGTCGATCTCGACCTCGCCGACGCGGAGGCGGCGCCCGATCCAGGCCCGCTCCGGGTGGCCGGGCTCGTCGCCGGTGTCGATCACCAGGCTGGGCCGGAACCGGCGGACGTCGACGACGCTGTCGGGGAGGGCCTCCTGCAGGGCGCGCAGGGCCGAGGTGGTCAGCACCAGCAGGGGGTGGACGTCGTAGTAGGTGCCGGGGGGCGATTCGAACTCGAAGATCTCCGGCGGGAAGGCGGTGAGGTCGGGCAGGGGCTCGCCCTCCTCGCGACCGAAGACGGCGTTGAGCTCGTCCAGGAGGTCGTCGTGGTAGGGGGCGCCCCGCCGGTAGTGCTCCCGGTCGGAGGCGGGGCGCAGGGACTCCAGCGTCACCTCGTGGTCGATGGCCGCCGACACCCGGGCGTCGACGTCGGGGTCGTCGGTGGAGACCACGTCGCCGCCGGGCAGGGTGATGGCGACGGAGCCGCCCGCCGGGCCGGTGTAGGTGGCGGCGAGCTGCATGAGGCCGCCGAGGTGCTTGGCCCCCCGGATGCCCCCTCGCTCCTGGTCGCGGGCGGCCCAGGTGCGGTCGCCGTCGATGCCGGTGAACGTGACCGTGGCGGAGGTGACGGTCACCCCGATCATCGACTTGACCGGGTACTGCCAGATCTCGGCGAGGCGCATGGTCAGGCCGCGGCGAAGTGGTCGCGGACGTTGGCGACGGAGCGGGCCACGTTGTCGCGGTGCCGGGCGGGGTAGCCCACCAGGCGCAGGGCGAAGGGGCCCTTGGACGTGCTCTGGTCGTAGGTCTCGGTGAGCCGGGTGCCGCCCTCGGGGGTGGCCTCCAGCTCCCAGCGCCAGCGGTGGCCGCCGAAGTGGCACCAGGCGATCTTGGTGCCCTGGGTGAACTCCACGACCTGGGAGGTGATGCGGTAGGGGAGGCCGAACTGCTTCATCTGCATCCCGAAGCGGTCGCCCTCGCCCAGCACCTCGGGGCCGACGAGGGTGCCCTTCACCGACGTGTCGCCGCTGATGATGATGTGGTTGGCGGGGCGGCGGATGAAGTCGAAGACCTCGGCGGGGGGCGCGTCGACCACGACGGTGGCCGACACGGTGTCGCGGTCGGTCTCGGTGGTGACGCCCTCGGGCAGGTCGCTGGCAGCCATGACCCCGACACTACGGACCCCGATGGCGGCTGTCTCGCCGGCCTCTTGATAATGAGAACGAATCTCGTTATGGTGCGTCGTCGTGCCCTCCCGCCGACAGGAGCCTCCCGTGCCCCGCCTCCGCCGACTCGCCCTGCTGCTCGCCGCCACCGCCCTGGCCGGGGCCGGCCTGGTCGCCTGCGGTACCGGGACGGAGGGCGCCGCCGGCGACGAGCGGCCCCACGTGGTCGTGACCACGACGATCCTGGGCGACGTGGTGTCCCGCCTGCTCGGCGACCACGCCCGGGTCCAGGTCCTCATGCCCCGGGGCGCCGACCCCCACGACGTGCAGATCTCGGCCCGCCAGGCCGCCGACCTGCGGGCGGCCGACGCCGTGATCGTCAACGGCGGCGGCTTCGAGGCCGGCTACCTCGACGCCCTCGACGCGGCGGCCGACGACGGCGTGCCCGTCCATGCCGCCCTCGACGACGTGGCCGCCCTGACCTTCGCCGAGGGCCACGGCCACGGGGACGAGGAGGAAGAGGGCGAGCACGCCGACGAGGAGCCGGCCGCCGAGGGCGGTGGGCCCGACGAGGGGACCGATCCCCACTTCTTCACCGACCCCGATCGGATGGCCGACGCGGCCGAGGGCATCGTCACCTTCCTCGCCGCGGAGGTGCCGGCCCTGGGCACGGCCGAGGTCCACTCCGAGGCCGCCGTGGAGGTCGATGCCCTGCGGGCCCTGGCGACGGAGGCGGAGGAGGTGCTCGCTCCCATCCCCGCGGCCGAGCGCATCTTCGTCACCAACCACGAGGTGTTCGGCTACTTCGCCGACCGCTACGGCTTCGAGGTGGTCGGCACCGTGATCCCCGGTGGGGGGACCGATGCCGAGCCCAGCGCCGGGGCCCTGGCCGACCTGGCCCAGGTCATCGAGGAGGAAGGGGTGCCGGCCGTGTTCGCCGACGTGTCCTCGCCCCGGGACCTAGCCGAGGCCCTGGCCGACGAGGTGGGCGACGTCGAGGTGGTCGAGCTGTTCAGCGAGTCGCTCGGCCCCGAGGGATCCGGCGGAGCCACCTACGCCGAGATGGTGCGCACCAACGCCGAGCGCGTCGCCGCCGCCCTCGCCTGAGGGGAGGAGACGTGCCAGGGTCTGGCCGTGGCTGAGAGCGACGGTGCCGACGAGGCCGGGCCGATCGACGCCGCGTCGCACCTGTTGCGGGCCCTGGCCAACCCCCACCGGGTGGCCATCGTGATGGAGCTGGCCGAGGGCGAGCGCTGTGTCCACGAGCTGGTCGCCGCCCTGCACCTGCCCCAACCGCTGGTGTCCCAGCACCTGCGGGTGCTGCGGGAGGAGCGGCTGGTGGAGGGCCACCGCCGGGGTCGTGAGGTGGCCTACGCCCTCGTCGACCGCCACGTCGCCCACATCGTGGGCGACGCCGTGGCCCACGTCACCGAGCGTCCCGACCCGGGCCCTCGGTAGGGTCTCGGGCCGGCCGCGTCGCATCGAGCGACGGCTCGGCCGTTGGAGGACGTCATGGAGATCCGTGGGGCACGCACCCTGGTGACGGGGGCGAGCGGCGGGCTGGGGCACGCCATCGCCCGGCACCTGGCCGGGCTGGGCGCCGAGCTGGTGCTGACGGCCCGGCGCACCGAGGTGATCGAGGCCCTCGCCGCCGAGTTGGGGGCCGAGACGGTCACGGCCGACCTCACCGACCGGGCCGACGTGGAGCGCCTGTCCGAGCTGGCGTCCGGCCTCGACATCCTGGTGGCCAACGCCGGTGTCGGGGCCGACAAGGGGGTGGCCGACGTCGAGGCCGCCGACATCGACGACTCCCTCGACGTCAACCTGCGGGCGCCCATCCACCTGGCCACCACCTTCGTGCAGGCCCACCTGGCCACGGGGGCCGCCGGCCATGTCGTGATGATCGGGTCGCTGTCGGGCCTGGCCCCCTCGCCGGGCACGAACATGTACAACGCCACCAAGTTCGGGTTGCGGGGCTTCACCCTCTCGGTGCGCCAGGATCTGCACGGCACCCCGATCGGCATGAGCATCGTGGAGCCCGGGTTCATCCGCGACGCCGGCATGTTCCACGAGGGGGGCATCGACCTGCCGCCCGGCGTCCGCACCTCGGCCCCCGACCAGGTGGCCAAGGCCGTGGCCCGCGCCATCCAGCGCGACGTGGCCGAGGTGTTCGTCGCCCCACCCGAGATGCGGCTCGGGGCCACGCTGTCCACCATCGCCCCCGGCCTCACGGCCACGGTGATGCGCAAGGTCGACGCCGGCGGTCGGGTCAAGGCCTCCTCCGACTCCTGACCGGAGCAGCGCCTGCCTTCGCTTCGCGGCGCCGGGGCGGGCACCATATCCCGATGCCTCGGCGCCTCCGACCGGTCGTCGTCGCCGTCGTCGTCGGCTGTCTCGCCCTGGCCGGGGTGGTCGGGGGGGCCGGTGCCCAGGAGCCCGTGCCCGAGGACCCGACCGTCACCACCGCCCCCATCGCGCCCCCGCGGGCCTCGATCGTGGTGGATCTCGACAGCGGGGAGGTGGTGTCGGCGGCCAACGAGCGGGAGGCCGTCCCCCCGGCCAGCACGACCAAGATCCTCACCGCCGTCCTCGCCGCCCAGCGCCTGGGCCTCGACGCCGAGATCACGGTGCCGCCCGAGGTGCTCTACGCCTCGCCCCGCCGCCTCCAGCTCCAACCGGGCGAGGTGTGGCGGGTCGACGACCTCCTCTACGCGGCGATGCTCTGCTCCTGCAACGACGCGGCCTGGGCCCTCGGGCAGATGGCCGGCGGGGGGAGCATGGACGGCTTCGCCGGCGCCGCGTCCGAGCTCGCGGCCCAGCTCGGCCTGGCCGACGGGCCCGTGCTCCGGGACCCGGCTGGCCTGGACGGTCCCGCCTCCATCGGCGGGGGCAACCTCCTCAGCGCCCGCGACCTGGCCATCGTGGCCCGGGCCTACCTGGCCGACCCGGCCCTGGCTGCCATCGCGGCCGCTCCCGCTCACCAGTGGGTCGGTGGGGACGGCAAGCCCCACTCCGTGCGCAACCTCAACCAGTTCCTGGACCACTACCCGGGGGCCTTCGGCCTCAAGACGGGGTCGACGTCGCGGGCCGGCCTCACCTTCGTCGCCGCGGCCGAGCGGGACGGGCGCCGCCTCCTGGCTGTGGTCCTCGGGTCCCAGAACCACTACGCCGATGCCCGGGCCCTCCTCGACGCCGCCTTCCTCCGCCTGGCGGCCGGAGAGGCGACAGACGACGTCCTGCCCGTCGTCCCGACCGCCTTGGGCGGGCCCCCGCCGACGACGACCGCTCCGTCGACGGCACCGACGCCCCCGAGCAGCACGGGACCGGTGGGTGGGGGAGAGGCTGCCGCACCGGAGGACGACGGCATCCTGCGGTCCCGACCGGTCCCCGCCCCTCCCATCGACGACCGGTCCGGCGACCGCGCCCGCCAGGTCGTGTGGATCGCGGTCGGGGTGGCCCTCGGGCTCGTGGTGCTGGCCCTCGTCCTGGCCGCCCGTCGCCGCCTCCGGCGGAGCCCGGCCTGACGCACCGCTACGGTGACAGGGATGGATCCGGTTCCCGCCGCCCCCTCCGCGGCCCCTCCCGCTCCGGCCGTCGAGCACCCCGACCTCGACGGGGTGGCGGCGGAGCTGGCGGCGGTGGAGGCCGCCCTCGCTCGTCTCGACGAGGGCCGCTACGGGGTCTGTGCCGCCTGCGACGCCACCCTCCCGGACGAGCTCCTGGCCGCTGATCCCACTCGCACCACCTGCGCCGCCCACACCGCCTCAGCCTGAGGGGCGAGCCGGACAGGATCGGGCCGAGCCCGTCAGAGGGCGTCGGGCCGGGTGACGGCGACGCGCTCGGGGTCGAGCAGCAGGTGGCGGGGGCCCAGGTGCCAGCCGTCGCCGTCGTGGTGGAACCAGCGGCCCTCGAGGTTGGCGATGCGCAGACGGGGACCGTCGAAGCGGCGCTCCACCGCGTAGATCAGGCCGCTGTGGCTGACGGCGACCGCCGTGGTGCCGCCCCGCTCGGCCAACAGCCCCACCAGGCGGTCGAGGGCGGCCCAGGCCCGGGTGGAGAGCTCGTCGTCGGGCTCCCATCCCTCGGGGGCCGCCAGGCCGTCCTCCTCGGTGCCCGGCGCTCGGGCCGGATCGTCGGGGAGGGCGCCGGGGTAGCGCTCGAAGATCTGTGTCCTCGTCAGGCCCGAGAAGGCGCCGGCGTCCCGCTCCCGGAGGCCGGTCTCGACGATCACGGGCCCGTGGCCCGACGTCGCCCCCAAGAGCTCGGCCGTGGTGCGGGCCCGCTCCAGGTCGGAGGCCACCAGGAGGTCGACGGGGGGCAGGGCGAGGGCGGCGGCAACGGCCTGCTGCCGGCCCAGAGCGGACAGGGGAGGGTCGGCTTGGCCCTGCCAGCGGGCCTCGGCGTTCCAGGTCGACTCGCCGTGGCGGACCAGCAGGATGCGGGCGGCAGGAGGCACGGCCGGCCAACCTACGCCGGTGGAAGGGGTCGTCCGGTGGGCCGCAGGTAGGATCGCCGCCCGACATGGCTGTGCTCAGGCTCTTCGCCGCCGCCCGCGAGGCCGCCGGCACCGCAACCGACGAGGTGCCGGGCCGGACCGTTGACGAGGTGTTGGCCGCGGCGCGGGCGCGCTACGGCGAGACCTTCGCCCGGGTCGCGGCGTCCAGCCAGGTGTGGCGCAACGGCACTCCCGCCTCTGGTGGCGAACCCGTGGGCCCCGGCGACGAGGTCGCCGTCCTGCCCCCTGTGTCCGGGGGGAGCGGCCTGGATGATGGGGATCGGCCCCGCCTCCGCCCCCGCCCCGTGTCGGGTCCCGGTGCCCCTGACGATCCCGTTCCCGCCGCTCGTCGCCGTCGCTCCTCGCCGCCCGCCGGGGACGAGCTGCCCCCGGCTCCCTGGGAGCGCTCGGCCCCTGCCCCTGCCGTTCCGGAGCGCCGTCCCCCGGCCGACACCGCCGTCCCGCGTCGGCGGACGGCGGCCCCGACCGATGAGCGTCCTCGTCCCCACCCGCAGGGCCGACGGGATGGCGTCCCCCCGGGTGCTCCGCCGTCACCGCCCCCGCCGGGCGAGCACCGCCCCGCCCCGGCCCCGCCTCGGGCTCGGGCTCGGCGCGCCGCCACCCCGGCCCGGGCTCCGGGGGTCACCGGGGCGCCTCGACCCGCGGCCACCACCGAGACCAAGGCCCCCGCCCGGGCCGGCCGCCTCACCCGGTTGCGCTCCGTGGCGGTGCCCGTCACCGGAGAGGTCAGGGTCTGGGGCAAGGAGCGGCCGGTCAGCGGCCCCCGTCTCCGCCGGACGGAGTTCGGGCGGCGCTACGCCATCACCTACGACACGACGGGCTGGAAGGTCAGCCTCGGCCTCGTCTGGTTCGTCGTTGCCCTGGGGGCGATGATCCAGGGCTGGGCCGCCTTGTCGCTGCTCTACGGGGTGGCCGCCGGCTGGGCTGCGCTGGAGCTGGCCCGCCGGCACCGGGAGGTGGGCGGTCCTGCCCACCTGTGGGCCTCCGCTCTCGGGGGAGCCGCGGTCGCTGCCGCGGGGGGGGGCGGCGTGGGGCTCATGGGGGCCGCCATCCTGGCCACGGTGGCCGGAGCGGTTGCGGCCGCCGCGATCGGCGGTGGGGGCCGAGCCGCGGTGCTGTCCGCCGCGGCGGCCACGGTCTGGTGCGCCGTTCCCGTCGGCCTCGCCGCGGCCAGCGTCGTGCTCACCCGTGACCTGGAGATCGGGGCGGCCGTCGTGCTGCTCGTCTTCGTGTCCTGCTACGAGGCCGGTGACTTCCTCATCGGGTCGGGGGCGTCCAACAGCGTCGAGGGCCCCCTGGTGGGGATCCTCACCATCGGGGTGGCGGCCATGGTCGTGGCCGTCCTCCAGGTGCCTCCCTTCGACGGCGAGCCCGTGTTCACCTTCGCCGCCCTGGCCGCCGTGGCCTGCCCCCTCGGGCAGCTCGTGGGCTCGGCCCTCCTCCCCGCGGCCGACGCCCGGGCCCCCGCCCTGCGCCGCCTCGACTCGCTGCTCCTCCTGGCTCCGGCCTGGTGCCTGACCGTCGGCCTGTACATGGACAGCGTGGCCTGACCGGAACCTGAACGCTCGCGATCGTTCGACGCGCGCTCACCGGAGTTCGGGTTCGGGAGGGGGAGCCTCTAGCCTGGACCTATGTCTGGGCCCGGTTCCGAGCTCGAGCAGCGCTGGCGCGACCTCGGCGAGTTCATCCGGGAACAGCGCCGCATCGGCCACCTCTCGCTGCGCAAGCTCTCCGAGCTGGCCGGGGTGTCCAACCCCTACCTCAGCCAGATCGAGCGGGGCCTGCGGAAGCCGTCGGCCGAGATCCTCCAGCAGATCGCTCGGGCCCTGGAGATCAGCTCGGAGACCCTCTACGTCCGGGCCGGCATCCTGGAGGAACGTCCCGGGGAAGCCGACCTGGTCGCCGAGATCCGCCGCGACCCGTGGATCGACGAGGAACAGAAGCGCACCCTCATCCAGATCTACGAGTCCTTCCGCGCCGCCCACACCGGCGGCCGGAACGGGGAGGGGGCCACCGGGACCGAGGGCGACGACACCGCCCCGGAATCGGTGGCGGCCACGCCGGGTTGACGCCCTCGTGGCCCGGATCACCCTCCTCAGCCTCCACACCTCGCCGCTGGCCCAGCCCGGCACGGGCGACAGCGGGGGGATGAACGTCTACGTCCGGGAGCTGGCGGTCGGGTTGGCCCACGACGGCCACGACTGCACGGTGTACGTGCGCTCCGACCGGCCCGGCCTACCGCCCCGCGTCGCCGTCGAGCCGGGGATCACCGTGGCCCACGTGCCCGCCGGCCCGCCGGGCCTGGCCAAGGAGGAGCTGCCGTCGGTCCTCGCCACCTGGGCCGACGCCGTCGGGGCCGACATCGAACGGAACGGTGGCACCGACGTCATCCACTCCAACTACTGGCTCTCGGGGGTGGCCGGGCATCGGCTCAAGCACGCCCTCGACGTCCCCCTGGTCTCCACCTTCCACACCCTCGCCCGGGTGAAGACGGCGGCGGGCGACCGGGAGCCCGAGGCCCGGGCCCGGGCCGAGGTGGCCGTGACGGCCTGCTCCGATGCCGTGCTGGCGAGCTGCCGGGCCGAGGCTGACCAACTCGCCTCCCTCTACGCCGTCCCCCGGTCGCGCATCGCCCTGGCCCCGCCCGGGGTCGAGCACGCCCTGTTCTCGCCCGGCCCCCGGGCCGGGGCCCGGGCCGCCCTGGCCCCGCTCGACCTGGGGGAGCGCCCCCTCGTCCTCTTCGTCGGCCGCATCCAACGCCTGAAGGGGGTCGACGTGGCGGTGAAGGCGCTGGCCCGCTCCTCGGTGGGCGACGCCGTGTTGGTGGTGTGCGGGGGGCCGAGTGGTGTCGACGGCACGGCCACACGGGCCGAGATCGACGGCCTCGTCGCCGCCCACGGCCTGGAGGGCCGGGTCCAGGTGGTGGCGCCTCGTCCCCACCACGAGCTGTCGACCCTCTACCGGGCGGCCGACGTCGTGGTGGTGCCCAGCCGGTCCGAGTCCTTCGGCCTGGTCGCCCTGGAGGCGGCGGCATGTGGCCGTCCCGTGGTCGCCGCCGACGTGGGCGGCCTCTCCACCCTCGTCGACGACGGGCGCACCGGCCTGCTCGTCCCTTCCCGGGACCCGGGCGCCTGGGCCCGGGCCATCGACACCGTGCTGGCCGATGGCGTGGGCGAGGCCATGGGTCGGGCCGGAGCCCGGCGGGCCGCGGCGTACTCCTGGGAGGCGACGGCCCGGCAGGTCGCCTCGGTCTACGCCGAGGTGACGACCCGCGGCCCCGTCGACTGCGCGGCCTGACCGCCGTCGTCGGACCCCCCTCTACGCTGCGGGGATGGCGACGCCGGCCTCCCCCGCCCAGCTCGACGACCTGGCCGACCGGATCGGGGGGTGGCTGGCCGAGCTCCAGGCCGACAACCCGCTCATCGAGGACGTGACCCGGGACGACACCGGTCCTCGGCGTTGGTTCGTGCGCCTGGCCGGTGAGCAGCGGGACCACACCACCGTCTGGTTGCACCTCCGCCAGCGCACCCTCCACCACGAGACCTACGTGCTCCCGGCCCCGGTCGACGACCCGGCCCGGTTCTACGAGCACCTGCTGCGCCGCAACCTGGGCCTGCGGGGCCTGGCCTTCGCCGTGGGGGAGGAGGACGCCGCCTATCTGGTGGGCGAGGTGCCGGCCTCGTCCGTCGACCGGGACGAGCTCGACCGCCTCCTCGCCCTCCACTACGAGGCGGTGGAGCTCAGCTTCCGGCCCGCGCTGCGCATCGGGTTCTCTTCCCTCCTCTCATGATCTCTCCATGTATCTCATGCATAGACGACCCCTGGGGCGGGTAGGCAGGCGCCGGCCCCGGACAGGGAGGCCCGCTCTGCGTTCGGGGAAGTGCGCCAGGTGGACCTCCCTCCCGGGGACCCGGGCCCGGTGCTCATCGAAGAGCGGGCGTGCCAGGATGACGCCCGCCCGGGCTCGGAAGCCCGGTCGTGTCCCCCTCTGAGGAGCCTGAATGACCCTGCACCGCTCGGTGCGGCGTGCCCTCGCCGCCGCCTTCGCCCTGACCCTCCTCGTCGCCGCCTGCGGCGGGGACGACGACTCGCCGGACGACGCATCGGAGACCACCGCCGCCCCGGCCGCATCTGACGAGAGCACCACCACGACGGGTGACGACGAGGAGCCCACCGACTCGAGCGAGCCCGACGAGGAGGGCTCCGACGACGCCGAGGCCCAGGCCCTGGCCGAGTCGATGAACCTCACCCTCGACGACTTCGAGAACCTCGGCGAAGGCTGGGAGGAGGAGGCGGCCGAGGACGACGACGACGAGATGAACGAGTGCTTCCAGGACGTCGACATCGATGCCGTCGAACGGGCCGAGGCCGACAGCCCCGACTTCTCCTTCACCCAAGACGAGCAAGCCCAGTTCGTCCAGAGCACGACGCTCGTCGTCGACGAGGAGGCGTCGGGTGAGGCCGTCATCGCCGAGATCGGCACCAATCAGTTCGCCGGCTGCGCCGAGGACGCCCTCATCGCTGCGGCCAAGAAGGATGGCGTCACCATCGAGAGCGGCGGCTTCGAGCCGATCGAGGACGAGGCCGGCCGGGGCGACGAGGGCGTGGCCCTGGCGGGCGACATCGTCATCGTGGGGCCCGACGGCAGCGAATCCCAGGGCCAGCTGGCCTACTACTTCATCCGCACCGGGACCGTGGTGACTGGCGTGAGCATCCTCGACATCGGTGGTCTCGGCCTTCAGGAGACCCTGACCGAGCTCCTCGACGTGGTCGTGGAGCGCCAGGCCAACATCTGATCCACCCTCCGGCCGGGGGGGCGCGGGGTGCGGCCGCGCCGACCCCGGAGGGTAGTTGCCATGGCACGACTGCTGGTCATCGGGGGCGGACGCATGGGCGAGGCCCTGGTCGGCGGCTTGGTGGCCGCCGGATGGGCCTCGGCCTCGGACCTGGCCGTGGCCGAGGTCGATGCCGGGCGCCGTCAGGAGCTGGCCTCAGCCCTCCCCGGCTTGCAGGTGGTGGCGGCGCCCGGTGGGGTGGCGGCACTCGACGTGGTCCTGGCCGTCAAGCCCCAGCACGCCGTGACCGCGGCCGAGGCAGCGGGACGAGCGGGCGCCCAGCGGGTGCTGTCCATCGCCGCCGGCGTCACCATCGCCACCCTCGAAGCCGCTCTCCCCACCGGCGCCCGGGTGATCCGGTCCATGCCCAACACCCCGGCCCTGGTGGGGGCGGGGGCGTCGGCCGTCGCGGCCGGCACCCACGCCGACGAGGACGATCTGGTGTGGGCCGAGGAGGTCCTCGGCGCGGTGGGGCAGGTCGTGCGGGTGCCCGAGTCGCACCTCGACGCCGTCACCGGCCTGTCGGGGTCGGGGCCGGCCTACGTGTTCCTCGTGGCCGAGGCCCTGATCGAAGGGGGCGTGCTGGCCGGCCTGCCCCGTCCCACCAGCCAGGCCCTGGCCGTGCAGACCCTCCTGGGGGCGGCCCGCCTGCTGGCCGAGACGGGGGAGCGGCCCGAGGTGCTGCGGGCCCAGGTCACCTCGCCCGGGGGCACCACCGCCGCCGGGCTGCGGGCCCTGGAGGCGGCCGGCGTGCGCAGCGCCATCCTCGACGCGGTGACGGCGGCCACCGAGCGGTCCCGGGAGCTGGGCTCGGCGTGACCCGCTTCGCCACCGTCTCGTTCCTCTCCGACTACGGGCACGCCGACGAGTTCGTGGGTGTCGTCCACTCGGTGATCCGCACCATCGCCCCCCACGTCACCGTGGTCGACGTGGGCCACGGTGTCCCCCGCCACGACGTGCGGGCCGGCGGCCTGATGCTGGCCCGCAGCGTGCAGTACCTGGCGCCCGGCGTGGTGGTGGCGGTCGTCGACCCCGGGGTGGGCACGGCCCGCCGGGGCGTCGCCGGCGAGGTGGGCGACGGCGACGCGGTGCTCGTCGGTCCGGACAACGGCCTGCTCGCTCCGGCCGTGGCCATGGTGGGCGGGGCCACACGGGTGGTCGAGCTCACGTCGCCCGATCACCGCCTGGAGGCGCCGGGGCCGACCTTCGACGGGCGCGACGTCTTCGCCCCCGCCGCCGCCCACCTGTGCCTGGGGGTGCCCCTGGACGAGCTGGGCCCCGAGATCGACCCGTCCACCCTCCGACCGGGACTGGTGCCCCTGCCCCAGCCCGAGGACGGCGGCCTGGGCGCCGAGGTGCTGTGGGTCGACGGGTACGGCAACGCGCAGCTCAACGTGGGACCGGACGAGCTGGCCGCCCTCGTCCCCGCGGCCGACGAGTTGGTGGGGGTGCGGGTCGAGGGCACCACCCGCTCGGCCCGGATGGTCCGGGCCTACGGCGACCTGGAGCCGGGCCGGCTGGGCCTGGCCGTCGACTCCTACGGCCTGCTGGCCCTGGTGCTCGACCGGCGCTCGGCCGCGGCCGAGCTGGGCTTGGCCGCCGGCGATGCCGTCACCCTTCTCCCGGTGGACGAGGATGGCGCCGGAGACGCCCCGTCCGGTGCCTCCAGCCCTGTCGAGCTTCGGAGGAGGGGCTGATGCGCCCCGGCACCACCATCGTCCTGGCCCTGCTGCTCGCCCTGATCCTGGGGTCGGCGGCCCTCCAGCTCTTCGTGCTCGCTCGTTAGAGGGCGAGCCGCCAGGCGAGCCCGGGGCCCGAGCGGCCCGTCGGCGACGAAGGAGCCGACAGGAGCGGGCGATACGGGGCCGTCTCTTGTCCGAGTCGCCAGGCGAGGACGAACCGTTGTCACGACCAGGCCCTGTTGGCGAAAGCCCCTCGCAGCCTGACCGGGGCGCCGGTCCTGTGGTCAACTGTCGGACCGTGAACCTGGCCACGATCCTCGATCCTCACCCGGACGACGCCCCGGCCCTCATCAGCCGGGGCCGCACCACGTCCTTCGGGGCTCTGCGCGACCAGGCGGCCCGCCTGGCCGGTGGGCTGCGGGGCCTCGGGGTGGAGCCGGGTGACCGGGTGGCCCTGGTCTGTGCCAACAACTGGTACTTCGTGGTGTCGTATCTCGCCGCCCTCCGGGCCGGGGCCGTGGTGGTGCCCCTCAACCCCCTCAGCCCGCCCCGTGCCCTGCAGAGCCAGCTCGCCACTGTCGGGGCCCGGGCCGCCATCGTGGGACCGTCGGGCCGCAGCGCCCTCGCCGCCGTCGACCGGGCCGCCGTGCCCGAGCTGCGCCACGTCGTCTCCACCGCCGACGACGGGGGCGACGACGGCGACATGGTGCCTCTCGACGAGCTGCTGGCGGCCGAGCCCCTGCCCATGACGGAGCGGGGCGACGACGACGTGGCCGTCCTCATGTTCACCAGCGGCACCGCCGGTGCGCCCCGCCCGGCCGTGCTGAGCCACGGCAACCTGCTCGCCAACATCGACCAGGTCCTGGCTGTGCCCGAGGCGGCGCGGATGGACGGCGACGTGAGCCTCTGCGTGCTGCCGCTGTTCCACATCATGGGCCTCAACGCCATCCTCGGTGTCGCCCTGCGATCGGGGGTCGCCGTCCTCCTCATAGAGCGCTTCGACCCGCAGTCAGCGGCCGAGGCCATCGCCCGCCACGAGGTCACCCTCGTCGCCGGGGCCCCCACCATGTGGGCGGCCTGGGCCAGCCTGCCGGGCCTGCCGCCGGGGGCCTTCGCCCACGTGCGCGTCGCCACCTCGGGGGCGGCCGCCCTCCCCGTCGAGGTGGCCGACCGGATGCGGGAGCGTTACGCCCTGGAGATCCTGGAGGGCTACGGCCTCACCGAGGCGTCGCCCGTCGTCACCTCGGCCCTCGGCCTCGACCGCAAGCCCGGCTCCATCGGGGCCCCCCTCGACGGGGTGGAGGTGCGCCTGGTCGACGACGACGGCGAGGACGTGCTCGTGGGGGACGAGGGGGAGATCTGGGTGCGGGGCCCCAACGTGTTCCTGGGCTACTGGGGCGATCCGCCGGGGGAGTGCTCGGCCCTCACTCCCGACGGCTGGCTCCGCACCGGCGATGTGGGCGTGGTCGACGACGACGGTCACCTGTTCCTGGTCGACCGGGCCAAGGATCTGATCATCGTCTCGGGCTTCAACGTGTTCCCGGCCGAGGTGGAGGAGGTGCTCCTGGAGCATCCGGCCATCGACGACTGCGCCGTGGTCGGCGTCCCCCACCCCTACTCGGGGGAGGCGGTGAAGGCCTTCGTGGTCGTGGCTCCGGGGCGGTCGATCGAGGAGGACGAGGTCAACGCCTTCTGCGCCTCGCACCTCCCCCGCTACAAGTGCCCGGAGAAGGTCCTGTTCGTGGACGAGCTGCCCCACGGCGTGGCCGGCAAGGTGCTGCGCCGGGAGCTGCGCGACGCCGTTCCGTCCTGACCTCCGCACGGCGAACTGGCCCGTGCTTTGGTTGTAGGAACGACCAGAACCCGGGCCAGTTCGGGATTTCCGGCGAAGTGGCTCGCGTTCTGGCTGCGCAGGCCACCGAAAGGGGGGCCAGTTGGGGGGACCCCCCGCTTGTGAACGTGTGCACGTAGGGCGGTACAGTCGCTGACGATGTCGGATCGCAGTCGACGGATCCCCGAGGCCACGGTGGCCCGCCTCCCCGTCTACCTGCGAGCCCTGGTCGAGGAGTCGGCGGCCAAGGCGTCCACCATCTCCTCCGAGCGCTTGGCCGAGATGGCCGGCGTGAACGCGGCCAAGGTCCGCAAGGATCTCTCCTACTTGGGCTCCTACGGCACCCGGGGCGTCGGCTACGACGTCGAGTACCTCATGTTCCAGATGAGCCGGGAGCTGGGCCTCACCCACGACTGGCCCGTCGTCATCGTCGGTGTCGGCAATCTGGGCCAGGCCCTCGCCAACTACGGCGGCTTCCGCGACCGGGGCTTCCCCGTCGCCGCCCTCGTCGACGCCGACCCGGCCAAGGTGGGCGAGGTGGTGCACGGCACCGAGGTGCGGGCCCTGGCCGACCTGCCCGCCATCGTCGCCGACCTGGGCCACGTCATCGGCGTGATCGCCACCCCGGCCACTGCAGCCCAGGACGTGGCCGACGCCCTGGCCACCGCCGGCGTCACCTCGATCCTCAACTTCGCCCCCGCCGTCATCACCGTGCCCGACGACGTCTCCCTGCGGAAGGTCGACCTGGCCGTCGAGCTCCAGATCCTCAGCTTCTACCAGCAGCGCCGCGACGGGGGACCCGAGGCCGACGAGAGCGGACCGGGGTCGGGCACGGCCACCCCGGCCGCGGGCTGAGCGACACCGTGGCCCCCCTCCCCAGCGGCACCGGCCCCCTGTACCCGGTGAACCTCCGCCTGGAGGGACGCTCGGTGCTGGTCGTCGGGGGTGGGGCCGTCGCCGCCCAGAAGGTGGCCGAGCTGCTGCGGTGCGGGGCCCGGGTCACGGTGGTGGCGCCGCACATCGACCCCACCCTCCGCGACGATGCCCGCCTCACCTGCGAGGAGCGCCCCTATCGGGCGGGGGAGGTGGCCGGCTACCGCCTCGTCGTGGTCGCCACCGACGATCCCGCCGTCAACCAGGCCGTCTACGACGACGGGGAGGCGGCCGGGGTGTGGGTCAACGCCGCCGACGACCCCGAGCGCTGCTCCGTCACCCTGCCCTCCCGGGTGCGGCGGGGGAGCCTGCTCGTCACCGTGGCCACCGAGGGGCGGAGCCCGGCCCTGGCCTCCTGGTTGCGATCTCGCTTCGAGGCGGAGCTGGGGCCGGAGTACGAGGTGCTGCTCGACCTGCTGGCCGAGGAGCGCGATCGCATCCGGGCCGAGGGCCGCTCGACCGAGGGCCTCGATTGGCAGGGGGCCCTGGAGTCGGGGATGCTGGAGGAGATCCGCGCTGGAAGGATCACCGCTGCGAAGGAGTTGCTGAGGACGTGTCTGTCGTCGTCATCGGCCTGAACCACCGGACGATGCCGCTCGACCTGTTCGAGCGGTTGACCGTCGACCAGGCGCGCCTGCCCAAGGCCCTCGCCTCGCTGGCCACCTGCGACCACGTCACCGAGGCGGTGCTCGTCTCCACGTGCAACCGCACCGAGGCCTACGTCGTGGCCGAGCGCTTCCACGCCGCCTACCAGGAGGTGCGCGACGTCCTGGCCGACCTGGCCCACGTCGCCCCCGAGGACTTCGCCGACCACCTCTACGTCCACTACGACGCCGACGCCGTGCGCCACCTGTTCCGGGTGGCGGCGGGGGTCGACTCCGACGTGCTGGGCGACACGGAGGTGCTGGGCCAAGTGCGCTCGGCCTGGAGCGCGGGCGTCGACGAGGGCGCCGTCGGTCCCACCCTCAACCTGCTGTTCCGCCACGCCGTCGAGACGGGCAAGCGGGCCCGTTCCGAGACTGGCATCGCCCGGGGCACGGCGTCGGTGTCGCACGCCGCGGTGGAGATGGCGGCTGAGCGACTGGGCACCGTCGAGGGCCGCACCGTCCTGGTCGTGGGAGCCGGGGCCATGGGCCGCTCGATGGCCACCGCCCTGCGGGGCGCCGGCGCCGCTCGGGTGCTCGTGACCAACCGCACGCCCGAGCGGGCGGCCGAGCTGGCGGCCGACATCGACGGCGAGGTCGTCGCCCTGGCCGACCTGCCCGACGCCCTCGCCCGCTGCGACGTGCTGCTCACCTCCACCGGCGCCTCGTCGGTGATCATCGACCAGGCCGAGCTGGAGGCCGTCCTGCCCCGGCGGTCGGCCGACCGACTGCTGGTGGTCGACGTGGCCGTGCCCCGCGACGTCGACCCGTCGGTGGGGGCGCTGCCCGGCGTCACCCTCCTCGACATCGACGACCTGCGCCGCTTCGCCCAGGCCGGGGTCGACGCCCGTCGTCGGGAGATCGTCGCCGTCGACGCCCTGGTCGACGAGGAGGTCGAGCGCTACCGCACCGAGGTGTCGGCCCGGGCTGCTGCCCCCCTCGTCGCCGCCCTCCGGGCCCGGGCCGAGGAAGTGCGTCAGGCCGAGGTCGCTCGTTTCACCGGCCGCCTGTCCGGCCTCGACGACCGCCAGCGGGCCGCCGTCGACGCCCTCACCCAGGCCCTGATGGCCAAGGTGCTGCACGAGCCCACGGTCAGGCTCAAGACGCTGTCGGGCACGCCCACCGGCGACCGTCTGGCCGAGGCCCTGCGCCACCTCTACGACCTCGACGACTAGGGACATCGGCGAGGTGTCGCTCCCCGAGCGGCTGCGGCTGGCCACGCGGTCGAGCCCGTTGGCCCTGTGGCAGGCCCACCACGTGGCCGGCCTGCTGGCCCGGGCCCATCCGGGCCTCACTGTGCAGATCGTGGGCACGGAGACCCTGGGCGATCGCCGCCTCGACGTCCCCATCTCGGAGCTGGGCGGCAAGGGCGTGTTCGCCACTGAGGTCCAGCGCCTCGTGCTGGAGGGGGTGGCCGACCTCGCCGTCCACTCGGCCAAGGACCTGCCCGCCGTCACCGGTGAGGGCCTGGCCCTGGCGGCCGTGCCCGAGCGGGGCGACTCCCGGGACGCCCTCGTGGGTGCCGCCCTCGACGAGCTGCCTCCGGGAGCAGTGGTGGCCACGGGGTCGCAGCGCCGACGGGTGCAGCTGGCCGAGGCCCGGCCCGACCTCCGGTTCGTGGAGCTGCGGGGGAACATGGCCACTCGCCTCTCCCGGGTCGGCACCGAGATCGACGGGTGGACCGTCGCTGCCGTGGTGGTGGCGGCGGTGGCCCTCGAGCGGCTGGAGTTGGCCGAGGAGATCGACGAGGTGCTGTCCACCGACGTGGTGCTGCCCCAGGTCGGCCAGGGCGCCCTGGCCGTGGAGGCCCGGATCGATGACGACGCCACCCTCGCCCTGCTCGCCGTCGTCGAAGACCGGGTGAGCCGGCGCCGGGTCGACGCCGAGCGGGCCTTCCTGGCCGAGCTGGGGGGCGACTGCGACCTTCCCGCCGGGGCCCACGCCGAGATCGTGGATGGCGACGGCACCCTGCGGATCCGGGCCCTCCTCGCCGATGCCCCCGGGCACGTCCACCGGGCCTCCGCCTCCGGCCACGACGGCGACGCCCTGGGCCGCTCCCTGGCCCGCACCCTCCGCGTCGCCGCGAGAGACCGGCGTCGATAGGTTCACCGGCGTTGCCGCCACCGTGCTGGGGTCGGTTCGCCTGGCGCTCACCTCTTGGGCCCGCTGAGCGGGGCGACGTCGGGGGCGGCCTACTGTCGGGCCCGTGACGGTGTACCTGGTCGGAGCGGGTCCTGGGGATCCCGGGTTGCTGACCCTGCGGGGGGCCGAGGTGCTGGCCCAGGCGGAGGTGGTCGTCCACGACCGTCTCTCGGCCGCGGCCCTCCTCGACCTGGCTCCGGCCGAGGCCGAGCGCATCGACGTGGGCAAGGCCCCGGGCCGGGCCCGCTTCACCCAGGAGCAGATCAACGACCTGCTCGTCGAACGGGGCCGGCGGGGCCAGCGCGTCGTGCGCCTGAAGGGCGGCGATCCCTTCGTGTTCGCCCGGGGTGGGGAGGAGGCAGCCGCCCTCACCGCGGCCGGGGTGCCGTGGGAGGTGGTGCCGGGCATCACGTCGGCCATCGCCGCCCCGGCTTACGCCGGCATCCCCGTCACCCAGCGCTTCTCGTCCACCGCCTTCACCGTCATCACTGGCCACGAGGATCCGTCGGCCGGCGAGGGCACCATCGACTGGGAGGCGGCGGCCCGCCTGGGCGGCACCCTCGTGATCCTGATGGGCGTGGCCCGCTGGCCCCAGATCTCGGCCCTGCTCCTCGCGGCCGGCCTCGATCCCGGCACGCCCGCCGCCGCCGTGCGCTGGGGCACCCGGCCCGACCAGGTGTCGGTGCGGGCCACCCTGGCCACCCTCGGGGACCGCGACCTGGAGTCGCCCTCGGTGATCGTGGTGGGCCGGGTGGCGGCCGCCGACCTGCGCTGGTTCGAGGACCGGCCCCTGTTCGGGCAGCGGGTGATCGTCACCCGCACTCGGGCCCAGGCGTCCCAGATCAGCCGGGCCCTGGCCGCCGAGGGGGCTGACCCGGTCGAGGTGCCCCTCATCGAGATCGGTCCCCCGAGCGACGGCGGGGCCGCTCTGCGCGCCGCGGTGGCGGGCATCGGCACCTATGACTGGGTCGTGTTCACGTCACCCAACGGAGTGGAACGGACCTTCACCCCCATCCCCGACAGCCGGGCCCTGGGCGGGGTGCAGGTGGCGGCCATCGGCCCGGGCACGGCGGCGGCCCTGGCCGCACACCGGATCGTGGCCGACCTGGTGCCCGAGCAGTACGTGGCCGAGGCCCTGCTGGCCGCCTTCCCGGACCCTCCCTCCGATGCCTCCTCCGGTCGGGTGCTCCTGGCCCGGGCCGAGGCGGCCCGTGACGTGCTCCCCGAGGGCCTGCGGGCCCGGGGCTGGGAGGTGGACGTGGTCCCCGCCTACCGCACCGTCGCCGCCCCTGTCACCGACGAGAGTCGGGCCCTGGTGGCCGGGGCCGATGCCGTCACCTTCGCCTCGTCCTCGACGGTCACCCACTTCGTGGAGGCCTTCGGCGTCGCCGCCGCCCCGCCCGTCGTCGCCTGCATCGGGCCCGTCACCGCGGCCACGGCCCGAGAGGCGGGACTGGCCGTCACCGTCGAGGCGATGGAGCACTCGATCGACGGGCTCGTCGCCGCCCTCGTCGCCCACGCACGCGACCGGGCCCGGGGCTGATCGCCCCGGGCCCGGCTCGACGCTTCCCCGCTCGGATCAGAGGACGCTGGTGGCGTCGTTGGTGCTGATGACGCTGGCGTCGTCGGCGAAGCCGTCGCCGTCGGTGTCCACTGCATCGATGTAGCCGTCGCCGTCGAAGTCGAAGGTGCTCATGGTGTGCTCCGGGTCTCTGAAGGGGGGGGTGCGTCGTGCCCGGGTCTGAGGCCCTCCCGCACGCCGATGTTCCTGTCGCCGCCCCGGGTGGGGGTCCCCGGGAACCGGTCCGGGCCTTCGGGGTGCTGGCTACCCTCGGCCGGTGCCCTTCTCCGACCCGTCACCCGCCCATCTGCCCGGCCTCGCTGCCGTGATCTTCGACTTCGACGGAACGTTGGCCGACACGGAGTGGCCCATCTACGAGCGGGCTCGCCTGGCCTTGGCCGGCATGGGGGCCGACCTCACGCCCGAGCTGTGGGGCAGCCACGCCGTGGGCGTCTCCAGCGACGAGCCCTACTGGCCGCCGCTGGCCGCTCAACTCGGCCTCGACATCGACAAGGACGCCTTCGACGCGGCGCGGGTCGCCGTCACCGGCCTGCCCCCGTCAGCAGAGGTCGCCCAGATCACCGCCGGTGCAGCCGACCTGGTCCGCACCCTCCACGGGCGGGGCGTGCCCGTGGCCGTGGCCTCGGGTTCGTCCCGGGGGTGGGTCGAGCACCACCTCGACCGCTTCGGGATCCTGGATCTCTTCGACGTGCTGGTGGGACGGGATCACCCCTCGGTCCGGGCGGGCAAGCCGGCCCCCGACCTCTACGTGGCCGCCGTGGGCGAACTGGACGTCGACCCCGCCGCCGTGGTCGCCATCGAGGACACCCGCCGGGGCACGGAGGCCGCCCTCGCGGCTGGCCTGGGTGCGGTGGTGGCCGTCCCCAACCGGCTGACCGTCCACCACGACCTCACCGTCGCCTCCCACGTGGCCGAGACGCTGGCCGCCCTCGACCCCGACGCCCTGGCCGCCCTGCTGGCCCCGGGCTGACTGCGACCCCGACCGAGCCCCTTCCGTAGGCTGACTCCATGTCGTTCCCCCAGCAGCGGTTGCGGCGCCTGCGGCGCACCCCCGCCCTGCGGCGCCTGGTGGCCGAGACCCACCTGAGCGTCGACGACCTGGTCGTCCCCCTGTTCGTGCGGGAGGGCATCGATGCCCCGCAGCCCATCGCCTCGCTGCCCGGCGTGGTCCAGCACACCCGGGCCAGCCTGGGCGACGAGGTGGGCCGCCTCCGCCAGCTCGGCCTGGGGGCGGTGATCCTCTTCGGCATCCCCGAGAGCAAGGATCCCGAGGGGTCGGGTGCCTCCGATCCCGACGGCATCGTGCAGGTGGCCCTGCGCGACCTGCGGGACGACGTGGGCGACGCCATGGTCCTCATGGCCGACCTGTGCCTCGACGAGTACACCGACCACGGCCACTGCGGCCTGCTGACCCCCACCGGCGAGGTCGACAACGACGCCACCCTGGAGCGCTACGCCGAGGTGGCCGTGGCCCAGGCCGAGGCCGGCGCCGACATCGTCGCCCCCTCCGGGATGATGGACGGCCAGGAGCTGGCCATCCGCGACGCCCTCGATGAGGAGGGCCACGAGGCGGTGGCCGTCCTCGCCTACGCGGCCAAGTACGCCTCCGCCCTCTACGGGCCCTTCCGGGACGCCGTCGACGTGGAGATCGTCGGGGGCGGCGACCGGCGGGCCTACCAGCAGGACCCTCGCAACGCCCGGGAGGCGTTGGAGGAGATCCGGGCCGACGTGGCCGAGGGGGCCGACATGGTGATGGTCAAGCCCGCCCTCGCCTACCTCGACATCCTGGCCCGGGCCCGGGCCGAGGTCGACGTGCCCCTCGCCGCCTATCACGTGTCCGGGGAGTACGCCATGCTCAAGGCGGCGGCCGAGCGAGGTTGGATCGACGGGGAGGCGGTGGCTGTCGAGCACCTCACCGCCATCAAGCGGGCCGGCGCCGACTTGATCCTCACGTACCTGGCTGGCGAGGTTGCCGAGATCCTCACGTAGGGTTCGCACCCAGTGGACGACGCCGCACCCGACGCCAACGCCCGTCTCTTCACCCGAGCCCAGAAGGTCATCCCCGGGGGGGTGAGCTCGCCGGTGCGGGCCTTCCGCGCCGTCGGGGGTACGCCTTACTTCGTGGCCCGAGCCGAGGGGCCCTACGTCTGGGACGCCGGGGGGCGCCGGTTGGTCGACATGGTGCAGTCCTACGGGGCGATCGTCGCCGGCCACGCCCACCCCGCCATCGTGGCCGCGGTGCAGGAGGCGGCGGCGGGGGGCACGTCCTACGGCGCCCCCACCGAGCGGGAGGTGCTCCTGGCCGAGGAGATCTGCGCCCGGGTGCCGGCGGTGGAACGGGTGCGCCTGGTGTCGAGCGGCACCGAGGCCACCATGAGCGCCCTGCGCCTGGCCCGGGGGGCCACGGGCCGGGATCGCATCGTGAAGTTCTCGGGGAACTACCACGGCCACAGCGATGCCCTCCTGGCCGAGGCGGGGAGTGCCGTCGCCCTCATCGACGTGGCCCCCGACAGCCCCACCGGGATCCCGGGGTCGGCCGGGGTGCCGGCCGCGGCCGTGGCCGACACCGTCGTCGTGCCCTACAACCAGGTGCCCGAGCTGGACCACACCGTCGCCTGCGTGATCGTCGAGCCGGTGGCCGCCAACATGGGACTGGTCGCCCCGGGGCCCGGGTTCCTGGCCGGGCTGCGGGCCGAGTGCGACAGGGTGGGGGCCCTGCTGATCTTCGACGAGGTCATCACCGGCTTTCGGCTGGGCCGGGGCGGGGCCCAGGAGGCCGCCGGGGTGCGACCCGACCTCACCTGCCTGGGCAAGGTCATCGGTGGCGGCCTGAACGTGGGCGCCTTCGGCGGGCGGGGCGACCTGATGGACCAGATGGCCCCGCAGGGCGCCGTGTACCAGGCCGGCACCCTCTCGGGGAACCCGTTGGCCACGGCGGCGGGCCTGGCCGCCCTGGCCCTGCTGGACGACGCCGCCTACGCCCGCCTCGCCGCCACCGCCGCCCGGCTGGGTGAGGGCCTGGCCGTCGCCCTGGCCGAGGCCGGCCTGCCCGGCCACGTCCCCGTGGTCGGCACCCTGGTGGGCCTGCACCTCGGGCCCGAGCCTGCCGTCGACTACGCCTCGGCCCGCGCCACCGACGCCGCGGCCTACGCCCGCTTGTTCCACGCCCTCCTCGACCAGGGGGTCGCCCTGGCCCCCGGGCCCTACGAGGTGCTCTTCCCGGGCCTGGCCCACGACGACGCCGTGATCGACGAGGTCGTCGCCGCCGCCGGAGTCGCCGCCCGGCAGGCGGCCCGGTGAGCGAGGCGGACGCATCGGGCGGGAGCACCGCCGACGAGGTGGAGGGCATCCTGGCCGCCGTCCTGGCCGGGGATCCCGTCGACGCCGTCGTCGATCGGGTGGTGGCCGCCGCCGCCGCCGACCAGCCGGGGTATCGGATCGTGGTGGCGGCCCGGTCGGGCCCGGCCCGGGTCCACGGGCGTTCCCTCGACCTGCCCCGCCGGGTGGTGCTGGCCCTCGACCGGGTGACCACGGGGGCCCCGGCCCGCCCCGACGGGTCTCCGGGCACTCCGGTCACCGGCGTGGTGGAGGCCGACCTGGATGTCGCCCCGTGGGCCGATGCGGCTGCCGACCTGGAGAACGCGGGCCTGGGGGCGCCGGTGCTGCTGCCCCTGGTCGAGCGGGAGGCTGTGCTCGGCGTGCTGGCCGCCTTCCCTCCCCGCGGGTCCGGTGCCGCCCTACCCGAGGAGGTCGGGAGGAGCCTGGAGCGGTGGGCGACGGTGGCCGCCCTCGCCCTGGCCCGCGCCGCCGACCGCCAGCGGCTCCGTCGGTCGGCCCTGCACGACGACGCCACCGGCCTGCCCAACCAGAGCACGGTCATGGCCCGGCTGCGGGAGGCCCTGCACCGCCGGCCCCGGCGGCCGATGGCTCTCGTCCAGCTCACCGTCGACCGCCTCGACGCCTTGGAGGACGGTTTGGTCGGGGCCCAGGGCGACGCCCTGCTCCGGGCCGTGGGCGAGCGGCTGCGGGCTGTCATCCGACCTGAGGATCTGGTCGGCCACCTGCGCGGGTCGTCCTTCGCCGTGATCTGCGACGACGTCGGGCCCCACGAGGCAACCGAGGTGGGCGAGCGGGTGCGCCAGGCCCTGGCCCAGCCCGTCTCGGTGGGCGACCACGACATCGCCATCACCCCCGGGGTCGGGGTGGTGGTGGCCACCGAGCTCGACACCGTGAACGGCCTGATCCACAAGGCCGGCATCGCGGCCCGGGAGTCGGCGGCGGCCGGGGGCGTCGAGGTGGTGCGCTACCGGCCCGGCACCTACGAGGCCGCCGTCGCCCGCATCGACCTGGAGCGAGACCTGCGGCGGGCCCTCTCGGGCGAGGGGCTGTGGCTCGCCTACCAGCCCCAGGTGTCCCTCCACCCCGTGCCGGGGCGCCTGGTCGGAGCCGAGGCCCTGGTGCGTTGGGACTCGCCTCGGGGCTCGATCGGTCCCGAAGAGTTCATCCCCGTCGCCGAGGAGTCGGGGCTGGTGGTCGACCTGGGAGGGTGGGCTCTCGACACGGCGGCGGCCGCCCTGGCCGGTCCCATCGACGCCGTCGGGGTGAGCGTCAACGTGTCGGCCCGCCAGCTCGACGACCCCGAGCTGCTGGCCCGGGTCGACGCTGCCGTCCAGCGCCACGGCATCGATCCGTCCCGCCTCTGCCTGGAGATCACCGAGAGCGCCCTGGTGAGGGACGTCGACCGCAGCGCGTCGTTGCTGCGCCGTCTCCACGGCCGGGGCGTCCGCATCTCCATCGACGACTTCGGCACCGGCTACGCCTCGCTGGAGCACCTGCGCCAGGTGGAGGTGGCCGACACCCTCAAGATCGACCGGATCTTCGTGGGGGGCATCGTCCACGACGCCCGCGATCGGGCCATCGTGGCCGCCGCCGTCACCCTCGGACGCACGCTCGGCTTCACCGTGGTGGCCGAGGGGGTCGAGGACGTCGAGCAGGCCCGGATACTGGCGGAGATGGGCTGCGACGCGGCCCAGGGCTACCTCTACGGCGAGGCGGTGGCGGCCGAGGAGCTGGCCATCTGGCGGCCGCCGACCCCTGATCTCGAGCTCTGATCCAGGCTGTCTCCTCGTCTGCTAGCACTGGGACGGAGAGACGACGAGCCGGAACCCCGGCGGACGGAGGTCGGAATGGACGAGCTGGGTCCGATCGGTGAGGCCGTCGCCGCCGTGCTCGACGACCTGGCTGGCCGCCGTGCCGTCGAACGCCTGTGGGATCGTGACCACACGCTCTGGCAGGACGATCCCGTCGAGGTGGCCGACCGGCTGGGGTGGTTGGAGGTGGCCGGGGCCATGGCCAGCCAGGCCGAACGGCTCCTGACCTTCGCCGACGCCGTGGCCGCCGACGGGTTCCGCCACGTGGTGGTCATGGGCATGGGAGGGTCGAGCCTCTTCCCCGAGGTGCTGGCCCGGTCCGTCCCGCCCCGGCCCGGCCATCCCGCCCTGCGGGTGCTCGACACCACCGATCCCGCCGCGGTGGAGCGCGTCTTCCACGAGTGCCCGCCGGGCGAGACGTTGTTCGTGGCGTCCTCCAAGTCGGGCACCACCATCGAGACCCTCAGCCACCTGGCCGCGGTGCAGGCCCATGCCGGCGACGCGGCGGAGATCGTCGTCGTCACCGACCCCGGCACCTCTCTGGCCGAGCGGGCCGGGGCCGAGCGCTTCCGGGCCGTGTTCGAGAACCCGGCCGACATCGGGGGCCGCTACTCGGCCCTGTCGTACTTCGGCCTGGTGCCGGCGGCGGCGGCGGGGGTCGACTGGGAGGGCCTGTTGGCGTCGGCCGACGCCGCCGCTCCCTCGCTGCGCCACCCCGATCCGTCCGTCAACGCCGGGCTGCGTCTGGCCGCGGCCATGGCCGGCGGGGTGCGGGCCGGGCGGGACAAGTTGACCCTCGTCGTCGACGGGGAGATCGACACCGTCGGCTTGTGGCTGGAGCAGCTCCTGGCCGAGTCGACGGGCAAGCACGGTACCGGCGTGGTCCCCGTGGCCGGCGAGCGGCTGGGACCGCCGGAGGTCTACGGCGACGATCGGCTCTTCGTCAGCATCGGCGAGCACCACGGCCTGGCCCCCCTGGCCGCGGCCGGTCACCCGGTGGTGGAGCTGCCGTCGGACGGCGTCGCCGGCCTGGGGGCCCTGGTGCTCACCTGGGAGGTGGCCACGGCCCTGTGCGGCGCCGCCCTGGGCATCAACCCCTTCGACCAGCCCAACGTGGCCGAGGCCAAGGAGGCCACGGCCCGAGTGCTCGACCAGGGGCCGTCCGCCGTCGCCCCCGAGCCGCTGGGCGACCTGCTCGACCGGGTGGGACCGGGCGACTATGTGGCCATCCAGGCCTACGTCGACCCCGAGTCGGGGGTCGTCGACCAGCTCGAGGACGCCCGCACCGCCATGCGCGACCGCTATCGGGTGGCCACCACCGTCGGCCTGGGGCCCCGCTTCCTCCACTCCACCGGCCAGCTCCACAAGGGGGGGCCACCGTCGGGGGTGTTCATCCAGGTGGTGGGGGACGACCCGGTCGATGTCCCCATCCCCGGCCGGTCCTTCGGCTTCTCGGCCCTGAAGCACGCCCAGGCCGATGGCGACCTGCTCACCCTGCGGGCCCATGGCCTCCGGGCCGCCCGCGTCACCCTCGACGAGCTGGTCGAGGTCACCCGCTAGGGAGGCGAGGCGCTCGGCGGCCCTGATGTCTACTGTCCGGGGCGCAGCCCGACAGGGACGAGCTCTGGCCCGGTCCTGTCCTGCTGCTCCGCGACTGAGGAGGTCCCGCCGATGCGGCTGGGCATGATCGGGTTGGGCCGCATGGGCGGCAACATGGCCGAGCGGCTGCGGCGCGCCGGCCACGAGGTGGTGGGCTACGCCCGCTCGGATGAGGGGCGCGACGTCGATTCCCTCCCTGCTCTCGTCGCCGCCCTGGGCGAGGGCCCCCGGGTGGCGTGGTCGATGGTGCCGTCCGGCGATGCCACCGAGGCGACGATCGACGAGCTGGCCGAGCTGCTGGCCCCCGGCGATGTCGTGGTCGACGGGGGCAACTCCAACTACCGCGACTCCATCCGCCGGGCCGGCTTCCTGGCCGAGCGGGGCATCGGCTGGGTCGACGCCGGCACCAGCGGCGGCGTGTGGGGCCTGGACAACGGCTATGCCCTGATGGTGGGGGGGGCCGACGAGCACGTGCGACTGGTCTGGCCCGCCCTGGAGGCTCTCTCCCCCGGGGAGGGCCGGGGCCTGGCCCACGTCGGCCCGGCCGGCGCCGGCCACTTCACCAAGATGGTCCACAACGGTGTCGAGTACGGGATGATGCAGGCCTTCGCCGAGGGCTTCGAGCTCATGGATGCCAAGAAGGAGTTCAACCTGGACCTGCACCAGGTTTCCGATATCTGGCGGCACGGCAGCGTTGTCCGTTCCTG